>JBBQNT010000122.1:0-10796 GCA_038330215.1 Gemmatimonadales bacterium
GGGGCGCGCTGAAGCATTCGCGATGCAGAACGGACCGAAGGCGAGCTTGCTCGATGCGGTCGGCAACAGCATTGGCTACAGCGCGATCCTGCTCTTCGTCGCGGTGACCCGGGAACTGTTCGGCTCGGGCTCGATCATGGGCTTCACTGTGATGCCATTGGTCACGGATGGCGGCTGGTATGTGCCCAACGGACTCATGGTGCTCTCGCCGGCGGCGTTTTTCCTGATTGGCGGGCTGATCTGGGCATTGCGCGAGTGGAAGCCGTCACAGATCGAAGTGGAGCGTGTGGTGCATATCGAGCCGCCCGCGCACGCAGACGCCTCGCGTCACGCGGCCTGAGGACGGTCATGATCAGTCATTACCTCGGCCTGGCCGTTCGCGCGATTTTCGTCGAGAACATGGCACTTGCCTTCTTTCTTGGCATGTGCTCGTTCCTGGCCGTGTCCAAGCAGGTCAAGACCGCCGTCGGACTCGGCCTTGCCGTGACGGTAGTGCTTGGTATTACCGTTCCGCTCAATCAACTGCTGCTCAATCAGGTACTGCGCGAGGGATCGCTCGGGTGGCTGCACCCGGCGTTCGCAGGCGTGGACCTGTCGTTTCTGGTGTTCCTCACGTTCATCGGCACCATTGCGGCGCTGGTGCAGGTGGTGGAGATGGTCATCGACCGGTACGCGCCAGCGCTGTACGCTGCGCTCGGCGTGTTCCTGCCGCTGATCGCGGTGAACTGCGCGATCCTCGGTGGCAGCCTGTTCATGGCGGAGCGCGACTATGCGTTCGGAGAGAGCATCGTGTTCGGCGTGGGCTCCGGCATCGGCTGGCTGCTCGCGATTGTGGCGCTCGCATCGGTCCGCGAGAAGCTGCGCTATTCCAATCCGCCCGCTGCGCTGCGTGGACTCGGACTCACCTTCATGGTGACCGGGCTGCTGGCAATCTGCTTCATGGCCTTTGCAGGCATTCAACTGTGAGGAACTGACGACATGCTCACAGTCGTGAGTGGAGTGATGGCGTTCCTGCTGGTCGTGCTGGCCCTCGTTGCGCTGCTGATGGTGGCGCGCTCGCGCCTGGTGTCCACCGGTGAAGTCACGATTCGCATCAACGATGATGCCGACCGCTCGTTGCACGTGCCCAGCGGTTCCACGCTGCTGTCCACGCTCGCCAACCAGGAGATCTTCATCCCCTCGGCGTGCGGCGGCAAGGGAACGTGTGGTGTGTGCACGGTGGAAGTGCTCGAAGGTGGCGGTTCGCTGTTGCCCACTGAGACTTCGCATGTGAGTCCGGGGGAAGCGCGCCGAGGCGTACGCCTGTCGTGCCAGGTGAAGGTCAAGCAGGATATGGCCATTCACATTGACGAGGACATTTTTGGCGTGCGCCGCTGGAAGTGTCGCGTGCGCTCGAACGACAACGTGGCCACATTCATCAAGGAGCTCGTCCTCGAGTTGCCGCCCGGAGAAACGGTACCGTTTCGCGCCGGCGGCTACATCCAGATCGAAGCGCCGCCCCATGTGGTGCACTACGAGAAGATCGACGTACCGGCCGAGTACCGTGAGGACTGGGAAACGTACGGTCTGTTCAAATTGCAATCGACCAACGCCGAGACGGTGCAGCGTGCGTACTCAATGGCGAACTACCCGGAAGAGCACGATATCATCATGCTCAACGTTCGCGTTGCCACGCCGCCCCCGCGTACGACCGGCTTGCCGCCGGGACTGATGTCGTCGTACATCTTCAACCTCAAGCCCGGAGATGAAGTCACGATTTCCGGACCGTTCGGCGAGTTTTTTGCGAAAAGTACGAAGGCTGAGATGTGCTTCATTGGTGGTGGCGCGGGAATGGCACCGATGCGTTCGCACATCTTCGATCAGTTCCGTCGTCTGCACACCGACCGCAAGGTGACGTTCTGGTACGGTGCCCGTTCGATGCGGGAAGCGTTCTACGTGGACGACTTCAACGAGATCGCAGCCGAGAACCCCAATTTTTCGTGGACGCTGGCGCTGTCGGAGCCTCGCCCCGAGGACAACTGGACCGGAGCGACGGGCTTCATCCACAACGTGCTCTACGAGAACTATCTCAAGGACCATCCGGCGCCTGAAGACGTCGAGTATTACCTGTGCGGTCCGCCAATGATGCTGCAGGCGTGTATGAAAATGCTCGACTCGCTTGGTGTGGATCCCGAGAACATTGCCTTCGACGATTTTGGCTGATTTCGCGCCATGAGTGCACGGCGACTGGTGATGTTGCTGGCGCTTGTCGGACTCAGTGCGTACATGTATCTGCGTCCGGCGGGCAGCGCCAACCCGCCGCGTGAGTTCGGCGGCAGCACGATGGGCACCACCTGGCGTGTGGTGCTGGGCGAGTATCGGAGCGAGGCATCGCCGGATGCGCTGCAGCGTGGTATGGACTGGCTGCAGCGCGACGTTGATTCGCTGCTGCGCGACGTGAATGCGATCATGTCCACTTACGACAGCGCGTCGGAGCTGTCGCGCCTGAATGCGTCTTCGCGCCTGGATTCCGTGCCGGTGTCGGCGGAACTCGCCCGGGTGCTACGGCAGTCACTCGACGTGTACGAAGCGTCGGGTGGACGCTTCGACGTCACCGTCGGTCCATTGGTGGATGCGTGGGGGTTCGGCCCCGTCGCGCGGCCAGACGGCGCGCCAGGCGACGCTGTGCTCGACTCGCTGCGCGCCTTCGTTGGCTCGGACAAGCTGCGGCTTGGCGCGGGCTTCGTGCAGAAGTTGCATCCCGCTGTGCGAATCGACCTGTCGGCGATCGCCAAGGGTTACGGTGTGGACCGCGTGTCGGACCTGTTGCTCGCGCGCGGGTTCGCGAATCACCTGGTGGAGATCGGCGGCGAACTGCGCGCCCGTGGCCGGAATGCGCGCGGTGCACCGTTTCGAGTAGGCATCGAGGAGCCCGACCCCGACGCGGTGCGTGTTCGCCTTGCGGTCGAGCTCGACGATCGCGCGCTGGCGTCATCGGGCAACTATCGTAACTTCTACGAGCAGGATGGGGTACGATATGTGCACACACTCGATCCCGTCACGGCGCGGCCGGTGCAACACAGGCTGCTGGCGGTGTCCGTGCTGCATGCAGAATGCGCGCTTGCAGATGCGTGGGCCACGGCATTGATGGCGGCGGGACCCGAGCGCGCGTGGACGCTTGCGCAGGACAACACGCTCGATGTGCTGCTGCTGGTGGACGGTGGTGACGGCACGGTGCGTGAGCGCATGACCCCCGGATTCGAAGCGGCCGTTCGTCGCTTGTCACAGTAACGGAGACCGAACCCATGATGATGCTTGTCCTGACCGCACTCGTGCTCGGCATCGTGATGCTCGCCATGGCGATCGGCGTGATGGTCTCCGGTCGCCGGCTACGCGGCTCCTGTGGCGGCGTGGGCAGCGGTGACTGCGCGTGCGAAGCGGCGGGGAAGCCCGTGTGTGACGCGAAGCGCGCTGTGCTGACCAAGAGCTGACGCGCGCGCGGTTGTTCAGCGCGCGACGTCAGCGCGCCAAGCTCACTCGATCGCGAAATTCATCATCATGCCATGGTCCTCATGCTCGAGGTTGTGGCAGTGCATGAGAAAGCGGCCGCGGTGACTGTTGAACGTGGTCACCACTGACACGCGCTCACCGGGATAGACGAGCACGGTGTCTTTCCAGCCCGTCTCCCACGGATACAGCGTATTGCGTCCGCCTGATCGGCCGGTGATACGGAACTGCACGGCGTGCATGTGCACGGGATGCGGAAACGGTCCGTCGTTCACGAATACCCACCGTTCCGTGCTGCCGAACGGCACGCGCTCGTCGATGCGCTCCATCTCGAAGTCGCGCCCGTTGATCTGATGCATCATCATCGCGCTGCGGAAATGGAACGTGCGTTCCTTCGTCACTGCCGTTTCGTTGACGGCCGGCAGCGTGGAGAGCCCAGTCGGCATGCGGAAGTCGTCGCGCACGGAACGCGTGACAACGAACTCCATCAGATCCATCGCGCCGCCCTGCGGGATCACGCCGCCACCGCCCATGCCCATGCCGCGACCCATTCCGCCGCCACCCATTCCTCCGCCCATGCCGCGATACGGCGGGTCGAACGCGAGTGAGCGCAGCATCACCCGCGTGCCGACGGGCAGATTGGTGAAGTCGAGCAACAGATCGGCGCGCTCCCCCGTGGCGAGGTCCATGTGCGCCAGAGACACGGGGCGTTCGAGCAGCCCGCCGTCAGTACCGATGAGCGTGAGCGGGCGCTCGTTGGAGAGCGCGAGCCGGAAGATGCGCGCATTGGCCGCACCGAGCACGCGCACTCTGTAGTGCGCTGAATCCACTTCGACGCGTGGCGTACGAACGCCATTCACGTAGGCGGCGCCGCCGAGCAGTCCTTCCATCATGTCGTGACCCATCGTCACGTTGTAGCTGACGGCGCCGTCGCTGGCCGGTCGCTTGTCCTGCAGCATGATGGCGAGTTCACGATCGCCACCTGGCAAGCCGAGCGCGTCTTCTGCGGCATCGGTGATGATGAACATGCCGGCCATGCCCAGATGCACCTGCGCGGCAGTGCGCATGTGCGGATGCGCGTGGTACCAGTACGTGCCCGGGCGCTCGTCAATCGCAAAATCGTAGCGGTACTCGGCGCCAGATGCGATCGCGAGGCGCGGATGGCCGTCGTCCTTCTCGGGGGGACGCAGGCCGTGCCAATGCAGGATGGTCGGCTCGTCGAGTTCGTTGCGCAGCGTGATGGTGGCACGCTCTCCGGCGCGCGCGCGAATTGTTGGCGAGACCGGGCCATCGCCCACGGTCATCACGCGCGATCGAACGCCCGGTGCGATGTCCGCATCATGTGCCCGCGCCACCAGCGTGAGGTTACGCGTCGAGAGCGTGGGCGGGATGTAGAGCGGGCCACCGGAGGCTCGCAACGGTAGGAACGGTGGGGTGTGCGACGAAATCGTGCCGAGGCGAAGCGATTGCCACGGTGTCTCGATGTCGGTGCCGATTCGTGAGCTCACGACAGCGCTACCGGCGATTGCAGCCGTGCGCAGAAAATTTCGACGATCCACAATCACGCCTGCGGGGCACAGCCCGCGGTGAGCGATACGTACCCGAACAACTGCAGCGTCGCAAGACTTGTACACGAAAGCTAGCGAGCGCGGGAGATGAACACCACGGGTCAGTCGCCGCGCTGCAGTCGGTATTGTCGCACCATCTGGTTGCCTTCAGCGGGATTGACCTCGACGCCGAGCACGTAGTCAGAGCCGATTTCATGTACGGTCAGCGTGCCGGGCAGCGCCAGCGTTGCGACCTGCTCACCAGACGGCGAAAACACGAGCCACTCGGCGTACTTGTCGGTTCCGCGTGGGAAGCGACGCACCCACACATGATCGTTCGCGTCCACGAGCATGGCGTCGTACGCAGGAACGGTTGGCGGGAACTCGAATGTTGTCCAGGCGCGCACGGCGCGTGCTCTCTGCTCCTCATTCTTGCCGAGCGTGTCGAGCCGCTTGAAACGCTCGATATCGGCGTCGGTGGTGCGCAGATCTGCGTCGCTGTTTGTGAGCGCGCCAGCCGGGGCGCCATCGAGCGTGAATGCGAGCACGACGAAGCTGTCGGCGGTGCCGATGTAGGCGCGCTCGCGTCCGATGGCGAGCACGGAGCTCCTACCCAGCGGGTGCGGCTGGGATCCACCGCCGATCATCAATCGCTCCGATCCTGCGTGCTCACCCAGCTCGGCGCGCGATTTGCCATCGCTTGTGGTGAGCCAGTAGGGAACAGTCCAGCGAACGCGTCCAAGCGTGCGGTCATCGCGTGAGCCCCACCCGTTGTGCAAGAAAATGCCCGCCCCGTTGCACGCGCTGTCGTAAGTGGGACGTTCACCCAGAACGTCGGCATACTTGGGTGAACGTGCTAGCGTTCCGTCAGTCGCGTACACCATGACGCTTTGCTGCCCAATATCCTCCACGTACAGGGAGTCGCCACACCGCAGCATCGTGGCGATGTAGTCGAACTCGCCAGGTCCGCTCCCTTTGCGTCCAACTGCACGCAGGAACTCGCCGCGCGGCCCGAAATAGCGGAGAGACGACAAGCCGAGATCTGCCACCACCACGCCGCCATCTGGCAGGCGACTCACGCCGACTGCATCGCCGATGACCGGTTCGCCGCCCGCGTCATCATCACTGATGGACAACGTGGCGAGTGAATCGATGCGCCACGCTGTCGCGGCCGCGGCGTTGTCCTGCTGCTCACCGCCGCAGGCGACAAGGAGCGCCGGAATGCAGGTCATCATCAGACGCATCGGTGCGAATGCCATCCTCACTGCGGATCTCCTTTCAGCAACGGTTCGAGCTCCGGCGCACTCGCGCCGTTCTCCGTGCAAAGCGCGAACTTCGTCTCGCCGCTGTGATACATCGACACACCGGCGTGACGGCCCTGCTTGTCGATCACGAAAAATCGCACGTTGAAGTTGGGCTCGCCGCGATCATTCAGCAGTCGCGCTTCCACGGTGTTGGCGCGAATGCGACGCAGCGCCTCGAGCCCCGCGTCCTTGGGATGCATGCCTCGCCTGAGGCTCTCCACGATGAGGAACGACGAGAGGTTGTAGAGGTTGGCCTCGCCACGTCCCGTGCTGCCAGCGGCACCCACATCGTTGTCCACGTAGAGACCGGCGCCGAGGATCGGCGAATCGCCGGCGCGTCCCGGGATCTTCCACGCCAGGCCGCTCGTGGTCGTGACACCGGCGATGTCACCAGATGGCGTGATGCCATTGCAGTTGATCGTGCCCCAGAACGAGCCTTCGCGAATGAGGCCGTCGCGCACCATGCTGAGGCCGGCGTCGAGTCCGGCGTCGAATCCCGCATCGAGGCCCGGATCCCTCTCATGACGCGGACGGATGGTGCGCTCGCTGCCCTCGGGATCGAGCCAGTGTGACGGATCTACGCGACGCTTCCACTCGCGCCACAGCCTGCGACTCGACTCGGTGTTGAGATCATCTTCGACGGTGAAGCCCATCGTGCGAGCGAACTCCTGCGCGCCTTCGCCCACGAGCAGGTGATGATCGGTGTAGTCCATGACGGCTCGCGCGACCAGGGAAGGCGTGCGCACGCCCTCGAGACAGGCCACGGCGCCGGCGCGTCGCTTTGGTCCGTGCATGCAACTCGCGTCGAGTTGCACGACACCATCGGCATTGGGTAGCGCGCCGTAGCCGATGCCGTTCTCGGTGGGATCGAGTTCGGGAATGTTGACGCCTGCCATGAGCGAGTCGAGCACATCGTCTCCGGCCGTAATGCGACGGAACGCGTGCTCGACTGCGTTTTCGGCTCCGCCATTGCGGAACTCGAAGCCGGAGTAGTCGGAGATGACGAGAGGCGAGACCGTGCGGCGCAGCAGCAGCCCGGGAGCGCCGATCGGCGCACCGGAAGGCACGGGCAGCGCGGGGCCGGCGGCGAGCGTGTCGAGTGGGGCACCAAGCGCGAGGCCGGCCGCTGTGAACCTGATAAAATCGCGACGCGACGTTGCCATGGAGTCTGACATCATGGTCGGGGCAGGAGGGATGGCGCGCACCGATGAGCCGAAGCACTGCATCGGCGACCATGTATTGTACGTGCCCGGACACGGCGCCGTCGATCGTATTGAGACCATGCTCGTCCTCCCGCACGGCGCCCGCTGGAGCGTCTCGTGTGGACGCTCCAGCAGTTCATCGACGCTCAGGGACGCGTGGGCGCAGGCGCAGGAGTAGCGGATGCCGGCGACGCCGGCACGAGCTTGCCGGCGAGGCTATCCGCGCGTCGGGCGGAATCGACAACGCGCTTCGCCGCCGCCGCTTCGCGCTTGCGAATGAGCGTGCTCAGGCGGGACCGCGGCAACGTCCAGTCCGGCTTGCTCCAGCCGCTCTTTTCGATCGGTGACAGGCCGCCGCTGGCCGGACGAAACGCCCCTTCGAACTCGGCGTACTTGGAGCCCGGATTCCACAGCGCCCAACTCTTGAGTCCCGCATCGTACGTGCCCTGAATCTGTTCGCGCAGTGCCGCCGCGCCGTACTGCGCGCCACGAATGCTCATCGCCTCGAGCCACGGCATGACTTCACCCACCGTCGCGTTCGCGGAGTCACGGATGTACTCCGTGCGCTCGACGGCATCGGCCATGGAGAAGCGAATGATCTGATACGGACTCGCGATCGGCTTCGCCAGCCCATACAAGCCGGGCGCATAATGCGAGGGATACGTCATCGGCAGCACGACGTCGGCCACCGTGATGATCTTCTCCCAGTTCTGCCCAATCGCCACATCGCCTTCAAGGTGCGTCACGAGTCCGAAGACATCGGCGGTGACGGGCACGTTCAGATCCGCGAGCTTATCCTTCGTGTACACGATGAAATCGCGGATGTTGTCTTCGCGCGCGACATCGTTGCTGCCGGGATATCGCATCACGGCGCGGGCGGAGTTGGTCACATCGGGAAATCGCACGTAGTCCCACTGCAACTCCGAGAAGCCCATCTCGAGCGCTTCGCGCGCGATCGCGATGTTGTAGTCCCACACGCGCTTGTCGTACGGGTTGACCCACGGTCCGCCCTTGTTGTCCTTCCACACGTTGCCGTTCTCGTGACGGATTGCGAGTTCCGGCTTCTTCTCCGCGAGCATGCGGTCCTTGAACACGACAATGCGTGCGATGGGATAAATGCCGTGCGCAACGAGCGTGTCCACGAGTGCCGGCAACCACGTTGTAGCCGGGCGCTCATCAGCACCGATCTCCAGCGCCAGCGGAATCTTCGTGCCCTTGTATGACAAGTACGTGTCGGATTCCTTGATGTCGATGATGAACGCGTTGATCTCGGTCTCGTCGGCGATGCGGATGAGATTCTCCATGCGCGTCCGCGAACCCGACGCCCATGCGTTCACGTACAGCGCACGCACCGAATCAGGGCGCGGCACACGGCGCGACAGACGCGCGGCGCGCGAGGTGTCGTCGGGAGCGAAGGCCACCGACGCCAGCGAGTCCGCCACACGCACCGAGTCAGCGACGCGCAGTGAATCAGCCGCGCGGCTGTCGCTGGCACCGCCGCGCACTGCATTCGTGGTCCGCGCGTCGGCGCTTGGCGTGCCGCTACGCTCCGAGTCGCATGCGGCGAACGCGGCGCACATCATCGTCAACATGGTCGCACGCGCAACCACCAATCGCACTGAGTTACCCACCACTGCCGTGACTCCGGATCGAATGAATTCCTGTACCTGACGCGCCCGCAATGCGCGGGACGTCACTACGAAAGCTAGTGGCGTTCGTTGCTCATGCTCAGCTCCCCCGAGCCAGAAGCGTGATGTTCGCCACACTCGGCGGATGGTGACGACTTCGGCCGGTGCCGCGTCGGGAGAGAACAAACGGGCGCGCGCGCCCACTTCCCGAGATCCCCATGTCCGTAGACACACCGCCTCGTGCCCAGCCGCCTCACACCGAACCGATGCTCACAAGCGCGCGAATCGGTCCGGCGGGGCTGGCATTCCTGATCGGGCTCGTGGTCGCCTGGTTCCTGCAGGTGGCCTGAGCCCGATCAGCGCGCGCTACATTCGCGTTGCGGGTCCGATCGCGCGGTCCAACTCGGCCTTCGCCGCGTCCAGCTCCTTGCGCAGCACCTGGTAGCGCTCGAGCGCGTCGCGGCCGACTTTCTGGTCGACGCGGGCGGTCATGCCGGCGAGATACGAGATGTGCGCCTGCAGCCCTGGCTTGCCATAACGCACGGGAGCCGTGAGCAGCTTCTCGTTGACCGCGACCACCTTCGAGAGCGAGTCGGCCGCCGCTGAACCTGCTGCGCGAAGCCGTGTTTCCGCCGCACGCGAGCGCTGCACCACCGCGTTCACCTCCGCGACCATGTCACGCAGGCGTGCGTTGTGCGCGAACTGCTCCTGCAGATCGGCGGCTGTGATGCCTTCGGCACCAAGACGCGGATCGATGAGCACGGTGAGTGGCACGGTCTGCGTTGCAGCACCCACCGACACCTTGACCTGATACTCGCCCGGCGGCGCACCGAATCCGTTGGCATTCTGCACGCCCCACGTGAAGCGATTGAAGCCCTGCGTCGCGGTGACGAGGTTCATGACGGGGGAGGACGAGCTGTTCGTGCTGCCTTCGCGCCCTTCCATCATCACGGCGTCAGGGTCTTCCGGGTCGGGACGACGGCCACGCTGCGGCGCGGGCGGCATCACGCCGCTCTTGTAGCTGTTGACGAGCTGTCCCTCCGCATCTCGAATCTCGATGCGCACGGTATCCGACGGCGCCGAGCCGAGGTGATAGTCCACCTGCGGTCCGAGATAGAGCGCGCCGCTGGCGGTGCGATAGCCGGCACGCGGCGTGTACACCTTGAGCGCATTCGATGCGCTGCCGGCCGTCATCTGATGCAGCGCCGACACGTTGTCAATGATCCAGTTGCCGCGACCCTGTGTGGCGACGATCAGATCCTTGGTGTGCACAAGAATCTGCTGGATCGGTACGTTCGGCAGGTTGAGCTGGAACGACTGCCAGCGCTCGCCATTGTCGAACGAGATGTGCATGCCGAACTCGGTGCCGGCGTAAAGCAGCCCCTCACGATTGGGATCTTCACGCACGACGCGCGTAGGATGATCCGCGGGAATGCCGTTCTTGCCGTCGGTGAGCTTCTTCCACGTCGCGCCGTAGTCGTCGGTGCTATAGATGTACGGGGCATAGTCGCCAAGCAGGTAGCGATACACCGCATAGTAGGCCGAGCCCGGGCGGTGCGGTGAGGCTTCGATCCACGCCACGCGGCCGCCGTCGGGCAAGTCTTTGGGCGTGATGTTCTTCCACGTCTT
>JBBQNT010000123.1:0-10793 GCA_038330215.1 Gemmatimonadales bacterium
AGCGCGAGCAGCGCCCGGTCGGCGATGGCGGTGCCCAGTCCCACGCCGAGAATGGGCGACATGAGCGGCGAGATGAGCATCGCGCCAATGACGACGGCGGCCGAGCCGGTGTCGAGACCGATGCTGGCGAGCAGGCAGGAACAGACCAGAAGCCACGCGCGCTCGCCGCGCACGGGAATGCCAGCCTCGATTCTCTGCTCGGTGCCCGGAACGTCCGTGCCGCGCTGCAGTTCGAGTCTGCTTCGCGCCCGGACGAGCGCGCGCAAAAAGCGAAACGACGTCACCGCAGGGACGCCGAGCCGATCACGCTGCCTCGGGCCGGGCCTTGGTGTACGCGGCGCAGGCGTGGCGCAGCGCCAATGTCGCCGACGCCTCGAGCTCGTATTCGAAGTGCAAGTCGCCCAGCGCCTCCGCGTCGTGCTGCTTGATCAGCCGCGCGGCGTGATCGGCAATGGAGTGGCGTCGCAGATACTCGCGCGCCGCATGCCACAGACTGTTGGCATGCTTGCGCAGCGCCTCATCGGGAATGGCACTGCTCTCGCACGCAATCTCGTAGCCCAGCACGCACTCCTCGAGCGCGAGATCGCACGTTTCCACGATCGCGTGAGCGGCCGTGAGTTCGGCGCGCCCCACGTTGCGGGAGATCAGCCGGGAGAGCCGTTCGCGCTGACGCACACATTCAACGGCGGTACGCGCCAGCGCATCAGCGCACGCGGTGGGATGGGCGTTGAACGCAACGTCATCCTCGTCGTGCAGGAGCCGCGAGGCGGCGTTCGATCGTGGGGAGCGGGTGCCAGGCATGGGACGCGGACCGAGCGGACGTGAGTGAAGGACGGACCAGACGGCGGCGCGATTTCAGAGCACGTCGGGAGGTAGGACCTGTGATCTACATAGACGCAGGGTCCCAGCGGTAGTGGGGGCGTGCCGTCTCGCGTTGACGTAACGCATGTCCCGCCCGAAGTTGTCGGGAAGATCGCCACGACCTTCGTGGTTCCTTCGCCCATGAACGACGCGCCCGAGGTGCACATGTCCGACGCTTCGCACGACCACTCGTCACCGGGCAGCGGAGCACAAGCGTTTCACCATCTGATCGTGGAGACGGGAGCGGACGGTGTGCAGACGATCACGCTCGACCGCCCGGAGCGACTGAACGCGGTCAATCCGCGCCTCGCCGACGAACTTCCGCTGGCGCTCGCGTCGGCAGCGCGCGAAGACGCGGTGCGCGCGGTGGTGATCACGGGAGCGGGACGCGGTTTTTGCGCGGGCCTGGACCTGGGAGAGCCAGTCTCGCTCACCGACGGTCCGCGCGCCGACCGCATCGATCCGCTCTACTGGGTGGGGAAATGGGTGCTCGCGCTCGCGCGGTGCGAGAAACCGGTGATCGCCGCTGTGAATGGCGCCGCCGCCGGAGCGGGTTTCGGTCTCGCGCTCGCCTGTGACCTGCGCGTGGTCGCGCAAAGCGCGCGCATGACGGCGGGCTACGTGCGGCGCGGACTTTCGCCAGATGCCGGCGTCTCGTGGTTCCTGCCGCGCCTCGTGGGGCACGGTCGCGCCGCCGAGATCCTCTTCACCGGACGCGACATCCAAGCGGACGAAGCCGAACGCATCGGACTCGCCACTCGCGTTGCGCCGGACGGCGAGGTGCTCGGTGCCGCGCAGGCGCTCGCCGCGCAACTCGCCGCCGGACCGCCAATCGCGCTTGCGCTCACCAAGCGGCTGCTGTTCGAAAGCGCGAGTGCACCGCTCGAGGCACACTTGCGCAGTGAACTCGGCCACATCAAAACATGCTTCGCGAGCGCTGATGTGCGTGAAGCGATGGCGGCGTTCATGGAAAAACGCGCGCCAGTGTTCCGAGGGCGCTGAGAACGGAAACCACTTTCACCGCAGAGACTCGGAGGCGCGGAGACGTCAAAGAATCTGTCTCTGTGCCTCAGCGGCTCCGCGACTCCGCGGTAAAGGCATTTCCAAAGGTGTCCGCAATCTCATCGTCACGAGATCGGCGGCGTCTTCCCCGGCCGCACGCGAAGATGCGGCGGCAACTGCGCGATGAGCGGTCCGAGTTCAGCCGCGCGTTCAAGCGTGGTCACGAACGTGAGGCCCTCGATGCTCACCACGAGCAGGCCGCTCACGCCGTACACCACAATCTCGCCGTTTTCGCTGTGCACGATGTTGCCGGAGGAATCGATGCACTGCGCGGGCCCAATAACCCCGTTGCCGGTGTCGTCGAGCTCGCGCACGCGACGGAGCGAGGCCCACGTGCCCACGTCGTCCCAGCCGAACGACGCCGCCATCACCACCACCTTGCTGCTGCGCTCCAGCAGGCCGCGGTCGATGGAGATGCTGCTCGTGATGTGCTCCTCGAACAGCGGCAGTTCGCCGGCCGAGAGGTACGGCAGGCCACTCGCGATTTCCGGCACGCGCTCGGACAGTTCGTCGAGCACGGTCTGCGCCTGCCACACGAACACGCCGGTATTCCAGAGCGCGCCATCGGCAATGAGCGTGTCCGCGAGCGCGAGTGACGGCTTCTCGACGAAATGCTCCACATGACACGCGCCGCCGTCAGCCAGCGACACGAACGAATCGAGCGGCAGGCCGGGTTTGAGATAGCCGAAGTGCGGTTCGCACCGCGAGGGCTTCGCGCCGATGGTGACCAGCCACGCATCCTCAGACGCGAGCTGCGCCGCGCGGCGCAGCGTGTCGTGAAACGCGTCGTGATAATCCACCGCCAGATCGGCATGCAGCGCGCAGAACACCGTCTTCGGGCCGGCCCGCCGGCTGATCTCCTGCGCGCCCCACGCAAGTGCCGCGGCGGTGCCAAGCGGCCGCGGCTCGATGAGCAGGTTGCGCCGCGGCAGTTCGGGAATCGCGGCGTGCAACACGTCCGCGATATCGGCACTCGTGATCACGAGCACGCGCTGCGACGGCACCAAGGGTGCGAGACGGGCCAGCGTATCGGCGATGAGCGGCCGCGCGTCCACAAGCGGCAGCACCTGCTTGGGCCGATCCGGGGTACTGATCGGCCAGAAACGCGTGCCAATGCCTCCAGCGAACACAACCGCCCAGAGCGAGGTGCCGACATCGAGCTCGGCTTCCGGATCGAGCTCCTCGAGGTGCTCCGGATCGATCACATCTTCGATGACGCCCGTGGAGACGCCCGAAGACGTCGCTGGACCGGGAACGCGTGGAGTGGTCATGTGAAGCGGCCAGGGTGGAGTGTCGCGCCCAGCTTCGCCGCATTTGCGGCATCTGCCGGCGCGAGAGCGGAAGACGCCTGAGCGCAAGTTACCCATGGCTGCAGGTGCGTGTCACCTGCACGCAGGGGTACGTCCGACGGGGAAAATCTGACGAGTAAACCCCGAACCCAACCCTCTGACACAACTTCACTCTGGCGCTTTCGCTGATATCGGCGCATGCTGAGGAACGCGCGTACGCCACCTCAACCGGGCACGTCGTGTGTCGGCCCCTTACGCGCTCAACTCGCGAACGGCATCTCCATGCCGGGAGGCCAGCATGCCCGCGACAATGACCCCGCTCTCCCCAGCACAGGTCGCCGCGTTTGCGGCCGGCGATGAAAGCGCCTTCGAACACGTCGTGCGCACCCGATTCGACGCGCTCGTCGAGAAGGCCGGCCTGCAGCTTGGACCCGATGCACCCTCCGCGCCGCGTGTCGCCATGAGCGTCCTGCTTGGCGCGTGGACGGATCGCGAACACCTCACGACCCCCGCCGGACTCGACGCGTATCTCGACGACGCCGTACCGCATCGCTGCGCCGAAGAGCAGCGCCGTCGCGCCTCGCTGCATCGCTTCGAGTTGCACGAAGGCGTGCAGGTGACAGCGCCGAGCGCGAAGTCGGGAATGACCGCCGATGAAGCGTGGCAGGAAATCGACCGTCGGCTGCACGTGTCTGCCGAAGAGCTCGCCGAGCATCGCGAAGAATCACGCAAGCTCGCGCGTCGGCATGCGCGTGAACACGTGGACCGCGTGTCCAACCGGGGATTGCCGGTGGGCATGATCGCCGTCGGCGTGGTGCTGGTTGCCGCCGTCATGTTCGGCATGCGCTGGATGGATCGCGGCAGCGCGGAGCTCGCCCTCACGCGCGCACTCGAAGCCGAAGACGTGCGCACGTTGCGGGCGGCGGCAGGACAGCGCGGCACGATCGAGCTGCTGGACGAGAGCACGGCGCAGCTTGGCGCCGGCACGACGTTGCGCATTCCGCGCGGCTTCGGTACTGACGTTCGCGGGCTCGAGCTCGACGGCGCCAGTCACTTCGTTGTGGCACCGGACAACGCACTCGACTTTCAGGTGCGCGTACGCAACAGCGCGATCATTGCGACGGGTACCGCGTTCAGCGTGAGAGCCTACGAAGACGATACCGCCCTGTTCGTCTCCGTGCGCGAGGGCGCAGTGCGCGTGCATCCGGTGCTCGGCGAGGCGTCATCAACGACGCTCAAGGCGGGTGAGTCGCTGGTCGTGACGAGCGATGGCAGCACGCGTACGCCGACGGCGCAGGAGTTGACGCTGGCCTTTTCGTGGATGGACGGTGAGCTGACGCTCGAAGACGTGAGCGTGGACCAGGCCGTGGCCATGATGCGCCGTTGGCACAACCTGAGCGCGAACCTCGCCGAGCCGTCGCTCGGTCAGCGACGGATTACGACCAGGCTGCCGCTTGAATCATCGGGGCAGGCGCTCGACGCGCTCACACGCGCGGCGAACCTGGTGGTGACGTACGAGGGCGAGCAGATGGTGCTGCGCGATGCGGAAGCGGTTGCACCGCCGGCCGTTCGACCGCCGTAAGTTGCGCCGTGAGGGCATGGCGGCCCAACCGGCGGGAGCCTGACTGCCGAACGCACCGGCGCATGGGCGAATGTGTACGGACTGGGCCTGATGGGGTGAGGCCGAATGGGGGGTGTGAACGCCGAGGCAGCGGCGATGCCGCGTCGCCCCGTTGGGCCATCCCCCGTCCGGCCCCTCCACACTGCAGCCTCGCGTCCATCTCCACTTGGGCCCTTCGGCTCCCGCCCGTTCGGCCACGCCCGCGCGCAACTCAAACCGCAGTGCAACCCACCGCCAACGTCACAGCGCCTTCGCGATCGCGGCGTCGAGATCCTGTGTGCCACCGACGCCCGTGTATACGACGTTGCCGGCCTTGTTGATGACCACCACATATGACGTGGCTGGCGCGTCGTAGGCTTCCGACACGTCACCCCGACGGTCGTAGAGGAACGTGAACGGCATCTTGTAGCGCGCCTGATAGGCCTTCACGCGGTCCACGCTCTGGTTGAGTGACACCGCAACGGCGATGAACTGCACACGGTCCTTGTACTTGGCGTGTGCCTTCATCATGGCCGGCTCGAGCTGCTTGCAGTTGCCGCACCATGTGGCCCAGAACTCGAGCACCGTGGGCTTGCCGGCAATAAGCGTCGACAGGTCAATGGCCTTCCCATCGAGCGTCTCGATGGGCGCACCGGGCGCCACGGCACCCACCTTGATGCCGAGATCCTGCGCGTAGAGCGTGCCGGCAACGAGCGGCCGTGCGGCAACCGACGTGACGGCGGCAAGCGTAACGAGCGCGACACGGGCGATGACGCGGGAGAGTCGAATAACCGGCAAGGCAAAGCGCATCAGAAGTAGACCTGTCCCATTTTGATGAGGTAGTACTCGGCCATCACCAGCATGACCACGGCGAACGTTTTTTTCACATACACCATCCACATGCCGGCGCGCGGAAGGCGCGATACGGTACCCGCCGACAGTCCAACAATCACCAGCAGTGCGCACATGCCAATGGAGAACGCGAACAGATAGACAAAGCCCAGTCCTGCGCTCTGCGTGACGCTCACCCACGTGAGCACCGCCGCCATGACCGGCGCTGAACATGGCGCCGCCACCAGCCCCGACGCCGCGCCCATCACGAATGCACCAGCCGCGCGCCCGCCGGTGCCCGCGTTCGCGGCACGCTGCACCAGAAATGACGGCAGCCGCACCGGAATCACATCGAACATCGACAGCGAGGCGAGCATCAACAGGTTGGCCATGAAGAAGTAGGCCCACGGGTTGCTGCTCACCGCGCCGAACATCGTACCCGAAAGACCGGCCAGAAGTCCGAGTCCGGCATACACCGACGCCAGCCCGAGCACATAGGTGCCGGTGAGCGCCGCGGTACGCCATCGGGGCGGAGCGGGCAGCGGGGCAGCGCCCGGTGTGGCGCTCAGGTTCTGTCCGCCCACGATCGCCGCTGTGATCGGGATCATCGGGTAGACACAGGGCGTCAGACTCGTGAGCACACCGGCGGCGAAAAGCAGCGGGATGGCCACGAGCGGACTACCGGAGAGCTGGGCGGCGACGTCGATTTGCATGAGTAGACACAAATCTTAACGATGAGGCAATCGTTCCGGCATTAGTATTCGGGCTGGTTGCGGACCTCGTCCGCTCATGTCCCCGATCCACAGGTTCTCCATGGCTCCGCAGTTCATCTACGTGATGAAAGGGTTGCGCAAGGTCGTTCCGCCTTCGCGCATCATCCTTGACGATATCTGGTTGTCCTTCTATCCCGGCGCCAAGATCGGCGTGCTTGGGGCCAACGGCGCCGGCAAGTCGTCGCTGCTGCGCATCATGGCCGGCCTCGATACCGAGTTTCAAGGCGAGGCGTGGGCGCACAAGGGCACGCGCATCGGCTACCTGTCGCAGGAACCCGAACTCGACGCGTCGCTCGACGTGCTCGGCAACGTGGAGCTGGCGGTCAAGGCGCAGCGTGACGCGCTCAACCAGTTCAACGAGATCTCGATGAAGTTCGCCGAGCCCGACGCCGACTTTGACGCGCTGATGGCAAAGCAGGCCAAGTTGCAGGAGTACATCGACCAGCACGATCTCTGGAATCTCGACAACAAGATCGAGGTGGCCATGGACGCGTTGCGCCTGCCGCCGGGCGATGCGCCCGTGACCAATCTGTCCGGTGGCGAGAAGCGTCGTGTGGCGCTGTGTCGCATTCTCCTCGAAGAGCCCGACATGCTGCTGCTCGACGAGCCGACAAACCATCTCGACGCCGAAAGCGTGGCATGGCTCGAGCATTACCTCGAGAAGTTCGCCGGCACCGTGGTCGCGATCACGCATGATCGGTACTTCCTCGACAACGTGGCGAAGTGGATTCTCGAGCTCGATCGTGGCAAGGGCGTGCCGTACGAAGGCAACTACAGCGGCTGGCTTGAGCAGAAGCGCGATCGCCTCAAGCTGGAAGAAAAGCACGCCAGTGCGCGTCAGAAGACGCTCGAAAAAGAACTGGAATGGGTGCGCATGGCGCCGCGCGCGCGTCAGGCCAAGAACAAGGCGCGCTTGCAGGCGTACGAGGATCTTGCCAGTGAAGCCCAGAACGATCGCATCATGCAGAACGAGATCGTCATTCCGCCCGCGCCCAGGCTCGGCAACGATGTCGTCATTGCCAAGGGATTGCGCAAGGCGTTCGACGACAAGCTGCTGTTCGACAATCTCTCGTTCGACCTGCCGCGCGCGGGCATCGTGGGCATCATCGGTCCGAACGGCGCCGGCAAGACCACGCTGTTCCGCATGATCAACGGGCTGGAAAAGGCTGACGACGGCGCGCTCAAGGTGGGCGAGACGGTGCAAATCTCGTATCAGGATCAGCACCGCACGCTCGAAGGCAAGCGCACACTGTGGGAAGAGATTTCTGGCGGCCGCGAGATGATTCCCGTGGGCAAGCGTGAGCTCAACTCCCGCGCGTACGCGGCAAGCTTTGGGTTCAAGGGCGCCGATCAGCAGAAGCTGGTGGCCAACATGTCGGGCGGTGAACGCAATCGCCTGCATCTCGCCAAGACACTCATGCAAGGCGGCAACCTGCTGCTGCTCGACGAACCGACGAATGATCTCGACGTCGATACGTTGCGCGCGCTGGAAGAGGCGGTACTCGACTTCGCAGGCTGCGCGGTGGTTATCTCCCATGATCGATGGTTTCTCGATCGCGTGGCCACGCACATCGTGGCGTTCGAGGGCGACTCGGAGACGGTGTGGTTCGAGGGGAACTACGGCGCGTATATCGATGATCTCAAGCGGCGCAAGGGACCCGATGCGGACCAGCCGCATCGCATCAAGTATCGGAAGTTGGTGCGGTAGGGGCGGTCGGCGGACGCGCCAGCCACATCCCGCGCGTCTGCTACGGAGACGCGCGTCGCTCCTGCTCCCGCACCATGTACTGCAGCGTCCAGATCAGCACGATGCGCGCGCTGGACATCGGATTCTCACTGTACGGGATCCAGAGATCCGTTTCGCGAATGAACATATAACCGCGATGCGCTTCAATGGCTGCGATATCCCGATTGTCCGGGATAGCGCTGCTGTCGCGAATGGGCCGGCCGTCTACGTACACCATCTCACGGTACCGGGCGTTGAGATTCAACGTAATGGAGGCATTCGGGACGCGCACGGAGTCGCCGACGAGCACAACGTCGCGGAGCTCGCTCGTGACGCCCTGAGCGGGCATCGAGAGTGTCGGCGCCATAACGACAACCGAAGATGCGACGAGCCCTCGAGCGAGTGAGCTCGCGCGGCGCTTCAACATGCTGTCAGCAGCACTCACAGCGTCGCTCCATAAACTTGGGTGCCAAGCTTCCGGTGTACGCCATCGGTCGAGTCTGCCACTGTAGCTGAACGCTGCTCTTTTTCTTCGCAATATTCGGGTGATTTCCCGACGATGGAAGAGCTGCCGTTCGGCGCTTTTGCGCAGAACACTTGTGCCAACTCCTACCCAGCACGAGAGAGATTTTCACCTACCACTTCGACCCACGAGTATGGTTGCGATTACCCAACGCTCTTGGCATTGCAACAGGAGCTGGAACAGCCTGATCCAGGCGCGCATTTGCCGTGCCTTGGCATTGCGTCGTGAAGCGCGCCCCCTTTCTCCGGAGTGAATGAATGCGAGTCGCATCGGGTGCACCATTCTGGCTGCTGAGAAGCGGTCTGTACGACGAATCGGAAACCGCAGTCCCGCCGGACGCCGACATCGTCATCGTGGGTGCCGGCATCACCGGCGCGCTGCTGGCCGACCGCTTTGTGCGCGAGCGCCGGTCGGTGATGATCATTGAGCGTGATGCGCCCACGGAGGGCAGCACGGCCGTGAGCACGGCACTGCTGCAATACGAGCTGGATGTGGAGCTCGTGGAGCTGGCCGAGATGATCGGCGAGCAGTCGGCAGTTCGAGCGTATCGCCGGTGCGTGGACGCGATTGAACAGCTGCAAACACTCGCACACAGCCTCGATGACGACGGGGACTTTCAGCGATCGACGAGTGTGTATCTGGCGAGCAAACGGTCGCATGCCAAACGCGTGCGCAGCGAAGCCGACATGCGCGCGCACCATGGCCTCCCGGTGGAATGGCTGTCCCGCTCCGATGTGCACGACCGCTATGGCATGAAGGCCCACGCGGCGCTGCTCACGAGCCACGCGGCGAACGTTGATCCGGTGCGTCTCGCAAGGTCATTGCTCAGGCGCGCACTCAAGGGCGGCGCCACCCTCTGCACACGCACGCCGCTGCTGCAGTGGTCGCCCAGCGGCTCGCGGGTCCGCGTGCAGACCACTCGCGGCGAAATCAGCGCCGGTGCGTTGATTTTTGCGACCGGCTACGAGATGCCGTCGGAAATAGACAAAGACATCGTGTCGCTGCACAGCTCCTACGCGCTCGTCACGCAGCCCGTGGAGGATCTCGGTCCGCTGCGCGACGGCACCATGTTCTGGGAAACGGCGCGCCCATACGCGTACATGCGCAGCACGCCCGACGGTCGCGTGCTCATCGGCGGCGTAGATGTGCCGTTCAAGAACGTTGACGCGCGTGATGCGCTGTTGCCCGCGCGCACGCGCATGCTCGAGAAACGCCTCACGTCCCTGCTTGGCGAGTCGCATCCAACGGCCTTTGCCTGGGCCGGCACGTTCGGTGAGACCGAGGACGGACTGCCGCGCATCGGACGCATGCCGGGCTTCGAGAACGCCTACGCCGCCCTCGGCTACGGTGGCAACGGTATTGTGTTCAGCCAGGTCGCGGCCGATGTGCTCGCCGGATTGTGCCTGGGCGAAGAAGACCCTGATACGACGCTCTTCGGCTTTGAGCGAAGGCTGGCATAGAGGAGCTCCCGGTGCCGACTTTCGAAACACTCGAGGCTGAATGGCCGAATGGACCGAGCCATATGGCCAAAAAGACGAATCGGACGGCAGCCGTATGGCCGAATTGGCCGACTGGCGATAGCTTCGCAGCAGGCAGGCGCTCGGCCTGGTCCGACCGAACCCCAAACGGCAGTTGGTGACGATGCGACACGCACTCATGTACGTCGGTGGTTTCGAACGAAACTTCGCGACTCTGACGCCCACCTCCACGACCTTCGAAGGCAGTGACGGTCAGCAGCACCCGTATCCGGACTGGCCGTCGAGCGCCAACGGTCTCCGGATTGCATACATGGAGAAGACGGGCAAGAAGTTCGTTGCCGTTCGTGTCACCGATGATGCCACTGACGTCGTGCTGCAGAACGAGCTCGTGCTCATTCCCGGACAGCATTTCGGCTTCGGCGCGCGCCTCGGCCCCGAGCCCACGTCGGTGGAAGACGACGTGGCAATCCTTCAGCTGCTCGAGGATATCATCAAAAAGAACGCCGCTGTCAGCGAGCCGTTGCTGCTCATGCGCTCGCGCCTCAAGGCTGCGATGCCGAAGAAGAAGTAACGCGCGCCGTTACTCCGGAAACCCCGCTGTCGGAACGCGCGGCAGAATACGCAGCGCGTTCTGATAGTACACCTTCTTC
>JBBQNT010000124.1:0-10788 GCA_038330215.1 Gemmatimonadales bacterium
GCCGACGGCGTCGTACGTGAAGAGGCTCGAATCGGCGGGGAGGCGATAGCCGGTGCCGTTGTTCGGGTAGTAGGGGAACACCATGTTGCAGCCCGGCCCCACGCCGCCGTCGGAGATCGGGCCGGTGGGGAAGCCGAAACAGCGCTGCCGCGAAAAATCCATCAGCGGCAGCTTGCGCTTGGTGACGCGGTTGAGGGCATCGAACGTTTGCGTCACGCTCGCGCCGCTGGCATACACCCGTACGCTGTCGTTGCCCGCCGCATCGTAGGTGATGCTCTGCGTGCCGAGGCCGGTGGTGACCGAGATGGGCCGATGGGCGCGGTCGTACGCCGCGCTTTCATCGGTGCCCACATTGGTCACGTACGCGCCCGAGTTACTGGACGTCAGTGTGCGATTGCCTTCGTTGTCGTAGAAGTAGGTCGTGACGAGGGTGTCACTGCGCAGCGGCGAGGTGTCCACGGCGAGCCCGGACCACGCCAGCGTGTACGGGATCGTGGAGGAACCGACGCGTTCCTCGCGCGTCAGTTGATCCACGATATCGAACACCTTCCGATGCCGGTGCGTGCGCGTGGCGTCGATGGGCGAGACGGTGAGCGTGTCGCGGCCGAGGTTGTCGCGCTCGATGAGCGTGACGATGCCGAGCGGCGAGCGGGTGTAGCGGAGATTGCCGTGCGTGTTGTACAGCAACGAGTCGACGGCGCTGTCGGGATACTGGATGCTCCCGAGCAGGCCGGCGCTGATGCCGGAGGAGTGGTAGCCGAAGTTGACGCGGCTCCCGATGCCGCGACGGTCTTCCTGCCAGAGCACGTTGCCGTTGGACCCATCGATGCTGCGCGTGATGCTGTCGCCGAGGTGTGGCACAATGCGTTCGACCACATCGAACGTCGCGTTCCACTCGTAGCGGGTGGAGTCGCGCTGACCGACGATGATCCCGCCGGAATCCTCGAGGATATGCAGGTTGCCGCGGGTCGTATACGTGGCGCGCTGTACATGCCCGTTCGCGCGCTGCACGCGCGTTACGAGAGCGAGAAGCGTGGGGCTCGCACGCTCGAGCCGCGTGATGTTCCCGAGCCCGTCGATGATGCGCTGCGGCGCGCCGTAGCGCAGATCCAGGAAGAAGCGCGTGGAATCGGTCACCCCGCTGCGCGGGCCATCATGGCGCGTGTACGCGAGCGCGGTATCCACGAGCGTCGAAAGACCGCTCGCGGCCACCAGCCCGCGCGTCTCGGCGGGTGCAAAGCCGTCCACGATGTTCGGCGTCGCGCCCATGCCGAGGCTCGACTGACTCACCTTCCAGCCGTTGTCGTAACTGAACGTCGTGGTCGTGCTGCGCCGGTCGGTGCGCGTGATCAGGCGCCGCGTGAACGTGGCGTGATAGCCAAAGGTCACGACCTTCGCATCCGGATCGGTGATGCTGGTGATGGTGCCGGTGCCACCGCCGCCGACGGCGATCGCTGTGGTGCGCGTGGTACCGGCGGCGAGCGGCGCGGTGACGGAGGTGAGGCGAGTCGAACCGTTGTAGGTGAAGCGATACGCCTGCCCACTCAGCGTGATGATGCTGTCGAGACGCGGGGCGCTCCCCGTCACGCCGTACGTGAAGCGTGTGGAATCGCCAAGGCGACGGATCGTGGTGATGTGATTGCCCGCGCTGTTGAAGCGCACTTTGACGGCGTGCTTCGCGTAGCGGATATACGCGCCGCTGGCGAGCTTGATGGTGTCGGGGAAGGTGAGCGGCGCGGCTACCCAGGTATCCGTCCCGGCGCTCCGGTAGTGTCGCGCGCTGCCATCGCCGCCCACCCAGAGCAGGCTGCCGTCTCCCTGCGGAAAGAGCTGCTCCAGCCCCGAGAGCCACCAGCCGGGTCCCACGCTGCTGGCCGCGCGATTCACCAGCACGAGCGTGTCGCTCACGGTCGTCTTGGCGCCCTTGGTGCCGCCCACAAACGCGGCGACTTCGAGGGTGTACGGATACCGGCCCGTCGCGTCGCCGCTGCCGGACGGAATCGCGTCATACCCGAGCGCCAGGCGGCGCGGCACGTTGAGCGTCATGGGCGCGCCGGACCACATGCCGCGCCGGCGCTCCACCCCGTTCACTTTCAGGACCGCTTCGATCGAATCGGGCTTGGTGCCGCTCGTGTAGCGCACGTCGGTGCGCACAATCGAGTACGGGTGCGCGACGGCGCTGTTGTACACGAGCGTGGGTGCCTGCACGGTGCCCTTCGACATCGCGGCCGGCAGGCCGTGCGTCACGCGCAAATCGGCGCACTCACTCGCGGCACCGGGCACGAGCGCGAAGGCGAGACAGAGCGACCGGTCGTGCGAGGTGCCGGGATTGAGGCCGGTGAGCGAGACGGCGAGTTGCGGGGGTTGCACGGCGCGTGACGACGGGGCGGCGACGCCGACTCCCGCGCAAACGATTGCTATGCACACCACCGCACTGAGCAGGAACGCGGAACGTCTCGAACGCATCGTGTATCTCCGGTGCAGGCAATGGACAGGACACGCGACCGCGCGTCCGCCTCACCGCACCATGTGGGACGCGCGATCACGCCCGCCATAGCGCACGTGCCCCGTACCGTCTCACGGCGCGTCGGAGGATGCGGCACGATACTGCGCATTGAAGCAGTGTCGCGATACCGTGATTGCGCTGTGGCGCCACCGCCTGCACGTCGCTGCTCAAGCGCGAAAGCAACACAATCTGGTCCCGAAGTCGCGCGGGAGACCCGAAACACGCGGCAGTGCAACCGGAATCAATACACTACCTAAGTTTCATAGAATGAACGTCACGCTCCCCGGCACGAACGAACCCCTCGTCCTCCACCCCGAACGCGCCGCTGAACTGCCCAACCATCGCACCGTCGCCATCGCCGACGTACACTGGGGAAAAGCCACCGCACTGCGCGCCAACGGCGTGCCAGTTCCAGCCGGCGGCACCACATCCGACCTCACCCGACTCGACCGGCTGCTCACCCGCACGGGCGCACAGCGTCTGCTCATCCTCGGCGATCTTGCGCACTCGCGACATGGATGGGACCCGCGCGCAATGCAGCCAGTACTCGCATGGCGCGAGCGCTGGCCCGACCTCGAGATCACCCTCGTGCGCGGCAACCACGACGCCCACGCCGGCGATCCGCCCGCCGAGTTGCGCATTCATACGGTCGACAAGTACACGGCGCATGACTTCGTCTGCGCGCACGAACCGCCCGAGGCCCACATAAACGGCATCACGCTGTGCGGACACCTGCACCCGACCATCAGACTGGCTGGACGCGGCGGTGACCGCGTGCGACTCTCCTGCTTCGTGCTCGGCGCCAACTACCTCATGCTGCCCGCCTTCTCCGCTTTCACCGGCAGCGGGGCGTGGACACCATCCCCGGGGGATCGCGCGTTCGCCATTGTCGACGATCACGTGACGGAAGTCCCGGTGTACGTCGGCTGACCCCATTCAACCAGCGTTCGTCAACGTCGCACGCCGCGCCGTTCACGTCCCCACTGCACACCGATCCACGGCTCCGTCTCTCAACGCCTGCCGGCGACGCACCCACACTCTCACGCTGCGTGCATGTCCACCACTGCGTTCCCGTCCGACATTGAAATCGCACAGCGCGCACAACTTCGCCCCATCACCGATGTCGCCGCTGATCTCGGTCTCGCCGCAACCGACATCGATCCGTACGGCCGCTACATGGCCAAGCTGCCGCTCGAACTCGCGCAGCAACCCGCGCGCGGCCGCCTGGTGCTCGTCACCGCGATCAGCCCTACGCCCGCCGGCGAAGGCAAGAGCACCGTCAGCGTAGGTCTCGCCCAAGCGCTGCGCCGCATCGGCACCAACGCGGTGCTCGCGCTGCGCGAACCAAGTCTCGGTCCCGTGTTTGGACAGAAAGGCGGCGCGGCCGGCGGCGGATACAGTCAGGTGCTGCCCATGGAAGACATCAACCTGCACTTCACCGGCGATTTCCACGCCATCGCATCGGCGCACAACCTGCTCAGTGCGCTGCTCGACAATCATCTCGCGCAAGGCAATGCGCTGCACATCGACACGCGGCGCATCACCTGGCCGCGCACCATCGACATGAACGACCGAGCACTGCGACACGCCGTGCTCGGACTCGGCGGTGCCGCCCACGGCACCCCGCGTGAAGAACGCTGGGTGATCGTGCCGGCGAGCGAAGTCATGGCGATTGTTGCACTGGCCAGCGACTACAGCGATCTGCAGGAACGACTGGCCCGCATTGTGTTGGGCACACGCATCGGCCCCGCTCGTGAACCAGTGCGCGCCGGCGAACTCGGCGCCGCGCATGCCATGAGCATATTGCTCAAGCACGCGCTGCGTCCCAATCTCGTGCAGACACTCGAAGGCGGACCCGCCATCGTGCACGCAGGACCATTCGGCAACATCGCACACGGCTGCAACAGTCTCATCGCCACGCGCACCGCGCTTGCACTCGGCGATGTGGTTGTCACCGAAGCAGGGTTTGGATCGGATCTGGGCGCCGAGAAGTTTTTCGACATCGTGTGCCGCACCGGCGAGCTCAACCCGGAGGCGGCGGTGCTCGTGGCCACGGTACGCTCACTCAAGATGCAGGGTGGCGCGGCGAAAACCGCACTCGATGTTGAAGACCTGGACGCACTCGAACGCGGCCTCCCGCACCTCGATCATCACGTTGGCAATGTGCGGCAGTTCGGCGTGCCCGTGGTGGTCGCGCTCAACCGCCGCAGCACCGATGCGCAAGCCGAGCTTGATCGCGTGCTCGCGTACTGCGCGGAACGTGATGTGCGCGTGGCGTTCACTGACGTATTCGCGCGCGGTGGTGAAGGCGGTGAGGAACTGGCGCGCGAAGTACTCGCGCTGCTCGATGCCCGCGGGCACGAGTTTCGTCCGCTGTACGACACCGCGCGTCCGATCCGGGAGAAAATCGATACCATCGTGCAGCGCGTCTACGGCGGCGACGGGGTGGACTTCTCTTCTGTGGCGGAGCGCCAGATCGAGTGGCTCGAAGCGAACGGCATGGCGCACACGCCCGTCTGCATGGCCAAGACGCAATACTCGCTCACCGATAACCCCGAGCGACTCGGCCGTCCGCGTGGGTTCCGCATCACTGTGACCGATGTGAGCGGCAGTGCGGGCGCCGGGTTCGTGGTGGCGCGCTGCGGCGACATCATGACCATGCCCGGGTTGCCAAAGTCTCCGGCGGCCGGGCGCATGACGATGGATCGGGACGGCGTGGTGGACGGATTGTCATAGCCGGACCGACGCCAGACTCCGTTTGTCGCCCCAGGTCTCCGGCCATAAGGCTTCTGTCAGATTCGACGATGTGGCCATATGGCCTGGTCCATCAGGCCATTCAGCCGCCCCACCTCAAACCGACGCCTTGAGCCAACAAATGGCGACGCCCGAGAATAGCACCGCTAGGCCGCCACCAACCTCGACCCACGCTCCACCAACGGCATCACCTGCTCCGCAAACCGCTCCATTTCCTCCAACTGCGGACTGCACTGCAACAACAGCAGATTCACGCCTACTGCCTGCAACTCCCGAACCCGCTGCGCCACAATCTCCGGCGTGCCCACCAACCCCGCGCGCAGTCCGCGATTGCTCACGGAATAGTCCTGCACCGTCAGCGCCTGATCCAGCTTGCTGTTCGACACAAAATCCTGAAAGTTGCCGTACCCCGGTGAACCCGGCACTACCGATGTGATGCGTTCGAGTTCACGCTGAGCCTCCGCCGGCGTGTCACGCACAATCACGTACGCGGCCATGCCATACTGCATCGGCGGAAGCCCCGCGCGATCCCGTCGCACCTGCATATCGAGAATCTTCGGCGCCACGCGCTCTGGCGGATCCCCGTGCATCACGTACGCGTCGCACCGCGTGGCGATCAGCGACTTCGCCGACTCCGATTCGCCGCCCGCATACAGCGTAGGATACGGGCGATGTCGGCTCACCACCGGGGGCGGTTGTACCACGAGCTCATCCACCGAGTAGTACTTGCCCTCGAACGACGTGCTCGGCGAACTCCACGCGCTTTGCAACACGTGCAGCCACTCTGCGGTGCGCGCGTAGCGATCATCATGCTCGTCGAACTGCGAGCCATAACGACGCGCCTCGTCCTTCCACCACGACGACACCACATTGAGCGACAACCGACCGTTGCTGATCTGGTCGATCGTGGCCGCCTGTTTCGCAAGCGTGGCCGGATGGTGATACGTGGGCCGCACCGCTACCATGAGCTCGAGCCGATACGTAACCGCGGCCAAAGCCGCGGCCGTCGACCACGCATCGAGCGCCGGCGCCTGAATGCCCTTGATGTCATTCAGGAACAGTTCGGCAATCAACGTGAGATCGTAGCCCAGCTCTTCGCTCCGACGAGCAAGCCGCTGCACGTACGCCCACGACGCCGGCATGCCTTCATCCTCGACGTTGCGCAGCCAACCGCCGAACACCGGAAGCCAGTAACCGTAGCGCATCAGCCCAACCTCGCGAATGTCGCCGATGCGGCTGCGGTTGCAGTGGTGTCTGCGTTTGCAGTTGCCAACGCCGACGCCGATGTCGCCACAAATCCCGCACGCACTTCGAGATAGTCCACCAGTCGCGCAAATGGATCAAACCCAATCACATTCGGCGCATCGGCCACAAAGTTCGACAGCGCATTCACGTCGTAGAAGTAGTGTTTGCCGTCGCGATCATCCACCAGCAGTTCAATCCCACCCACATCAATGTTCGCCGCGCGCGAAATGTGCTCCACCTGCTCGATGATCTCGTCCGACGGACGCGCCGCTTCCACGCGCACCCCCGACTTGGGTGCATCGATCGCACACGCACCGCGCACCAGCTCCACGCCGCCCGTCGTCTGGCACGCGTCGGCCGGGCACAGGTCGAACGAATCCGCCGACGGGAACACGTTGATCGCGTACAGATACTTGCCGCCCAGCGTCTCCACGCGAGTGATGTGCCCGTTGCGAAGCGGCGCCGACTCCTGCACCAGCGCGGTACCATCGATGCCGAGCGCCACCTCGCCGCGTGCGACGGCGTCGACGAGTGCGGCCGGCGTGTCGTAGCGCACGATGCCCGCGCCACTGCCACCGATATTCGCCTTCACCAGCACCGGGAATCGCAGCGACTCGGCCGCCTCCACCGCCAGCGACGCATGATTGATCACGCGGGTGGCCGGATACGGCAGGCCGAGCCCGGCGAGCAGGTCGATCTGGTTGGCCTTCGACAGCTCGAGTGCGTAGGCCGTCGCGTCATTCACCACGGACACGCCCAGTCGCTCCACGTGTCGCAGGTAGTGCAGCGTGGCGAAGATGCTGGAGCCATGGCCGCGCAGGTAGGCGCTCGGACTCGCGCGATTGAACACGGCCGAGTACGGGAGTGAACGTTCGCCCGGATCATAGCAGTGCGCGGCGGCATCGAGCCGCTCATAGGGCAGGCCGCGTCGGTCCAGCTCGAGAAACAGCGGCCGGAACCAGTCCGGATGTTCATGCAGTACAGCAATGGGACGCAACGACATGTCGATACCCCGACGTGATGAGTGCGCCGACCGAACACGAAAAAGCCCGACGGAAAAGACGCCGCCGGGCAATCGCGTTTTAGCTCGTTGTTTTACGTGGCGGCAATAGGCGGCAAAAGACCACGAGTTTCAGTTGTGAAATAACCTTACCCGGTGGGTACCTCGGCCGTCAATGCCGTAGTTTTCCGGATCATGATCAAGTACCTCGGCTCCAAGCGCCTGCTGCTCGACCGCATCACCGCGGTCGTGCAGGCCGTTCCGCGCGCGGAATCCGTGGTGGATCTGTTCTCCGGCACCTCGCGCGTGGGACACGCCCTCAAGCGCCACGGGCTGCGCGTCATCGCCAACGACTATTCCGCCTACGGACACGCGCTCGCCGCGTGCTACGTGCAGGCCGACGCGGACGACTGGCTCGACAAGGCCACCGCGCTGATCGCCGAGCTGCAGCAGGTGGAGCCGGACGCCGGATACTTCACGCAGACCTTCGCCGAAGACGCCCGCTACTTCAGCCCCCAAAACGCGGCGCGCATCGACGCCATGCGTGAGTCCATCGCCGCGCGCGCGCTGCATCCGGAACTCGAGGCGATTGCGATCGTCTCGCTCATGGAAGCGGCCGATCGCGTGGACTCCACCACCGGCGTGCAGATGGCGTATCTCAAGCAGTGGGCTGCGCGCGCCGCCAAGCCGCTCACGCTGCGCGTGCCATCGCTGCTGCCCCGATCCGCCGCGGGCAAGGGCGCCGCACATCAGCTCGACGCGCTCGACGCGGCCGCCATGCTCAGCGGCGACATCGCCTATCTCGATCCGCCGTACAACCAGCATTCGTACCTGGGCAACTATCACATCTGGGAAACGCTGGTGCGCTGGGACGCGCCGGTTGCGTATGGCGTTGCGCGTAAACGCGAGGATGTGCGCACTCGGCCCAGCATCTTCAACAGCCGCCCGCGTCATGCGAACGCGATGCGGCAGCTCATCGGCGCGCTCGATGCGCGTGTGCTCATGGTATCGTTCAGCGACGAAGGCTATCTCTCACGCGACGAGCTCACCCAGATGCTCTCCGCGCGCGGCGATGTGCTCGTGCTCGCACACGATTTCAAGCGCTATGTTGGCGCGCAGATCGGCATTCACAATCACGTCGGCGAGAAAGTCGGCGCGATCAGTCATCTGCGCAACACGGAGTACCTCTTCGTGGCTGGCGATGCGAAATGTGTGGACGCCGTGCGTACCGCTACTCGCCCAGCACCTTGATGATCAGTCGCTTGCGTCGTTGTCCATCCCATTCCCCGTAGAACACACGCTGCCATGGACCGAGATCGAGGGCGGCATTCGTGACCGGCACGATCACTTCATGCCCCATCGTGAGGCTTCGAAGATGCGCCGCCGCGTTGTCCTCGCCGGTCTCGTTGTGCCGGTAGCGCGACGGATCCCACGGCGCGATGGTATGTTCGAGCCACTCCAGAATGTCATGCCACAGACCCGACTCGTGATCGTTCACGAACACGGAGGCCGAAATGTGCATGGCCGACACGAGCACGAACCCCTCCCGGATACCGGACGCCGTCACCTGCTCGCTGACGTCGTCGGTGATATCGATGATTTCCTGACGTTTTTTCGTGTTGAACCACAAATAGTGGGTGTGACTGGCCATGACCTGCTCCGGCGGTGAGTGCGGTCTGGTGATGCGCGGCGTCCTGCTTATGGATAACCTTGAGTCATGAAGACAATTGGCGCGAATATGGCCACGCTGCTCACCGGGCCGACCCCGCTTCGGCGGGACATCCTGCCCTTCCTGCGGTATGTGCTGCTGCTGCTGGGCATCACGCTGCTCTACTCCTGGCTTTTTCACGTCATCATGGCGCGCGAAGGACAGGACCATAGCTGGTTCACGGGCGTCTACTGGACGCTCACCGTCATGACCACGCTCGGCTTTGGTGACATCACCTTCCAGAGCGATCTGGGCCGGCTGTTCAGCGCCTTTGTGCTGATGACCGGCCTCGTCATGCTGCTCATCGTGCTGCCATTCCTGTTTATCCGTGCCGTATACGCACCGTGGCTCGAGCAGCGCAGTCGCGCGCGCATCAAGGAACTGCGCACGGTGCCGGCCAACGTCTCGGGCCATGTGCTCGTGTGTTCGAATGACCCGATCGCGCTGGCGCTGGTGCGCCGGCTCGAAGTGGCCGGCGTTCCGGCATATCTGATCGAACCCAACGCCGAAGAAGCCCTGCGCCTCCGGGATGCCGGATTGCCAGTGATCACCGGCGACATTGATGCCAGCGAGACGTACGCATCTGCCGGTCTGAGCCGCGCCAAGCTCGTCTTCGCCAATGCGTCCGATCCGGAGAACAGCAACATCATCCTCACCGTGCGTGAGCATGCCGAACACATTCAGATTGTTGCGACCGCGGAGTCACACGACTCCATCGATATCCTGGAGCTCAGCGGCGCGACGCATGTACTGCCCCTCAAGCGCCAGCTTGGCGAACACCTCGCGAACCGGGTGAGCGCGGGCATCGCGCACGCCAACGTCATTGGCCGCTTTCACGGCATGCTGCTGGCCGAGTTCCCGGTGCACGACACGCCGCTGCAGGGACGCACCATTCGCGATGTGGGATTGCGCGAAGCGCTCGGCATCTCGATCATCGGCGTATGGCAGCAGGGGCGCATGCTCAACGCGCACCCCGACCTGCTGCTCACGCCCATGTGCGTACCGGTGGTGATCGGCACGGCGGAGCAGATCGACGAGCTCAACGAGCTGCTCGTGATCTACAACGTGAACCCCAATCCGGTCATCGTGCTGGGCGGTGGCAAGGTGGGCCGTTCGGCGGCGCGCGCGCTTCAGGCCCGCGATATCCCGGTGCATGTGGTGGAACGCGATCCTGAGCTCGCCGCCAAGGTGCGCGCGTGCTGCGACCGCCACATCATCGGCGACGCCGCGGATCGCACCGTGCTCGCCGACGCCGGCATCGAGAGCGCACCGTCCATCCTGCTTACCACGCACGACGATGCAATGAATGTGTACCTCACGGTGTATTGCCGCCGCCTCAACCCGGATGCGCGCATTCTCACGCGTGTGACGCACGAGCGCAACGTCGAAGCGATCCAGCGAGCCGGCGCCGATTTCGTGCTCAGCTATGCGTCACTGGGCGTGCACAGCGTGCTGTCCATTGTGCAAGGACGTGAACTGGTGGTGCTTGGTGAGGGCGTCGATCTGTTCTACCTCGCGCTGCCGCGAAGTCTCGTGGGACGCACGCTCTCAGAGGCAGCCATCGGAGAGCGCACC
>JBBQNT010000125.1:0-10686 GCA_038330215.1 Gemmatimonadales bacterium
CGCCCCACTGCGCACCCACCACCACCACGGTGCGGATTGTCGAATCGAACATGCGAATCCTGGAAACGTGCGCCTCGCGCGGTGGAGGGGCGAAGAGCCCGTCCGTCCGGTCGCCGTCCATCGTGGACGGCCTGTGCAGGCAGCACCTGAACGCAAAAAACGCCCCGTCTGGCGCGCTCTGGGGCGCACGCACGGGGCGTTGTTGGAATCTAGACCGGACGGCCGGTTAAGCAACTGCGGCCGATCTGATCAGGGCGGGCTCGAGCGGCGCCCTCGTGCAGCACGCAATGACGCCGGACCTGGCCGCCGAGCGTCGGCCGCCGAGCGACGGCCCCGACGCCGAGGCGATTCGCGTTACAGTGCCCGTACCTGCATGAGCGCCGCGAGAATCATCTGATTGGTTGGCCGGACCTTGTAGTCCGTTTGCACATCACGCCAGCGCACCACCCCCTGCTTGTCAATAATGTACGCTGCCGGATGCGGAATGCCGCGCCGCGAGCCGCTGGGATTGAGCACACCGTAGCGGGAAATCACCGCGTGATCCGCGTCTGACAAAAACGCGAAATCGGGTTCGCCGCCATCGGCGGCAATGCGCGTGACCGCCATCTTTGTCTCTTTTTCGCCGTCAACGGAAATCACGAGCAGCTCCGTATCCTGCTTGAGCTGCTCATCGAGCAGCGTGCGCAGCTCCTTGAGCTGACGAATGCAATAGGGGCACCATTGGCCGCGGTAGAACACCAGCACCGCATTCTTCTTGCCTCGCAGATCGGAAAGCTTGACCGTACCGCCGCCGTACTTGGCGAGCGTGAAGTCAGGCGCCATGCTGCCCACAGCGACGCGCTCGATATCGGTTGGCGTCATATCGCGGCCGTCCACCGGGCCGAGCATCGCGCCGCCTTGCGCGGCGAGCGGAGACGAGGATGGCGCGGTAAGTGCGAGCAGGAACGCCGCGACAGCCACGAGCGCGTAACGCGCCGTAGTTTGGCGTGGGGAGGATGCAGGCATGAGCAGGTGCCGGAAGCGAGGAGAGACGAGCGGGGCGCGGGCTCGCGCACGAAGGGAGCAAGTACGACCTCTAGTCGGCTCATCGGGGAGAAGTTCCCGTGAGAGCAGAGGTCTTTCATATCGCGCACCGGAACCATTCGAAGCGCGCCGCACTACGTTCCGGTCATGAGCCAGCTTCTGACACGCCTCTGGTCGGCATGCTCGTGACACGCCTCTGGTCGGCATGCACGCGCGCCACACTCCTTCTGGCGGCATTGGCGGCGGGCGCCGCCTCAGCCGATACCGTATCGGCGCAGGAGCCGCCCGACGAGCTCCTGAGTGACGATCGGAGTCCCCACAGCGAGATCACGGCGGGCGCCGAGTTTCGAACGGTACGGGCCGGACAGCGCATCACCGTCGCCCTTCGCGTCACGCTCGATCCAGGGTGGCACACATACTGGACCAATGGCGGCGACGCGGGCCTGCCAATGAACGCTGTGTGGAGTTTGCCGGATGGCATCCGGGTGGGCGCGCTGCAGTTCCCGACACCCTCGCTCATGCCGGAAGGGCCGCTCATGACGTACGGCTACGTCGGTGAGGTCACGTATCTCGCGGATGTCACGCTGCCCGCATCGCTGCGCGCGGGTGAGATCGTGCGTCTGAACGCCGCGGCGGACTGGTTGGCGTGTGCCGAACTCTGCCTGCCGGCGGCCGGTGATGTATCGCTGTCGCTCCGGGTCATCGACGGTGCCGCGCAGCACGATACCGAGTGGGCGCCGCGCATTGACGCCGCGCGCGCGAAGCTGCCGCTCGACGCGAGTTTGTGGCAGACGCGCGGCTGGACGACGTCCGACGGTTACGTGTTGGCGCTCATAGTGCCTGAAGATGCTCAGCGCGCGCTCATGGTGCCGTACTTCTTTCCGGACTCCATGAGCATCGTGGACCACGCACAGCCGCAGCGTGTGGCGTGGATCGGCGATACGCTGCTCGTGTCAATCGCGCGCTCCCCCTTCGCCGATGCAGATGCGGCGCAGCTCTCCGGACTGTTGGCGGCCAATGTGTCAGGCCTGGCTGGCGTGGGCAGAACGGGGTACCGCATTCTCGCCTCGGTCGATACAACGGCCGCCGGCTCGAACAGTGCGCTTGCGTCAACCGCGCGTGAACTGCTTGCGGCACCGTCCGCGCAGATTACCGGTGGCGTGAACAATGTGTTGCTGCAAACGTCCGCTGCAGTGGCGCCGGAGTCCTCGCAGCTCGGCCTGGCGGCGGCGCTGTTGTTCGCCCTGGTTGGCGGACTGATTCTCAACCTCATGCCCTGCGTCTTTCCCGTGCTTTCGGTGAAAGTGCTTGGATTTCTCGAGCACGGCGGCGGCGATTCGCGCGTCGGACGCAGACACGGACTGGTCTTTGCGACGGGCGTACTTGCCACCTTCTGGCTGCTCGCCGGAAGCCTGCTGCTGTTGCGCGCGGGTGGCGAGTCGCTCGGTTGGGGCTTTCAGATGCAGTCACCACCAGTTGTTGCGCTGCTCGCGCTTGTCATGTTCGCACTGGCACTCAATCTGAGCGGCGTGTTCGAGATCGGCATGTCGCTCACCCGTTTGGGCGGCGCAGGCAGCGGGCGCAGCTACACCGATTCGTTTGCGACCGGTGCGCTGGCAGTGATCGTGGCAACGCCGTGCACGGCGCCCTTCATGGGAGCGGCGCTCGGCTTTGCGCTGGTACAACCGCCACTGGCGTCCATGCTGGTGTTCACGGCTCTGGCGGTTGGCCTTGCCCTGCCGTACGTGGTGTTTGCCGCGGTACCGTCGCTGTTGCGTTTCCTGCCAAGGCCTGGACCGTGGCTCGAGACGTTCAAGCAGGCGCTCGCGTTTCCGCTCTACGCCACGGTGGTGTGGTTGCTCTGGGTTTTTGGTCAGCAGAAGAATATGAATGCACTCGCCGTGCTCATGCTCGGACTCACACTCTTTGCGCTCGGCGCGTGGCTTTGGGGACGCGCCGCAGTGCGTCAGCGCGTGACCGGCCGCGTGATTGGTGCGCTCGCCATGGCCGGTGCGGTAGCAGTAGCCGTGCGCGGCGGCAGTGCACCGCGTGTTGAGGCCGACGCAGTTGATGCGCCGCCGATCGTGTGGGAGACATACTCCCCAGCGAGGTTGGCCGAGCTGCGCACCGAAGGGCGTCCCGTGCTGCTCGACTTCACGGCGGCGTGGTGTCTGTCGTGTCAGGTCAACGAGAGAGTTGCGCTGCAGAGTAGCGCAGCGCGGCGCGCCTTTGCCGAGTTGAATGTGGCGCTGGTGCAAGCCGACTGGACATCCCGGGATGCCGATATCGCTGCCGTGATTGCGAGCTATGGACGCAGCGGCATTCCGCTCTATGTGCTGTACGGCAGCGATCCCGCACTGCCGCCCGAGCTGCTGCCGGCGGTGCTTACGCCGGGCATGGTGGTAGATGCCGTCAGGCGGGCGGCGGGCGCAGGGGCCGCGGGAGCGGACTGATTGTCGTGCTTTGCCTGGTGCTGCAGAACGCGTGGTGGCCACGCAACGTCAGGGCGACGCCGGCGTGGGCGGAATGGATGCTTCTGCCATGGCAACATTGAACGGATCGCACCAGATCAGAATCCAGCGGTACTGTACGCCGGTTGGCACCTGAAACGTGTACGTCTGTGATCCGCTTCGTCGGATGAGCGCGCCTATGCGGAGCGGTTGACCGGTATTCGGATTGTTGGTGGTGTTGAGATACACCACTGGTCCGGGCGTGCTGGCAATCGTGAAATCGGACGAAAAAACCAGTTGGCCGACGCCGTTGCTCACGGTCAGCACGGCACGTCCCGTCACGTTGTAGCCAGTGCGAACGAACGTGCCCGTTGCAGACATCCCCATCGGTGCCGGGGTTTCCGGTGCCACGGGCGTGGCGTCGGGCGCGGTCGGTGGTTGCGGGCCGCTACAGGCCATCACGAGCAACAGGCTGCACGTGCACACGCGCCCCATGACGACTCCGCCATGTGGCGGCATTTCCAGCGTGGCAAAGCTCGGCGTTTTCCACCGGCATCCCCGCTGAAGCACGATCCGGTAGCCTACGCAGGCCCCTTCTTCGCCTTGTCCATACTCGAGGCGATGACGGCGAGCAGTAGGCCAGCCAGTGCGAGGATGGTTCCGACAAGTGCCATGAAGAGCGGAATAGTGCCGAGGTCGATGCTCAGATAGTTGAGCAGAAAACCGCCACCGGCAATTGCCGCCGACACGACGGCGACGCGTCGCCCGAGTCGAACGCGAAACGGCCAGAAGTCAGGCTTCACGATCACGTGTCGGCCAATCACATCGATGAAGTGCCTGACCACGCGTCGTGCGTCGTCTGACGCCATAGGCGAGACCGGCACGCGCAGCACGCCGATCGCATCGTAGATCTTTACTCTGGGCTCCACTCTGGCGCGAAGCATGCCCGTGTCGAACTCGAGCATCGGCGTACCGCTCAGCAGCTTGGCTCCCTGGAACCGCGCGATGCCCGAGCTTGAAAGCCCGTAGAAGAAGTTGCCGATCAGCACGGCATCGTTGGAAAAGATCACTTCGAGGCCGGCGTGCGGTATGCGACGCGGCAGCCGATAGTCATTTTTCATTCCCTGCTCAGTACGAGCGAGGTCCGCGGCCCGGAAGGCTTCGCACGCCTCAGGCGGCACGAGCCAGCGCGCGATGACTCGTTCACCTCGTCGCATACCCCGGGTCAGCCGCACCGCCCAGAGAAAGTTCAGCGTCATGAAGAAGCCGATTACGGCGACCACGCCGCCAATGCCGATCATGAGACCCGTCGCACCGGTTTCGTAGCCGAGCGCGTTCATGGTGACCGCGCCATAGACAATGCTGGTCGTCCCACCCGCAAACAGCGCAAAGGCGATGAGCGCGTTGGCTTCCGGGTTGCGAATGCCTTGATGTTTCACGTAGCCCCGGTGGCAGAAGTTGGCGGCGGACCGACTATGACCGCGTGATTCTGCACCGATCAGTCCACGTGCGCAATGCCTCAACGCCGATGGTGCCGCGCAATCACGTGGCCGCCCGCTACCGGGGGGGGAATCAGGTCGCGCCTCGCTCGCGCTGGATCTGCTCCAGCACCTCGATGTCCGCCGCGTCCTGCAAGCGTCCGGTGCGCTTCGACTCGATGAGATCCGGAATGCACGCCACCGGTATGGTCACGCCTTCCACGTCGAACCGCTGCGCGCGCGGATGCGCCTGCTCCCATGTCAGGTTCCACGCGCGCGTGAGCACGTCGACGTTGGGAATGTCCCCGATCATCGTTGCCGGTCGACGGACAACGTCTTCCGCATCCAGCTCGTTCGCGATGCCGAATCCCAGTGTCCCGAGGGCCGACAACACGCGCTGCGCATTCGCGACCGTCGCCTCGATCAGGATGTCGATGTCCTGCGTGGCGCGAGTGGTTCCCCAGAGCTGCATGGCGGTCGCGCCCACCAGTACGTAGCACGCGTTGGCAGCGTTCAGTCGGCTGCACACCCTTGCCAGCCGCGACTCGTACTCGTCGGAGTGACTCACGGCGTGCGCGCTCGTCTCGACTTCCAGTCAAGGAAGTCCTCGTAGCGATCGAAGCACCGGGGACCGGGCGGAGACGAGGTACCCGACGGCACGTTCCTGAGCGTTTGCTCCGCGATCAGGACCCGTTGTTCCGGCGTGAGCGCGAGGTCGCGTCTCAGCTGGAGCAGCCTCGAAGCTCCGATCCCGGGAGACCGCAGTGCCTGCGCCGCTACGTCCGCATCATGCGCAGACTTCCGAGCCGCGACAAAGTGACGTACCGCCTCCGCCACAATCCAGCTTCGCGAGCGATCACATTCACGCGCCAGCCGGTCGGCCGCCTCGAGGTCCTCGGGAGGCAGGGTGATTGCGATTCGAGCGTAGGGTGGACGCTTTCCCATGCCGGTAATATCGGCTCATACCGCCATCGGAGCAAGCGATGGAAACGGGACGGCCAGGGTGAAGTGCCGCGCCGAACGATCAGCGGCTGGCTCGTCGCGAAGGCAAGTCAACAGCACATCAACTCGCTGCAAGCACCCCCGCCCGCCGCAACACGTCCTCAACCTTTGCGCGCTCACTCGCATCGAGCGGCAACAGCGGCAGCCGCGGCGCGCCACCGTCGAGCCCCACAAAATCCATCGCCGCCTTGAGCCCCGGAGGGCCGAACGCGGCCGCGATATCGCTCGCGAGCGGCACGAGCGGCAGTTGCAGCCGCGCCGCCTCCTCGTGACGGCCGGCGAGTGCCGCGTCGATCATGACGCGCGTGGGCTGCGCGCCGTACAGAGCGATAGCGAGAATCGCGCCGCGAGCACCGCGCGCGATCGCCGATGCTGCCGTGCCGCCGTGTCCCGTGACCACGGTGAACGTATCGGACTGTGCGGTCAGATACTGTTCGAGCACGGGCAGGTTGCCCGCCGAGTCCTTCATGCCGATCACGTTGTCATGCTCGGCCATGGTGTGCACCAGCTCCGGCGACAGCACCAGGTGCGCGTAGGCCGGCATGTTGTACAGCAGCACCGGCAGCGGACTCGCATCAGCGACGGCGCGATAGTGCGCGAGCAGTGCCGCTTCCGTCATGCGCTTGAGGAAATAGTGCGGCGCCACCACCAGCACCGCATCGGCACCGGCCGCCTTCGCATCACGACAGCGCGCGATGGTCTGCCGAGTGCTCTCGCTGCCCGTGCCCACAAGCAACCACTGATGCGGTGCGATCACCTCGCGGGCCCACTCGGTGATCGTGCGACGCTCCGCGCTGTCGAGCAGGGCGGCTTCACCACTCGAGCCCGCCACAAGGATGCCGTCGAGTCCGGCATCGAGGTGTGCCTTCAGGTTGCGGACAAACGGGTCACGCGCGAGCTCGCCGGTGGCGCGATCGAACGTGGTGACAGCGGGGGCGAGCAGGCCGCCAAGGGTGCGTGTGGTCATGTCGGGAATCTAGCAACGGCGAGCGTGGTGCAGAGGCATCACCCGCAGCTCGCTCGGCGCCTCCTCGCTGGAACGCGCAGCCCCTACGTGCGGAGGAATGATGATGTCTGGCGAACAGGGCGCGAGCATCTTGGGAAGTGCTTTACACTTGCCCAAACGCCCCCGCCGAGCCGACTATATGTTCATGCTTCCTGGCGCCCGATCTTCGAGCTCTCCACCGATTCCTTCCGGTGAAGTGTGGACCATCGCCGACCTCGATCATGTCGAGCGGGACGGTCGACGCTACGAAGTGCTGCACGGGGAGTTGCTGGTGACTCCGCCGCCATCGGTGTCGCATCAGTGGTGTGCTACGATGCTCGCGAGGTTGCTCGGCAACTGGTGCAGCGAGCACGCGGCCTGGTCCGTTTTGGCGCCAGCCGGCGTCTTCATCAGCGAGACCAGCTGGCTCGAGCCTGATATTGCAGTGTATCCGGTTCCGCATTCGCCGGGGCTGACGTGGCGTGACATGCCGCCGCCGATGTTGGTGGTGGAGGTGCTCAGCGACTCCACCCGTGTGCGCGATCGGCACCACAAGCGTCCCGCGCTGTTGGCGCACGGGGTCGGCGAAGTGTGGCTGGTCGACACCAATGCGCGATCCGTGGAGCGGTGGACCAGCGGCTCAGAGTTCCCGGAGGCGAACCGCGACGGCATCAGATGGGCGCCAATTGCCGGCGCAGCCGCCCTCGAGCTCTTAACGGAAGCCATCTTCGGATAGTCGGCGACTGAGCCCGCAGCGATAGGTGCGGCGCACCCTCTCCCGCCGTTTCCCCGCGCCTGCGGAACTCCGCGGCTCTGCGGCTCTGCGGTGAAAGCAGTTCCCCGCACGACCTCGCCCCTCAACTCCCGAACAGGCTCTCGAATCCGGATCCGAAGATTGTATTGTCACTGCCCCCGAACGGCGACGGACTCGACACCGCTGGCTGCCCGTGAGGCGACGTCGCGAGCGGCGGTAGTGTGGGACCGGTGCCCAGCGGGTGAGGCGGTGGTGCGCTGCGTGCGGACGCGTTGGCCGCCGACGCGGCAGCCGTGATCGCTGGGGTGGCCAGCGGCGTGGGCGCACGCTGTCCCCGGCTCAACGTCCGGAAGTTGAGCTCGAAGTCGGCCGGACGTGTGGCCGCGCCAAGTGCGACTTCGAACGTGATCTCGCCGTCGTTCACCAGCTGCGTGAGATGCTGGTCGAATGTCTGCATGCCGTACTGCACGTGGCCGTCGGAGATGTAGTCGCGAATCTCCCCCACCCGGTTGTCGATGATGAGATCGCGAATCGTTGGCGTCACGATCATCACTTCGCACGCGGCAGAACGCCCCTGCCCGTTCGCGCGTGGCAGCAGGCGCTGCGAAATCACGGCGTGCAGCGACTCGGCCAGACGCATGCGAACCACCGACTGCTCTTCGGGCGGGAACATCGCGACCACACGCATGATGGTGCTCTGCGCATCGGGCGTGTGCAGCGTGGAGATGAGCAAATGTCCCGTCTCAGCCGCCTTCATCGCGGTGTCGATGGTTTCCGCGTCTCGCATCTCACCGATCAGGATCACATCGGGATCCTGGCGCAGCGCCGCGCGTAGTCCCATTCGGAAGGTATCCGTGTCGATGCCGACTTCACGCTGCGTGATGGAGCTGCGAATATCGTTGTGCAGGAACTCGATCGGGTTCTCGAGCGTGACGATGTGCTTTTCGTAGTTGCCGTTGATGGAGTTGACCATCGCCGCCATCGTGGAGCTCTTTCCGGAGCCGGTCACACCGGTCACGAGCACCATGCCGCGCTCGGCATGAGTGATGCGCTCGATCACGGACGGAAGGCGCAGCGCTTCGACCGTCGGCACCTGCTCCGGGATCACGCGCATCACGATCGAATGCGCGCCACGCTGCCGCATGATGTTGACACGAAACCGACCGACACCCGGCTGCGCCCACGCGCAATCGTGATCGCGCAATGCGTCGATGTTCTCGCGATCTGCCTCCGACTCGATCAGGCGCAAGGCAATGGCACGCGTCTGCTCTGCGGTGAGCGCCTGTTTGGTGAGCGCGACGAGGCGACCGTCGATGCGCGCGCGCACACAGTCGTCTGCCTTGATGTGAATGTCGGAGGCGCCACGATCCACCGCCGCCTTGATGATTCGCTCCATTGCCACGTGTCGTACCGCCAAGTGCAGGTTGCCTGGCGGCCCGATGCGAGGCTCACGCGCGCATCAATAGCCGGCCGTTGGATCGACGACATTGCGCAGCGGTTCCCCCGCCACCCAACGCCGCCAGTTGTCTTCAAACAGGGAAAGCGCCCGCCCCCAATGACGAGCCGGCGACACGCCCGAAACATGCGGTGTGATCAGCACACGCGGATCACGCCAGAACGGATGAGACTCCGGCAACGGTTCGCGTCTGAACACGTCCAGATACGCGCCGCGCACATGCCCGGACACGAGCGATGCGAGCAATGCGTCCTCTTCCATCAGCGCGCCACGCGCCACATTCACGACGACTGCTCCTCGCGGCAGCAACGCCAAACGACGCGCGTCCATCACACCGCGGGACAACGCTGTCAGCGGTGCGGCCAGAACGAGCAAATCGGCGGACGGAATCAGTTCATCGAGATGATCCATGCCATGCGCGTGACGAAATCCGTCGGGCACTCCAAGCTCCGGACGTCGACGGATACCGGTGCATTGGGCGCCGAGCGCGGTGAAGCGACGCGCCACCGCCGATCCGATGCCCCCGGTGCCTATCACGAGCACACGCAGGTCGGACACTTCACGTATGGGTGAGTGCTCGGCGTGAAATGCGGTCTTGTCCCAACGTGCTTCCGCCTGGAGGCGCACCGCGAAGTCGAGGCCGCGCACGAAGTACATCACGCCGGCCAGCACGGAGTCGGCCATGGCTTCGCCGTAGACACCGGCGCTGTTGGTGAACACAAGACCGGCCGACAGCAGCTCAGGCGTAATCGACTTGCCCACCCCCGCCGATGCACTGTGCGCCCACTTGAGCTTCGGCGCCGCGGCGACCAGTGGCGCCGGCAGTCCGTACCCAAAGTACACCTCGGCGTCGGTCACAGCACGTAGCGTCTCTTCGCTGACGGCATTGGTGCCGTCACCGCTGGAATCGGTTGTTGCATCGACAACATGCACATGCCATCCATCCGGCGCCGCGCGACGCAGGCGCTCTGCGCCGTCGGCGGTGAGCGCCATGGTCGGCGCCGAGCTTTGCAGGTCTACCACCAGCTTGCGCATTATGGCGCGCGCATCGGGTCCAGACCCATGCGCGACTTCACTTCACGCATCGTATCCTGAGCGATCGCGCCAGCAGTGCGTGCGCCATCAGCGAGTGCATCGAGCACACGCGCAGGTTCATTGCTCATCAGCGCTGCGCGAGTGCGAATGGGCGTGAGTTCCTGCACCATGTTCGCGTGCAACACCTTCTTGCAATCAATGCATCCCCACGCAGCCGTACGACAGTTTGTGTCCACCTCAGCCACGGTATCTGCGGGCGAGAACGCCTTGTGCAGGCTGAAGATGTTGCACACCTCGGGGCGCCCTGGATCGGTCTTGCGCACGCGCTGCGGGTCGGTCATGGCGGGACGCAGCTTCTGCCAGATCTCATCGTCGGACTCGAGCAAACCGATCGTATTGCCGAGCGACTTGGACATCTTGGCCTTGCCGTCGAGCCCGACAATGCGACGCGTAGGCGTGAGCAGTGCCTGCGGCTCAGGAAAGAAGCCTTCTCCGAAGCGCCC
>JBBQNT010000126.1:0-10567 GCA_038330215.1 Gemmatimonadales bacterium
GGCTGCCCCTCAGGGCCGGAGATCATGGGAGAGGCGGAGAAAGAACTCAAGACGCTGCCCGGCATTGGCGAGGCGGTGGTGAACCTCGTGTGGAGCCCGGCGTGGACGCCGGAACGCATCGAGCCCAGAGTCCGCGCCTACATGGGGTTCTGATTGGTGCGGTAGCGGGGTGGTGATTCAAGTGCAAAAGAAGAGCGGTCTCGCATTGAGGCCGCTCTTTTTTGGATGGGATTTGTGCGGGGGCTCGGTCAGACGCGCGCTGCGGCCAGGCGGTCTTTTTTGATGACCCGGATAAGGCCGAGTGTGATCGGGATGAGCGTCGCGGCACCGAGCCAGAGCGCGATGTCGGCGACGTTGTAGACGATGATCGAGTCCCCGACCTGCTGCGCCAGGAAGTCGGGCACGCCGCGCGACTCGCCCACGAGGCTGGCAAGGTTGCCGGAGGCGCCGCCGGCGATGAGGCCCATGGCCATCGCCGCGCGACGATCGACGCGTGCGAGCGGAAGCACCACGCTCATCACAAGCAGCACGGTCGCGACTGTGCTGAGCACATTGATGAGCCACGTGTGCGGCCCGACGGATGCGCCGCCGGCGATGCCGGTGTTGAACACGAGCATCATCGAGAACCAGTCAGACAGCACGATGCTGCGGTCGGCGAGCGAGGTCACCGCCCAGTACTTCGTGCCCAAGTCGGCGATCACCGCGATCGCCGCCCAACCAATGAATCGCATCGCGACACGCGAGTCGCTGGCGGAAAGCCGCGAGGGGCGCCCCGTTGACGCCATTGGCATGGCCACGCTCGAGGGGCGCGCCGATGAACGCGTCGTTGCGGAGCGGCCAGCGGGTACGGTCGTCGTGGTGAAGGGCATGCGACGGATCCTCGATGCAACTGGTGATGGCAATGGAGTGAGAATCAATCCCCTGCCGATATCCACCACAAGTGCAGTGTTCGTGCCAAACCATTTCCAGATGAGTCTGCCAAACTGCAGGCGCTAACTCTTTGCTAAACAAAGCATTCCTTGATCCGGAAAACAGAAGTATGCGATAGCGCCACACTCCGGTCGTGCGTGGACTCGGCACCACACTACCTGGAGTGTTGCGGGACTACAACAAGCCGAGGGTGTTGCGCCGTGCCAACAGAAACGCGGCGCCTGATTGCGCGGCTGGGGCACGACAGCGAACGCTCCCGACCGCGTCAGTCGTCAGCGCGATAAGGAGAATCGTCTGAATCCCGCGCCGCCGATCCAGCGGCCGGCTTTCCCGCTGTGGCAGCAGTCTTCGCTCCGGACCCCGACTTGCCCTGCCCCTTGTCGCCGGCGGTCGCTGTCGCCGAGGATGCGCCGTTCGTCGACTTGCTGCCCTTGAGCGCCTTCAGGAACCCCTCGCCGAGCACTTCCACCTGCCACCGGCGAAGCTCGGGGATCTCTTCGAAGGCCTCGAGGCTCTGCGGCAGCTTGCGGGCCACGGTCTCCATGCGATCACGCGAGCAGAGCACCCCCGGGTCAAGCTCGAGCCGCTCCGCCGCCGCATCGCGCACCGCCTTGAGGCGCGCCACGCGATCATCGAAGTCCGGGTCGCGATCGTAGCGCACGGACCTGGGAAAGCGCGGCAGATCGGCGTCAGGCACCGCGTTGCCTCGCTGCAGCGCCGACAGCACGCCCGCCATGCGCGACTCCGACATGGAGCGCGGGAATCCCTTCACCTTGGTGAGTTCGCCCGCCGCAGTCGGCGATGTGCGCGCAAGTTCGAGCAGCACTTCGTTGCCGATCACGCGGAATGTCGCGCGGTCGATTTCGCGAGCGATCGAATCGCGCCACGTCACCAGCTCACCAAGGCGAGCCAGCTCGCGTCGGTTGAGATCGCGGGCGCCCTTCATCTTCATGAACGCCTGACCGGACTCGTCCGGCGTCCACTGTGTACCCTCGGCGCGCGCGAACTCTTCCTGCGCCCAGTGCCAGCGACCGCGCTTCTCGAGCTCACTGCGCAAGCGAGTACGCAAGTCGAGCAGCCAACGCGTATCGTGCGCGGCATACTCGAGCATGTCCGCCGACAGCGGACGCATGGACCAGTCGGCGCGCTGATGCTTCTTGTCGAGTTTGATGCCGAAATATTGCTCGAGCAGCGCGGCGAGTCCGAACGCACGCAAGCCGATGAGCTGCGAGGCCACGCGCGTGTCGAACAGCGAGTTCACCTGCCAACCGTAATCCTGACGCAGCAGGCGCAAGTCGTAGTCGGCGTCGTGCAGCACGACTTCCACTTTGCGATCCTGCAAGAGTCGCCCAAGACGCTCCGGCGTCCCGATCGGCAGCGGATCGATCACCGCGTGCCGTTGCTCGGTGGAAAGCTGCAGCAGGTAGATGCGATCGACGAAGCGGTGGAAGCTGGCGCCTTCGGTATCGATGGCGATGGCCACCGGCTGACCGAGTTCGGCCAGGAAGCGGTCGACAGCATCGGCGGAGTCGAGGTAAAGCGGTGCGGCGTCGGGCACAGGGGTCTCGGCAATGGGCACGCGTCGTGCGCACCTCCTTCCAAGCTATGCACGCGGCAGCGCGCATTGTACGGGGAGGGCGAGATTGTGCGTTTTGCACTTGCTTCGCAGCCCCCGAGGCTGAGGATTACCCGTCCATGACTGCCACCACTACGCCACCGCCCCCCAGCCCCCAAGGGGACCCCGCCGACGGGGAGAAAACCCCGGCCGACCGCTCCGACGCGACTTGGCGCTCAGGGCAGGTCGCCCGCGCCGCCCTGATCGTGATCGGCATCTGGCTGGGACTGATGCTGCTCTGGAGCGCCAACCTCCTCGTGTTCGTGGTCTTTCTCGGCGTGCTCTTCGGCGTGGCCGTGGCTGCGGGCGTGGACCGGCTGGAGCACATCGGAATCAGACGCGGCATTCTGTCCGCCGCGCTCGTTTTCGGTACCGTCGGAATCATCGGTCTCTGCTTCACCCTGCTCTTCCCCACGCTGAGCGTGCAGGCGCGCGAGCTGCGCCGCGACCTGCCGGAGGCTGTGGGCAAGGTGCAGGCGTTCGTGAACAAGCAGGAGTTCGGCTTTCTGGACCCGTTCCTGCGATCGCCCGCGGACTCGATCAGCACCGACTCGTCCGCGGCCCGCGATTCGCTGGCCGACAGCGCGCGCGCCGACTCCGCACGGCGGGCAGCAGCCCGCCAGCGACAGGCTGTTCCACCGCCCCCGCCGATGCCCGACTCCTCGGCGCTGGCAGCCATGGAGCAGATATCGCGCGCCATTGACGACAGCCTGCGCCTTCGCGCGCCACGGGCACGCGCACCCGATTCGGGTCTCTTCCGGCCTGCCGCGCCGCTGCGCGACCGCCGCGATTCCCTGGCTGCGGACACTGCGCGCGTTGTGCCCGCCGGCGTGCTGGGCGATACCGCATTGTCCACGCCTGAACTCGATCTCGACGCGCAGCTCGAGGCACGCACCACGTTCCTGCGAGACAGCCTGCGCCGCGCAATGCAGCGCAACGTCGCGGAGGCGGAACGGCGCGCACGCGAAGAGATCCTGGCGAGTGGAGTGGTGGGCGGTCCGCGCGAGCCCACGCGCAGCGAACTGCTCACCCGGCGGCTCTCGTCCGGGCTCGCCGGTTCGTCGCGTCAGCTCTTCTCGTTCGTTTCGGGCACCATCGCCGTGCTCGGTGGCCTCATCATGATCATGTTCCTCGCGATCTACATTGGCGCGGAGCCGAGGCTGTATCGCAACTGGATGCTGGCCCCCGTGCCGGCGGAGCATCGCGCGCATGTGCGTGTGGTGTTTGCGGCGATGGCCACGGTCCTGCGCAAATGGCTGGTCACGCAGTTGGTGGCGATGGTGGTGATCGGTGTGGTCTCCACCGTTGCGCTGCTCGTGCTCGATGTGCGCGCAGCATTTGCGCTCGGCTTCATCGCGGGACTGCTCGAGTTCGTGCCGACTGTCGGCCCGATTCTCGCCGCTGTGCCAGCCATCGCCATGGGCTTCGTCGATTCACCGCAGAAGGCATTGCTCGTGCTGATTGTGTACTCGGCGATTCAGTTCGTCGAGAACAACCTGCTCATTCCCGCGCTCATGCGCGGCGAGATCGACCTGCCACCCGCATTTACGCTCGTCGCGCAGGCGCTGATGGCGGTGCTCTTCGGATTTGTGGGATTGATGGTGGCCGTGCCGCTCACTGCGGCGGTACTCGTGCCCATTCGCATGGCCGCGTCGAAGCAGGATGCCCGCGAGTTCGCGCTGATTCGCGAGCAGGTCGAGGAAGACATCGAAGCCGCTGAAGGCGAGGAAGTGGACGCAGCAGCAGTCGCAGCCAGGATCGCTACGGCGCAAATGGAGAGCCGGACGAAAGGAGTCAAATCGTGATTTTCAACATCGCCGGCCGGCGTGTGGGCCTCGACATGGCAGGTGAAGGGGTGCCGATGGTATTCCTGCACGGATTTCCGCACGACCGCACGCTCTGGTCGCACCAGGTGTCGGCGCTGTCGCTCAAGGCTCGATGCATTGCGCCTGACCTGCGCGGCTTTGGCGAATCGGACGTCCAGGGTCCGTACGCGATGGAGCAGTACGCACACGACGTGCGCGCGCTGCTCGATCATTTCGACATCGAGCGTGCCGCGATCGTTGGACTTTCCATGGGCGGCTACATCGCGATGGCTTGCTGGCGCGCCATGCCGGATCGTGTGATGGGACTGGCGCTGCTCGACACGCAGATGGGCGCCGACGACGACGCGGGCCGCGCCAAGCGGGAGGCGCTCATGGCGAAAGTGCGCAGCGAGGGCGCCGAGGCAGCGGTGCAGGCGCAGCTGCCCGGCATGGTGGGCAAGACCACCCGGGCGCAGCGACCGGATCTGGTGGAGAAAATGGCCCAAATGATGCGCTCGGCACCCGTCGAGGGTATTGTTGGAGCGTTGACGGCAATGCGGGACCGACCGGACTCGTCGGGGACCATCGGCACCGTCAGCGTGCCCACACTCGTTGCGGTGGGCGATGAGGACGTGCTGACGCCGGTGGCGAAGGCCGAGCAGATCGCGGCCGCTTTGCCCCCGGGCACTGTTCGGCGACTTGAAGTGATCGCCGGTTCCGGCCATGTGAGTTGCGTTGAACGTCCGTCGGCGGTGAATCACGCGCTGTCGGAGTTTCTCGACGCGGTGCAGTCGTTCTGAGCAGTTTTCTTCAGGTCTTATGCGCAGTTGTTTTGCGCTGTTCCCTACTCAGTGTTCATGACCACAACCGATCGTCCCGTGCGCGCCGATGCCGGCGCAGTCTCGCCAGGCGCCGCTGCGCCCAGCGCTATTGCGCCCAGCGCCATTGCGCCCAGCGCCATTGCGCCCAGCGCCGCTGAACAGTCGCAGGCCGCGCGCATAGGCGCGGTGCTCTTCAAGAATCGCGGCTGGCTCCCGGTCCCATTTCTGGCGATCCCGCTGCTGGTGCCAGGCACGCAGAGTGCCACAATGTGGGTCGTCGGCCTGCTCATGGTCGCGGTGGGCGAACTGATCCGCTTGTCGGGGGTCGCGGCGGCCGGCACGGTCACGCGGCGACGCTCACGCGCGGTGCAGCGCCTGGTCGACTACGGCGCTTTCGCGTGGTGCCGAAATCCGCTTTACGTGGGCAACTGGCTGGTGTGGATGGGCTTTACCGTGGTCTCGGGGCTGCTCTGGTTCCTGCCCGTGGCGACGCTGCTCTTCGCAGTGGAGTACTACTACATCGTGCGCTACGAAGAGGGCGTGCTGGAGACGATCTTCGGCGAAACGTATCTCGCCTACAAGCGTGTCACGCCGCGCTGGTTTCCGCGTCCGCCGTCAACGCCGACATCGGGTCCGCATGCGTGGGGCGAGGCCGTGTGGAGCGAGCGCAGCACCGTGCTGCAATATGCTGCGCTCATCGCCGCGTTCTGGCTGAAGGCGCGCTACCTGAGTTGATCGCGCACTGACGGCTCTCCTCAGGTAGCGACAGGTGGCGACTCAGCGAGTGGGGCGTCCCGGCGGTGTGTCGGAGTTGAACACGACCTTGTTCTTCTCGATGAACGACTTGAGCTGCACCGGCACGTCTTCTTCAGGGAAGATGGCAGTCACCGGGCACTCGGGCTCGCACGCACCGCAGTCGATGCACTCGTCCGGATGGATGTACAGCTGGTCCTCCCCTTCGTAAATGCAGTCCACGGGGCAGACATCCACGCAGGACTTGTCTTTGACGCTGATGCAGGCTTCGGTGATGATGTAAGGCATGGTGTCGTTCGGCTCGAGGCTGTCGCGGTGTGCTCGGTCGGGCACGCTCAGGTTAGTGGCGCGCCAGGCAGTTCACAAGAAGACGATTGGGGCAGCGGCAACGTCGCTCGGAACTGCCGCTGGAAGATAATACGACTCGCGTTCGGCGAGTGCCCGGCAACGGGGGCGTTGTGTGATCGCGATCCACACACTCCCTCCCTACTGCCTCCACGCCGGCAGTTCCCCACGCTCCAACTCCGGATTCTCCCGGTACAGCGTGAACGTCCGCCCGATCACCTGAATGATCTCGGCCTTGAGCTTACCCGCGAGCGATTCCGCCGCCTCGCGCGCCTCGAGCTCACCCGCCTTCGCCACCTGCCCCTTCACGAGTTCGCGCGTACGCAGCACGTCATCACAGCTCTTGATGAGCGTGGGCGTCAGGCCGCCGTGCCCGACGTGCACGGTGACATTCAGATGGTGGGCTTCAGCGCGGAGCGCCGCGCGATCCTTGCCGCGCATGGTCATCGCAGGCTCATGATGAGTGGGATACGGGAGAATGCCGTGATGCGCCTTCGTGTGCGCCTCCGAAGAATCTATTGATTCGCGGAGCCGGAATACACGAAGAAGGGCCACGGATTGATCGCCGGCCCATCCCACCACGCCCGTCCGGCACCGCGCAACATCACCTGAAAATGCAGGTGCGGCGTATTGGAGGGCGCGTTCCCCGTGGTGCCCACGTATCCGATCACATCGCCCTTGCGTACCCGCTCGCCCACGGACAGGCCGCGCGCGTGCCGGTCCAGATGCGCGTAGTAGTACACGAAGCGCTCGTCCGGATCGGTGGCGTAGATGATGTTGCCGCCGACGGGAGTCGTGCCGATGCGTCCGATGCGGCCGTCATCCGCCGCGAGTACGGGCGTGCCCTTGGGCACGAGCATGTCGAGCGCGAGGTGCGCACGGCTGCCGCGACGCGCTTCGTAGTCGTTGTGCAGGCCCGCCGGCTCGAGCCCGTGCACCGGCACCATGAGCTGTCGCGCCCAGAGCGCATCGAGATCGGCCTCGGTGACGCCCAAGCCCAGCGTACCCAAGGGCTCGGGCCGGCCATCGGGAATCGGGACGGGAAACCTCGAAGGGGCCGGGCGCGCTGCGGGTGTGGGAGACGTCGCGGGTGACAATGGCGTGAGTCCGCCGCCGCACGCGGTCGTGAGAAGCGCGCACAGTCCGAGCGGCAGCAATCGCGCGCGCGCCATACGACCCACACTCACCCTTTGGACAGCTCGGCGGTCTCGAAGAAAGGCACGAGGAACGTGACGAGATCCTGCACGGTGCTCACGCGTCCCTTGAGGGCGTCGAGCTCCTTCACCTTGGGCAGGCGCGCGTTCGCGCGGTCGGCGATGACAAGCACGGCATCCTCGATATCGATGCCATCCAGATGGTACACCGAGCGCAGGTCGTGTCCGGGCGCGACGATGAAATGCGCGGCGTTGTCCTCGCCCACCGCCTCGCGACGCTCGACGAGATGGTCGTACGTCTGCTTGAGCAGCTCGGGAGGGATGTCACGTCCCCTGAAGGCGGCCGTGAACTGCGCCAACCCGTCGCGTACTGACGATTGGCGGTACGACTGCATTCGCGCTCTGGCCAGATAGATGGCGCCCGTCGCCATGGCGACGAACCCGAGGACGATGGTGGAACGCACGTGTGCGCAGCCTCCGAAGGGGGGACCGACAGAGCCGCATCAGGTCTCGGCTCCCTCAATAATGCCGTACTAACTACGAATCTGCACCAATTTCGTGACGAACGCGCGTTTCCGGCCGCTGTGGCGAGACCCGCCGCACAACGCCGCGCAACGCCGCGCGCCTGGGAACAACGGGGATTCGTCAACAGTTTCGTTGTCGATTACTCATTCCCGAGTTAGATTATCTGGTATGCATGACGTGATCGGAACGCTGGGCGGATATCGGGGCGTGCGGGCGGAAATGCTCGTCACGCTCAAGAAGGAGCAGCCGCTCACGGCCGCTGAACTTGCTGTGCGGTATGGACTTACGCCAAACGCACTGCGCCGGCACCTCAAGGTGCTCGAAGAAGATGGCGTGGTGCGGTACTCCCGGGAAGTGCGGGGCGTCGGGGCACCGGTGTTCGCCTACCGGCTCACCGAAGTCGGCGAGGCGGTATTCCCGCGGCGGTACGCCAGCGTGCTCGCATCGGCGCTCGAAGCGTTACAAAGCGAGCGCGGTGCGAAGTCGGTAACGCGGGTGCTCACGCGCGAATGGGATCTGCTGGCGGCCGACGCAGGACCGGTGCTCGATGGCCTGCCGCTCTCGGAGCGGGTGCAGTTGGTGGCCGAGTTGCTGACGTCGCGCGGATACATGGCCGAGGGCGAAGCGCTCTCGCGAGAGCGCGCGACGCTGCGCATTCACAACTGCGCGGTGTGTGAAATCGCGCTGCAGTTCCCCGAAGCCTGTGAAGTCGAGGCGCGCCAGTTGGCGCGACTGCTTGGCGCTTCGGTAATACGTCGTGAACACCGCCTCGGTGGCGCGACACTTTGTGCGTACGACGTCAACAGCACTGTGGCTGGTGACGCTTCCGATCTGAACAACGACGTTCCGTCTGCGACCGGCGCGATTGCGCGGTCGACGAGCGGGCTTACTGCGTGGGATGAGGAGCAGCTATGAGCGCGACCATCGACCAACTGGTCAACCGGGAATATCAGTACGGCTTCAGCACCGACATCGAATCGGAAACGCTGCCGCCCGGACTGAGTGAAGACACCGTGCGATTCATCTCGGCGAAGAAGAACGAACCCGAGTGGTTGCTCGAGTGGCGCCTCAAGGCGTATCGCCGCTGGCTTACCATGAAGGAACCGCACTGGCCCAACGTCACCTACGAGCCCATCGACTACCAGGCGTCGTCGTACTACTCGGCGCCCAAATCAGTCAATCCACTGGGCTCGCTCGACGAAGTCGATCCCAAGCTGCTCGAGACATACTCCAAGCTCGGCATCTCGCTCAATGAGCAGAAGCGCCTGAGCGGAGTCGCCGTCGACGCCGTGTTCGACTCGGTGAGCGTCGGCACGACGTATCGCGCCGAGCTGGCCAAGGAAGGCATCATCTTCTGCTCGTTCGGAGAAGCGGTGCGTGAGCATGGTGACCTCGTGCGCAAGTATCTGGGCTCGGTGGTGCCATATAGCGACAACTTTTTTGCCGCGCTCAACTCGGCGGTATTCTCCGACGGCTCGTTTTGCTACATCCCCAAGGGTGTGCGCTGTCCGATGGAGCTGTCCACGTACTTCCGCATCAACCAGGCCACCACGGGTCAGTTCGAGCGCACGCTCATTGTCGCCGACGAGGGCTCGTACGTGAGCTATCTGGAAGGTTGCACCGCGCCCAAGCGCGACACCAATCAGTTGCACGCAGCCGTGGTTGAAATCATCGCGCTGGACAACGCGACGGTGAAGTACTCCACGGTGCAGAACTGGTACGCGGGCGACGAGAACGGTCTGGGTGGCATCTACAACTTCGTCACCAAGCGCGGCAAGGCGATGAAGAACAGCAAGATCTCGTGGACGCAGGTGGAAACCGGTTCCGCCATCACGTGGAAGTATCCGAGCGTGATTCTGCAGGGCGACAACGCGGTGGGCGAGTTCTACTCGGTGGCCGTGGCGTCGAAAATGCAGCAGGCGGATACGGGCACCAAGATGATTCACATTGGTCGCAATACGCGGTCGAACATTGTGAGCAAGGGCATCTCCGCGATGAAGGGACAGAACTCGTATCGCGGCAAGGTGCACATTCTCCCCAAGGCGGAAGGCGCGCGCAACTACACGCAGTGCGACTCCATGCTGGTGGGCAATGAATGCGGGGCGCACACCTTCCCGTACATCGAAGTGCAGAACAACACCGCCATCCTCGAGCACGAGGCGTCCACGAGCAAGATCGGTGAAGATCAGATCTTCTACCTCAAGCAGCGTGGGCTCGACGCCGAGCAGGCTGTGTCCATGATCGTGAGCGGGTTCTGCAAGGAAGTCTTCAAAGAGCTTCCCATGGAGTTCGCGCTCGAAGCGCAGCAGTTGCTCGGCATCACGCTCGAAGGCAGCGTCGGCTGAGCCGAACGCCCATTCCCAACTTCACATATAGAATACCAATGCTCGAGATTCGTGACTTGCACGCCGCCGTCGATGGCACGCCCATCCTGAAAGGCATTTCGCTCACCGTGAATGCCGGTGAAGTCCACGCTGTGATGGGACCGAACGGTTCCGGAAAAAGCACGCTCGCGCAGGTGCTCGCGGGCCACCCCGCGTACGAGATCACCAGCGGCGAGATCCTGTACCAGGGCGAGAACCTCGCCGAGATGGATGCGGAGGTGCGCGCGCAGGCAGG
>JBBQNT010000127.1:0-10520 GCA_038330215.1 Gemmatimonadales bacterium
GTGAACGCGTTCATCTTTCTCTATGCCGCCGGTGTGGTAGGTCCACTCAACTCAGCGAGCGCCGGATCGCGTTTACTGCCGTTTCCGGGGACTCCTCCGGTAGCAAGTGCCCCACTCCCGGTACGCGAACCAGCGTTGCCCGGGGTATGCGCGTGACCTGTGAGGTGAGTTCCGCTTGCGGCACCCAAACGTCCCGCTCGCCGACGTAGGCGGTGAAAGCTACCGCCAAACCCGCCGCGTCGCGCGCGAGCTCGGGCAGGTTCCACCGGTTCATCATGCTCAGCGCGGCCGCGCAGTGCGCCGGATTGCAGAACAGATGGGCATAACGCGCGACCTGCGCGTCGGTCAGTCTCGCGCCGCTGGATTCGAGCAGCGCCCGCACCGAACCGCCTCGGCCCGCCACCCACGCGGCTGATCGCGCGAGCCACGACGACTCCACCAGCAGCCCCGCGAGGGGCGCGAGCACGTCCACCCAGATCTGCGGCGGCGGAATCAACGCCGGATTGAAGCCGATCACAGCTTTGGGTGCGACGAGCGCGTCCAGCGTCATGCGGAGCGCGAGCGCTGCGCCGGCGGAATGCCCCGCGATCACGTCGGGAGAGCGTCCGAGCGAGCGCAACAGGTCGGCCACGGCGATCGCCATGCCCGGCAGCGAGAGCACGTGGGCGTCGCGAGCTTCAGTGGTGCCAGCGGCTCCATAATGTAGGGCGCCGTCTGAGCCCAGCACCGAGAACCCGTGTCCCGGCAGGTCCGGCGCGATCACGCGCGCGTGCGCGCGCAGCGCCGGGATCACGTCGGCCCACTCATGCGTGCTCCCGCCGGTGCCGTGCAGCAGCAGCACCGTCGGCACATCCGCGGCACCCTCCGCCTCTGGCAACAACCCGTCCGGCTCGGCGATCTGCACATGCCACCGCACGGCTGGAGTGCGAAACATCACGCTGGTGTCAACATTGGGCCAATCGGCGGGCACGTCAGGTGTCATACGCGAACAATAGTGGAGAAATTCGGCCACGTTCGGTCAGATCGACCGACATCCAGTACGATTTCACAGGAAATGTTCTGAAAAAGCGTAAATAAAACTTGACGGTTTCATGTGTAAGGTTCAGTTTACAGCGCGGAAAAGAAGTCAGGCCGATTCCCCGATCGGGGCGGCTTTCCCAGCCGTGCGGGTTGGCACGGCAGTCGAGTTCTTTCGGAGGACAGCATGGAGAACCGAGGCGGTATGACGGTGGAGCACCGGGGCGGTATGACGGAGGAGGAGGCCCGCTCCTTTCATGGCTATTTCATAACGGGATTCATGGGCTTCACGCTCGTGGCTGTCGTGGCCCACGTGGCAGCGTGGATGTGGCGTCCGTGGCTTTGACCACCTGACCAGGTACTGGAGCACTCATGCATAGAATCTGGCAAGGGACTGACCCGCATCTCGTGATGACGGGCCTCGCGTTCTTTCTTGGCGCGCTGGCGTTTTTCATCCATATGTGGGCGTACAGCATTACCGGTTGGCCAAAGGACGTGAAGGCCAGCTACGCGGCCAAGGCAGCCGCGGCGCAGCCGCGCTGAAGAAGGCGAGCAGGAGCGTGGGGGTTCGGGCGGTCGGGGCAGTCTTCCCGGCACCCGGCCCCGCGCCACGCTCTGCCCGTTGGACTCGGTAACGCTGCGTCGCGTGACGAGGCTGAACTTCTTCACCCTCGTCACCGCGACGGGGCACTCTTCCCACTCGCGAGGAACTGATCCATGCATCGCATTTGGCTGTCGTTCGACCCGAGACGCGTCATGGTCGCCCTAGTCGGCTTCCTGGCCGTTCTCGCGCTCCTCATTCATTTCATTCTGCTCAGCTCGCAGCGCTACTCGTGGATCGAAAACGGGACGATTGGCGCTGACCAGCTGTCCGTGTCGGCGTCCGGCCCGGCGGCTGCTGCCGAAATGTCACCGCTGCCCCCGGGCCGCTGACCTCGGCGCTCTTCACCGCGGGGCGGGACCGGGGGGTGCTCGGTTTCGCATCAACCCCGGCTCCCGCGCCCACGGTGTCCCCCTTGTTTTGCACATTCCGAATGACCGCGTGTCTGTCGACCGCCTCGGAGAGATAGTCCATGGCGACCCTGAGTTTTGAAAAGAAGTACCGAGTCCGCGGTGGTACGCTGATCGGCGGAGATCTCTTCGATTTCTGGTTCGGTCCGTTCTACGTGGGCTTTTTTGGTGTCACGACCATCTTCTTCGCCGTGCTCGGCACGCTGCTGCTTGTCTGGGGCGCCGCCTTGGGACCGACGTGGAACCTGTGGCAGATCAACATCGCGCCGCCCGACATCTCCTACGGACTCGGCATGGCGCCGCTCGCCGAAGGCGGACTCTGGCAACTCGTCACGATCTGCGCGACGGGCGCCTTTTTCAGTTGGGCGCTGCGACAGGCGGAGATCAGCCGGAAGCTGGGCATGGGGATGCACATTCCGTGGGCCTACGGCGCCGCCGTGCTTGCGTATTGCACCCTCGTGATTTTCCGCCCGATGCTGCTCGGCGCGTGGGGACACGGCTTTCCGTACGGCATCTTCTCGCATCTGGATTGGGTCTCGAACGTGGGATATCAGTATCTCCACTTTCACTACAATCCGGCGCACATGATCGCCATCACCTTCTTCTTCACCAACTGCCTCGCGCTGGCGATGCACGGATCGCTGATCCTGTCGGTGACGAATCCCAAGAAGGGCGAGCCGGTCAAGACGAGTGAGCACGAGAACGTGTTCTTCCGCGACCTGGTCGGCTACTCGATCGGCGCGATCGGCATTCACCGACTTGGCCTGTTTCTGGCGGTCAGCGCCGCCATCTGGAGCGCTATCTGCATCATCATCTCCGGGCCCTTCTGGACAAGGGGCTGGCCCGAGTGGTGGGGCTGGTGGCTCAATCTTCCCATTTGGCCTGGCGCCTGAGGCGTTCGCGCATGCTCGAGTATCAGAATCTCTTTACGCGGGTGCAAGTGCGGCACGCCCCCGATGCGGGGCTGCCGATCGACATGGGCGCCACCGGCGCACGCTACGGCACGGGCTTCATGAGCTCGCTGGCCGGTCGCTTCGGTGACGCACAGGTTGGTCCCATCTATCTCGGCTGGGTCGGCGTGCTCTCGCTCATCTTCGGCTTCATTGCCATCGAGATCATTGGCCTGAGCATGTGGGCCTCGGTCGGCTGGGACCCCGTCCAGTTCATTCGTCAGCTTCCGTGGCTGGCGCTCGAGCCGCCGCCACCGCAGTTCGGGTTGCGTATACCGCCACTCGAGCAGGGTGGCTGGTATCTCATGGCGGGCTTCTTCCTCACGCTGAGCATCCTGCTCTGGTGGGTGCGCACCTATCAGCGAGCCCGCGCGCTCGGCATGGGCACGCATCTCCCGTGGGCGTTCGCTTCGGCGATTTTCCTCTACAGCTCGTTCTTCTTCCAGCCGCTGCTGGTGGGAAGCTGGAGCGAGATGGTCCCCTTCGGACTCTTCCCGCACCTCGACTGGACCGCGGCGTTCTCCATTCGCTACGGTAATCTCTACTACAATCCGTTCCACGCGCTTTCCATCGTGTTCCTGTACGGCAGCGCGGTGCTGTTTGCCATGCACGGCGCCACGATCCTTGCGGTTTCCCGCATGGGCGGAGAACGCGAAATCGAACAGATCACCGATCGCGGTACGGCCGCGGAGCGGTCCATGCTGTTCTGGCGCTGGACGATGGGTTTCAACGCTACCATGGAATCCATCCATCGCTGGGCGTGGTGGTTCGCCGTGCTGACCACATTCACCGGCGGCATCGGCATCCTGCTCACCGGCACCGTGGTGGACAACTGGTATCTCTGGGGCCAGAAGCATGGCATCGTCGCGCCGTATCCGGCGCAGAATGTCGTGCCGGACGACCAGGTCGAGTTCCTGCGAGGACGCTATCAGGGCACGTCACCTGATTCGTTCCCCAGCTATCTCGCACCAACTGCCGCCGGCATGATGATGCCGGCGATGCCCTTCGACAGCACGGAGATCGCGCCAGTGATCGGCGCGCAGGGCATCGCTGATTCACTCGCCGCAGCTGGTCAGGTTTCCATTCGCGCGATCTACTTCGACCTCGGCGCCGCGATGTCTCGCGCCGAATCCGAGGAACAGTTTCGCGAGCTTGTCGCCTTCTTCTCACAGAATCCTGCGGCCAGCGTTTCCATTGTCGGACACACGGACAACGTCGGTGACGCCAGCGCCAACGTGGCGCTGTCCACGGAGCGCGCACAGCATGTGCGTGACCGGCTCGTGAACGAGTTTGGAATCGACGCGGCACGGATCCTCGGCGTCAACGGAGTCGGCTCGGCCGAACCGGTGATGTCAAACGACACCGCCGAGGGACGCCGCGCGAATCGTCGCGTCGTGCTTGTCGGCGGCACGAGTGACACTGGAGGCACAGAATGACCAGCCCCATGCGGGCCTTGCGACCGCGCGTACTCGCGTTCGGTGCACTGACGGCGACGCTCGTTCTGTCGTCCTGCGACACGGGACCCAAGCAGGTCGTGCAGATCGGCTATCGCGGCACCGGAATGGAACAGCCGTACGACCTGGATAACGTAGACGGCAAGTTCTCGGCGACCGTGGTGCCGGAAGTGCTGGCCCCCGCCCCGCCAGACACGCGCGGCGGCCCGCTGCCGTGGCAGAATGTCCAGGTACTCAACGACATTTCCGTCGCCGAGTTCAATCGCACCATGATCGCCATGAGCACCTGGGTGGCGGGCACCGGTAACTGCGCCTACTGCCACAACCTCGCCAATCTCGCCGCCGACACGTTGCCCAGCGGTGAGCCGATCTACACCAAGATCGTCGCGCGGCGCATGATCCAGATGACGCGTCACATCAACTCGCAGTATCCGCAGCATGTGGCCAACACCGGCGTCACGTGCTACACGTGTCACGTCGGCAAGCCACTGCCCAACGGGCTGTGGTTCTACTCCAGCCAGAACGACTACCTGCGGCATTATCTGGATCGTGACGGCGCGCGCGTTGTCACACGACAGATCGAACCGTCCGATGGAAATCGCTCGTCGGTCAAGCAGACGGAGTGGACGTACGCGCTCATGATCTCGCAGTCCAAGTCGCTGGGTGTGAACTGCACGTACTGCCACAACTCCCGCGCCTTCTCGAGCTGGACCGAAGCGCCGCCGCAACGTGTGACGGCGTTCCACGGCATCCAGATGATGCGCGACATCAACACCAACTTCCTGTCGCCGCTCGAGCCGGTTTATCCGTCGGTGCGCCTCGGACCGATGGGCGACGCGCCCAAGGCACAGTGCGTGACCTGTCACAACGGCGCGTACAAGCCGCTGTACGGCGCGCAGATGGCCAAGGACTATCCCGCGATGTGGGGTCGCGCCGACTGGAACGGCACGCCGTTCCCCGGGTTGTATCAGGCTCCGGTGCCGGCTGATTCGGCGGCGACGGTCCCGATCGATGCTGGATCGACGGCGGCAGGCTCCGCGTCAGAAACGGCGTCGGCTGGCGCGGCTGCTGGCGCGGCGGGTTCATCGGCGGCACCGTCCACGACCGCACGGAGCGGATTGCAGCGCTGACGCTCGTTCGTGCCGCACGCGACGCCCCGTGGTGCCCTGCGCCGCGGGGCGTCCTGCGTCCGGGCCCGGCGGTCGCCAGCCTTTGATCGACGCGCGACTTTGGTGTCAGAACCGTTGTTGCAGAAACTCTCGTACGCAGATGGCGCGTTCACTCCGCAGTTCTGAGCATCGCACCATTCGCCCGCGCATTTGCGCGATCCGTTCCTGTCCGCTTCAGCCCGGAGCCGTCCTGTGACGACCCGCCGCCTGCCCGTCTTTATTCTCGCCGACGTTTCCGGCTCGATGCAGGGTACTCCCATCGAATCCGTGAAGGCCGGCATTCGACAACTGCATCGCGACCTGCTTGGCGATCCCCAGGCGATCGAGAGCGCATACCTGTCCATCCTCACCTTCGGCAACTCGGCGCAGCAGGTGGTGCCGCTGACCGAAGTCGCGATGTTCAACCCGCCGGAGCTCACCGCGTCCGGCACGACGAACTTCGGCGACGGACTGCGATTGCTGCTCGAGAGCTTCGACCGCGAACTCGTGCGCACCACCGCCGACGTGAAGGGCGACTGGCGCCCGCTGGTCTTCATTCTCTCCGACGGCGCGCCCACGGACGTGGACTGGCCCATGTACGCGCAGCAACTGCGCGAGCGCCGTCCGGCCAACATCATCGCCGTGGCATGCGGTGATCAGGCCGACGTGAACGTGCTCAAGCAGGTCACGGATAACGTCATCCTCATGCAAGAGATGTCGCCTGACGCGTTTCGTGCCTTCTTCAGCTTCGTTTCGGCGTCCGTCAAGCAGACGTCGCAGAAGGTAGGCGCGGTCGCCGATGGCAGTTCGATCACGTTGCCGCCTCCGCCGCCCGGCATCACGATCGTACCGTGAGTGAACCCGACACGGCCGCGGTGAATGACATGCTGCCCGCGGAGCCAATGCCGCCGGTGGAAGAGGTACCGGTGACTGCGGCGCTTCTATCGGTGGCCGCGCCTGTCGTGGAACCGCCGCGCACCGCGGTGTGGGAAGTGAACGAGCCGATGCAGCCATGGTGTCCCCCTGAGTTCGCGGACAGCGTGCGGCAGGCCATTGGCGAGACGGCATTCGATGCACTGCTCGCACAACTCGCGCACGAACGCGGGCAGCATGTGCGAGTCGGTGCGTGGCATGTCACGGGGGCGCTCAGGCGCGGCCGGCGGCATGCGCATGTGGCCGCGTTCAACGAAGACGCGCTCTTCCTGCACGCCAACGACGCGCGCGGCGTGATGGTCGTGGCCGATGGTGCCGGTTCCGCGCCGTTCAGTCGGCTGGGCAGCGCTGTGGCGGTGGAAATCATCGGCACCGCCCTGCGCGGCTCCGATACGCTCAGCGAGGCCGCGCTGCAGCACGCCGTAATGCGGGCTGTGGCCGCATTACAGGCCATTGCCACGGCCGCGAATGTGCCGGCCCGCGCGCTGCGCACAACGGTGCTCGTCGCCGCCTGGGAGCCGTCACCCGTCGGCACGCGCGTGCTCACCACCCAGGTAGGCGATGGCGCGCTCGTGATCATGCATCACGACGGCCGCATCACCCGCCCCTCGGCCGGTGACGCGGGCGACTGGTCGGGTGAAGTACACTGCTTTCTGCCGGACTCGGAGACGCTCGCGTTCGCGAAGAAGGCGTGCGTAGAACTCGACGTGCCCGACATGGCCGCATTGCTGCTCGTCACCGATGGTGTCGACGACGCGCTGTATCCTTTTCCCCGCTTTGCACCCGCCGTTCTCGGACAACTCGTGCATGGCGCCGACTCGCCGCTTGACGGACTGAGCGCGCAGTCGGTCACGCCGTCGCTGCTCACCGCCGCATCGCCGGGCGATACGCTGCTCGCCTGGCTTGGCTTCGAGAAGCGCGGCGAGAACGACGACCGCACGCTCGCCGTCGCGCTGCACCACACGGCATCCACCATTATTCCGCCATGGGCACCGTCACCGTCCGCCTGACCGATGGGCGCACGCTGCATCTCGACGATCAACCGGTGGGGACCGGCGCCGAGAAGCGCGTGTTCCTCACCCGGGACCGGCAGTTCGCCGTGGGGTTTTATTTCGGGCACCTCTCCGATCGGCGCGAGCGTGTCGACCGCCTGACGCGCATCATCGCGACGTACAATCCTGCGCTCGGCGGTCACGGCGAGTATTGGACGCCGTACTTCTCGTGGCCGGTGGCGATGGTGGATGGACCGCAGGCCGTGCCCATGGAGTTTGCGCGGAGACAGCAACTCGTCTGGCCGCCGCTCGGCGTGGTGACGCCCGTCTATCGCAGCGCCTTCTACTTCCGCGATCGATTCGGGTCGCAGCAGGAGAAGGAGGTGAAGTGGTTCACCGGCGGAAAGGCCGCGCGTTTTGTGCCGCCGGAAGAACAGGGCACGCTGCTGACGCGCATGCAGGTGGCCGTGCGTCTCGCTCGCGCGATTCGTCGCATGCACTTCGCGGGGCTCGCGCACAGCGACCTATCCAACAAGAATGTGCTCGTCGATCCAAAAAGCGGTGACGCGTGCGTGATCGATATCGACTCACTTGTCGTGCCGGGCATCGCACCGCCATCGGTGCTGGGCACGCCCGGCTACATCGCGCCCGAAGTGCTGGCCGGGAAAGCGGTACCGAGCATTGCGACCGACCGCCACGCGCTCGCCGTGCTCCTGTATCAGTTGTTGCTGCAGCGACATCCCCTGCAGGGCACGCGTGTCAACAGTGCGCGCTCACCTGAAGAAGACGAGACGCTGAGCATGGGTGCGCGTGCGCTGTTCATCGAGCATCCAACGGATCGCAGCAATCCGCCCTCCAAGTCCATTCAGGTGCCGTACACGCGTCTCGGTCCGCACCTCGCGCGCTTGTTCGAGAAGAGTTTCGTGCATGGTTTGCATGCGCCGGACAAACGTCCGGATGCGGCCGAGTGGGAGTCGGCGCTCTATCACACGCTGCAGATGCTCGCGCCAACCACGTCAGGCCGCCATTGGGTGGTGGCCGGCCCGGGGCAAGCCAATACGTGTGCATGGTCGGGCGAACGCATTGGCGGTCCCCTGCCCTTCGCGCGCGTGCTGCGCGACACGGGCACGGCGATCATGGACGAAGGTGTGACGTTTACACTCTTTCACCATCTCGTGCTGCAGACGTGGCACCTGCGCGCCGGCATTTCGCCCAACGAGTTCGCCGATCGCACACCGCAAGGCTATGTCGCGCGTGATGGCGGCAAGTGGTGGTTGGTGAACACATCGCACGCGCCATTGCATGTGGTGGACGGTCCGCGAATCGGGCACAACGAACCGGTGGAACTGGTGCCAGGTCTCGCGCTGCGCGGCAGTGACGACGTGCCAGCTCGCATCCTGCAGATCGACTTTCTGCGCTGACGCATCAGGCTGTGCGCGAGCATCCGGACAAGGCGCCGCACGCGAAAAAGTCGGCACGCGAGTGTATCGGCGACGCGCTGCGACACTGGCTCGCGCATGGTGAAACGTGGCCGCCCCGGGACGCGGCGCGATTCCGCAACCTGTTGCTCGATGCGAGCAGCAGCGATCATCGCGCGCTCGTGGAGTTGTTGCTGCGTGTGGGACGGCATGGTGTGGCCGACGCACTGCGCACGATCGCGCAATGCACGCCCAGCGAGTGGGCCTCGCGCCGCGCATCACTCGTGACGCGCACAACCGGCGAGCTGTTCATCGAAAGCGATCTCGCCGCGTGGGCGGTGGACAGTTGGGCGGTCGCGCTTGGCGTGATCAGCCCGACCACGCTGGCTGCGCACCGCGCGATGCACTCGGCGTCGACGGTGCGGGAGTCGTCGGGCAAGGCGCAGCGTTCGACTCGTGGCGCTGCCGCTGTTCGAGGTGCGGCGCCACGTGCGGCGGGTGGCGCACGCGCGGGTGGCGCGCGCGCGGGTGGCGCAGGCGCGGGTGGCGCAGGCGCGGGTGGCGCAGGCGCTGGCGGCGCGCGCGCGGTCCCCGCGCCGACGGCACGGGGCGCACCGTCGTGGGCCGGTGGTTCGCAAGCCACTCGCATCGGCGCGATTCCGTCGGGAGGCGGCATGCGTGTCATCAAGGGATGGCAGGGAACGAGCGGCCCGGTGCCGATGCCGAATGTTCGCCTGCATATGACCGTGCTTGGCGGCGTCATGGTGCTCTCGCTCGCCGTCGTCTTGCTGGCGCCGCGCGACCGGGCGCGAGTTGGGCTTGATGCTGTCGAGCCGGCGGCGGTGCTCACGGGGGATACGGTGAGGGAGAGCGCACGATCGCCATCGTCATCGTCATCGCAGTCGTCATCACGTGATGTCGCGTTACCGGCGGCTGCGCCGCCCGCTGGCACACTCCAGTCAGGCGCGATGCCATCCGGCGCGCTCGATACGATCCGTCTGCGCGACGGGCGCACATTGGTCGGCGCGATTCGCCTTGTCGCCCCCGCCGCGCTGTTCGTGCACGATGTCGCAACGGGTCTCGAGTACACGATGCCGTTCGCGCAGGTGGCGTCGGTGGTGACACACACCGGTGCGTCGCTACCGCTGCCCGCGGGCGCCGCGGGTGACGCGATGGCGCTGGCCACGGCGCTGCTGGAGCGAGGCATCGGCGGCAGCTATCGCGTGGAGCAGCGCGTACGGTCGGTGGACGGCAACTCGATGTGCGGACCGGTCGCCGCCGCGCTCGGCCGCGAGGTGATCCGGTCGGTGGAAGAGTTTACGCACGTACCGGGATCGCGCGAGTTCGTGCTCGCCTCCAGGCCGGGCGTGCGCGGCATCATCGACGCGAGTGCGCGGTTCACCAGCGTGCAGTACACGAGCACTCGTGACGGCGTGCGGTTCACGTTTCGCATGTCCGGGCACTTCACGCCCGGCGGATTCGCGGCGCGCACTCTCACCGAAACGGAAGCCAACATTCGCTACCGCCGCACGCAGTCGTGTCGCATTGTCGCGGACCTGCTCGGCACAAGGACCGTGCCCGCGTCCGGCGCCCCCGC
>JBBQNT010000128.1:0-10432 GCA_038330215.1 Gemmatimonadales bacterium
TGCCAGGTTGGCGACATTCACGCACGCGACCAGCAGCACCAGACACACGGCGATCATGAGCAGCATGAGCGGCTGACGTGCTTCGGCGAACACTACATCGGTAAACGCTTCAACGTTGACACCACGGGCGTTGTTGGACGATGGATATTCGCGTTCGAGATCGGCGGCAACGCGCTCCATGTCGAGCCGCGCATCGGCGAGTGTGCTGCCCGTTTGCAGGCGCCCGAGCACGAAGATCGGATGATTGTCCCGCGACGCTTCGGGATCGGGACGCAGCGGCATCCACACGTCAACGCGCGGGCGGCCGCCGCGATCGGCGAATCCTCGCTGATAGTTCGCGGTGCGCAGCAGTTGCAGTGCGCCGAAGTCTGCACCGCGCGACGCCACGCCGATCACCTGCCACTGCTCGTCATTGAGGCGCAGTGTTGCACCCACCGCCGACGGGCTGCGGTCAAAGTGCGATGTCCAGAGTTCGTCGCTGATCACCGCGCGTCGCGGGCCGTCGGCGCGTGCTTCGTCGTGGGTGAAGCCGCGGCCGAGCGTGAGTCGCACGTCGAGCGTTGTGAACCAGCCGTGTGTGACCGCGAGCGCGACGATGCGTTCCGGATCGCCGGTGTTCACCTGCAGACTCGGTTCCAGTGGCGCGAAGGCCTCGAGGCGTTCGAACGCGGTACTACGCTGCTGAAAGTCGAAGAAGTCCGGAATGGACGCCGGCTCGTTCGCAGTGCCGGCATTGCGGTCAGTTTGCCAGACCACCGCGAGACGATCTGCGTTTCCGAACGGTGCCGGATGCAGCAGCACACGATTGAACACGCTGAACACTGTTGCGCTCGCCCCGATGCCGAGTGCGAGCGTCAATACTGAAGCGACTGTGTACGCCGGGCTGCGCCGCAGCGATCGCAAGGCGTAGCGCACATCGGCGACCGCGTGCTCGAGCAGTGGAATTCCGCGCTGCCTGTGCACAGACTCGGCGGCTTGTGTCACGCCGCCTGACTCCGCGAGTGCCGCGCGTCGTGCGTCGTGTGGGGACATGCCGCGGCGGATGTTCTCCTCCGTCGCAAACTCCACGTGCGATGCGAGTTCTTCGCGCAGCTCGTCTTGGAAGTCACGGCTCGCGTTACCCGACGCCGCCGTTCCGCGCAACCGCGTCAACAGTTCGCGCAGCCGTCGCATCACGCGTCCTCAAGCGGCCGCAGGAACGCCGCGATCAGCTCGGCGGTGGCGTACCACTCACGCGTCTCACGCGCGAGCCGCCTGCGACCGGCGGCGGTGAGGCGGTAGTACTTGGCGCGCCGGTTGTTCTCGCTCGCGCGCCACTCGCTGGCCACATCGCCTTCCTGCTCCAGCTTGAGCAGCGCCGGGTAGAGCGTACCGTAGTTGAGCGTGAGGCGTTGCCCACTCGTCTCCTCGATGCGCCGCGCGATGCCGAAGCCGTGCAGCGGTCCGAGTCCGTCGAGGGTCTTGAGCACCATGAGGGCGAGTGTTCCCTGGGGGACTTGTTGTCGGGGGGCCATGGGAGGGGTCCGTCGTATGGGTTACCAATATGAGTACGTGTTTTGGGGGGCGGGGGCAAGGTGGGTGGGACGAGTCGATCTTCCCCTGCGGAGGCCTCGCCGTCGGCGCAGGACTCTTCGGCGCAGGAGCACGCACTTCCGGTTTGCCAGCGAATAGCTCGGCGAAACTTTTGACCTTCGCAGCAGGTACGGGTGCATGCCCACCCGATGCACCTTCCCGACGCGGGGCTTGCCGTGAGATCGTGTTCGTTCGTGCTCTTCGCGCTGCTCATGACGTCCTGCGAGACGGCTCGGCACGGCGCCTCCGCGCAATCCACCGAACCTGATCTGGAGTCGTTCGCCGCGACGCTCGATTCGCTGCGGCTCGCCGCGCAGATTCCCGGCCTGTCTGCCGTGGTCGTGCAAGACGGCGCCGTCATCTTCGCGCATGGTTTCGGCTACGCCAATCTCGAACGCCGCATTCCGGCAACACCCGAAACGCCGTTCAACATTGCGTCCGTTACCAAACCCATTTCGGCCGTCATCGCGCTTCGACTGGTGGAGCAAGGCGTGCTCGACCTCGACCGGCCCATGGCGCAGTACAGCGAATGGGCTGATTTCTGCCGCGACTTCAGCGAACAGCCGTCGATCTTCGCGCGCGGTCTGCGCTGTGATCCGGCACCACACACGCTGCGCCATCTGCTCACGCACACCGCCATCGGCACGCCGGGTGAGCACTTCTCGTACAATCCCATCCTGTATTCATGGGCGTCACGCCCGATGCAGGACTCCGGCGACACTCCCTTCTCGCAGCTCGTCGCGGAGCTCGTCCTGCAGCCTGCAGACATGACGCGATCCGCGAGACAACACCGCGATCTCGACCTGCCTGACGATCTCGCGGAAGCGCTCGCGGTGCCCTACCGCATCGACAGCACCAGTCGCGTTGTGCGTGCAGACCCGCCGTCACCGCAGGGAGATGGCGCCGCCGGTGGCGTGATCGCCACCGCGATGGATCTGGCGAAGTTCGATATCGCGTTGGAGGGACGACAACTCATCTCGGCTGCGTCGTACACACAGCTCATGCAGCCCACGCGCTCCGTGAACGGCGCCACTCTCCCCTATTCGATCGGCTGGTTTTCGCAGACGTATGACGGTCATGAACTGCGCTGGCACTCCGGCTGGTGGGAAGACGCGTATTCGGCGCTCTATCTCAAGGTGCTCGATCAGGATCTCACTCTCATCCTGCTCGCCAACAGCGAAGGACTCTGGTGGGACAACCCTCTCGACTCCGCGCGAGTGCAACGATCCGTGTTCGCGCAGGCGTTTTTTGCAGAGTTCCTCGAGCAGGCGGCCAGCCGCTGAGCTTGCCGAGGACGGATCAACGCCGTATGGCGCAGGGTTCCGATTGCGGCTGGCAGCTCATCGTTGAACCTCGACGGCGTGCAGCCATCGGCGTGGTTCACATGGCGCAAGTGGAAACCTCGGCGTTGCTCGGCGCCCAGATTTCCTCCCGTACCCCGGTTCCGGTGTTCGCCCGCGTTCGCTATCAGCACGGTCTGTCGGACGCCACCAGCGACGGCCTCGCCCGAAGCCGAGCTACCGTGATGAGCGTTGGTGCTACACTGCTGCGCTGGTAACGACGTGCCGTCCGCCGAGAACCAAGGGGACTTGATGTAGACCACGAGTGAAAGACGGTACTGCGCGGCGCCAGGTAGAGCCACCCTTGCCGCGTCCGGATGTACATGATGTCCGTTGCCCAGGCCGAGTTGCGTTTCGTCGGCGAGAAGTGGCGCATGAGAAGGTTCGGCGGCGCGCCCGGTTCCTGGAGTTCGAAGCAATACCGGTGGTGCGCGAGACATGTCCTAGCTCGCCGTGAACGACGCGCCGATCGATCGCAGCAATCGCGCGTCCTCCGCCGGCCCCGATGACGGTGGGCACTTCAGCCATCGGTAGTACGTACTCGGCGCGACGCCCACCTCCCGATACATCACGTCAGTCGGGAACCGCCTCTAATGCGCTTTGATGAACCCGTGCGTCCAACGAACGCGAGCTGCCTTGGGCATTGCTGGCACGAGCGCTGCCTCTCGTTAGAAGTACCTGACTTCAGTACCCTCCACGAAAGTCTGGCAACTCCAGCGACAACGGCGAGCTACTAGGGCGATGTGAGTCAGGGAGACGCATAAGTGGAACAGTCTAAACGCGATGCGCGTGCGCTCTGTTGTGGCGCAAGTAGCGACCGCGGCGCAGATTAGCGATCGATTCGTTTGAGATAACCTTGCGACATCGACGCGGTTAGGACGTGGCGCTGCAGTTCGCTTGTTCTATCTAATTGGCGTTGAACTAAACCGCTGCGCGGTAGTTGTGGTTGAGGACGGTTCCCGGCCGGGGACCGTCCTTTTGCGTGGCGACAGGCGGCGGTAACGTCGCGGGAGCAGGTCCTTTATTCTCCCGCTGACGGAGGTTCAGATGCAGACGCTCATGGATCGAATGGGCGAGGATATGCGGTTGCGCGGATTCGCGCCTCGGACACAGCAGTCGTATCGCGGGGCCGTGGTTGGGTTGGCCAAGCACTTCGCACGCCTGCCCGACACGGTGGACGCGCTGACCGAGGCCGAGTTGCGCGCGTTCTTTCTGGACCTGGTCACGACGCGTCAGGTCTCGCGCAGCACGCTCATTGTGTATCGCAGCGGCATTCGCTTCTTGTACGAAGTGACGTTGCACCGCACGTGGCCGGTGTTTGATCTCGTGCGCCCGGCGAAGCGCCATGTCTTGCCCGTCGTGTTGTCGACGGAGGAAGTGCGTCACTTGCTGGCGCAGGTGCAGGATGTGCGGGCACGGATGGCCCTCATCACGATCTATTCGTGCGGACTTCGGTTGTCCGAAGGCGTAGGGCTCCAGACGCGCGACATTGATAGTGCACGCATGCTCGTACATGTGCGCGCGGGGAAGGGCGGGCGCGACCGGTATGTGCCGCTGCCGGAGCGCACGCTCGCGCTATTGCGCGCGTACTGGCGGAGCGCGGCACCACGACCGCGCTTCGGACTTCCGCGCGGTCCGTGGATGTTTGCCAATCGCGAGGCGACGGGGCCGCTGCATGCGACCAGCCTGCAGAAGACCTTCGCGGCCGTCGTCCGCGGCAGTAATCTGACCAAGCACGCGTCGATCCACACGCTGCGGCATTCGTACGCCACGCACCTGCTGGAATGCGGGGTGCATCTGCGGGCGATTCAGGAGCTGCTCGGGCACAAGAGTCCCGCGACGACCGCGATCTACACGCATATCACGCCGCAGGTGACCGACGTGCTCCAGCGCACGGTGAATGCGCTGATGGCCCCGTTGTAGTCACCCGCGGGAGGTGCGGCGATGAGCGTCGCAGAAGTGGTGCGACAGTTCGGGCCGGCGTATGTGGCGCGCTTTGGTGCCACCATGCCGGCGGGCCATCGGCGTGCGCTGGAGGACATCGCGGCGTGTCGCACCGTCGCCATGGGCGGACACGTCACGCAGTGTGATCGCTGCGGGCACGAGCACTATGTGTATCACTCGTGCCGGAATCGCAGTTGTCCCTCGTGTCACGGCGTCAGCACGCGCGCGTGGCTCGCGGCGCGCGAGACGGAGCTGCTGCCGGTGCCGTACTTCCATGTGGTGTTCACACTCCCGGCCGAGCTCCGCGCGATCGTCCGCACCCATCAGCGCGTGCTGCTGCCGGTGTTGATGCAAACGGCCGCGGCGTCCTTGCAGGCGCTCGCGGCCGACCCACACTATCTCGGCGGCACCGTCGGAATGCTTGCCGTGCTCCACACCTGGACGCGCACGCTCGTCTATCATCCACATGTGCACTGCCTCGTACCCGGCGGCGCGTTAGCGCCGGACGGCGAGACGTGGCGTCCCGCGCGCGGGCAGTATCTGGTGCCGGTGCGCGCGTTGTCCGTCGGCTTTCGTGCGCGCTTTCTGAAACGGCTCACGCGTGTGCTGCCCCACGTCGTCGTGCCACCCGCGGTGTGGAAGACCCCATGGGTCGTGTATGCCAAGCCCACCGTGCAGGGCGCGGCGTGCGTGCTCCGCTATCTTGCGCGCTACGTGCACCGCGCAGCGATCACCGATGCGCGCATCCTGCGTGTCGATGCGGCGACGGTGACGTTCCGCTATCAAGATGCGCAGGCGATGGCGTGGCGCACGATGACGCTCTCCGGTGAGGAGTTCCTGCGCCGCTTCCTGCAGCACGTGCTGCCACGGGGCTTGCACAAAGTCCGCTACTACGGCTGGTGGCGACCGCAGGCGGCGACGACTCGCGCACGACTCCAGCAGCAGCTCGTGCCTCCGGCCGCCACAGCGCGCTGCGCCCCACCATCCGAGCCCGTGTCCGTCGCCCCGGCGCCCTGTTGCCCGCACTGCGGGACCGGTCACCTCGTCCGCGCGCGACGGCTGCTGCGTGCTCGCGCGAGGCCGCCGTAGTGCGCGCCGACGTGTGCAGCCCCTCGGTCCGCTGGCCCCCGCGACGTCTCCACACCCGCGACGCCGCGGGCGCGTCGTGCGTGCGAGTGGCACGCGCGGGCCTGCACCCCACGCCAGTCGCCCGCGTCGTGCCGCGAACGCCTGTGCCGGATCGGCATCGCGACACGCCACCCGCGCGGCGTGTTGGCCAGACGCGAGTAGCGCCCATCAGTTGCTGGGTGCAAACTCCATAACAGGGCCCCCGCGGTTCAGTTCAACGGAGGTTTGGCGTCGGCTACGCGACGCAAAACCTCTTATTTGATGTGCAGCTCTACATCCGGGAGCTACGATCGGGCAGCGTAATCGCCAGCCTCGTTGCGCTAACGCCATTGGCGCTCCCGTTCTTGGAGAACGCGAACTCGATCATTGACTTCGCGACTCATCTTCGACACGGCTTCGACTTCCTTCTGGGCCGCGTGCGAAACACGCCAGAACTCCCGCAGCATACATACCAGAACCTTTGTACGATCGTCGAGCCGGTCGCGAAGGACAGTGCTTCGCAGTGGAACGTGAGCACAGTTATCAACGGTGATGTGCACAACCATTATCACCTGAATTCCATTGAGGCGAACGCCGCGCAGAACACAGCGCGAAGGCGGATCAAGGAAGTGAAGACTCCCGTGACGGGTCACCATGACCGCGTCGTGATGTCGCTCCATCAGGCCCGCAACGACGCGAGAAGCAGCGCGGGTGACAGGGCGATTATTGAGAGCATACACTCCCGGCCGGTCAAGCTGATCTTCGCGACAGAAGCGCTCAAGGGTCGGCTGCTAAGCAGTTCCGAGAATCCCTTCCAGAGCGCCTACGTAGTCGATGTGCAGGTGGAAACAGTCGGAGGGCGTCCCGCGCTCTACAAGGTGCTCGAGATTCACGACACCATCGCTTCGCCGAGCGCGGAGGACGCAGCGTAGAGTACTGCCACCTTACGTGGCGCGGTAACAGACAAAGCGGCGCGAGACTCATCAGTGCGTCTGGTCCCCTGCTGCCGCGTAGGCGTTTACCCCAAGACCAGATTGCTTTGTGCTTGTACGAACGCGCGGTAGCCACCGGCAATACGGCGCATGGAGTCGGTTTGGGCTTGTCAGTGACTCTCGTCAGCCGTGATGCGGCAGGAGCCCCCGGTCGCGACGTCAGGAGACACGACACGTGGCTTCGTGTTCACCCATCCTGCATGAAACGCTGGCCACGCCGCGGCATGACGCCATTGGGTACCGACGGCGGCGCTCGGCATGGCGGTGGATGGCCGTAGCAGGACCGCTCGATGTGAGTTGCGGCATAGTCCATCGTTGTCGATTTCACGCCGGCCCGTTCGTCAGGCAGTGACGGACCGATCACGATAGCTGAAGTGGCTATCCGTCCGCCTCAACCATACAGCGAGGGTCGTGCATGTCTACCGACAAGAAGGTCAAAGGGCCTGCGTCCTACTTTCCGTCCATCGAAAAGACGTACGGAGAGCCTGTGGCGCACTGGTTCACCGTGCTGGATTCCATTCAGGACAGAACGCACATGGAGCAGGTGCGTTATCTCAAGACCGAGCACCAGATGGGCCACGGGCACGCCAATGCACTGGTGGCGTACCACAAGACTCGGCCTGGGGACTGACCGTCGAAGTGCGGCAGCACGCGCTCGAGTTGGGTATCGAAGTGATGCGGTACCGTCGTGGTCTGCCGCTCCGCGTTACGCCAGCTCCGGCTCCTCGCGGTGCGTCGTTGGCTCGAGCGCCTCACGCTCGGCGCGCATCGCCGCGGGGGTCTTCGCCACTGACGCCGGCAGCTTGCGGCGGATCATCGGTCCGCCAACGATAAACACGCTCGCGCTCCCGACCGCCACGAGTGTCCAGAACAGCCCCCAGCGCCCGTCCAGCACCCCCTGACGCTGCAGCACCGGCATCGCGACGCGCGTGAGCGACTCGGCCACCGCCGCTCCGCACAATCCGAGATACGACCACGCCATCCACGTCGCGTGCGCTTCGATCCAGTTCACACGCGGACGCCGTCGCAACACGGTCCACATGCCAACGGCAATCGTGATCGCTGAAATGAGCGCCGCGCCGTGAAACGGACTGAGCCGCCCCGTGAGATTGTACAGCGAGAAGGATGTGACGACGACGCCCAGCATGCTCCACGCATAGCCCTGTCCCCACGTTCGGTGGACGCGACTCGACCCGCATCACATGCACCGCTGGCGTCCGCCGGCACTCGGTGCGACCTTGCGACGTCCACCGCGTCAGGCTGTTCGAACGTCATCATGCAGGGGCAGCGATCGTGTCGATTCTGCGTTGCGTTGTCTGTGGTCTTGTCGTGCTCGCCGCGATGCCGAGCGATGCGTTCGCGCAGGATTCCGCGTCGGCCTTCGTGACCGGCGACTGTCCGCGCCGTGATCCGGCGCCGGACCTGACGACCGTGGTGAGCACTCCCGACTCCCCTCCCGTCCTGCAGGGAAAACTGCCGAAGACTCCACGCTTCGTCCTGCAGCACGGCTATCGCGGGCGCGTGGTCGTCGCGTTCGTAGTGGATGCCAAGGGACGAGTCGAGAAAGCCACGGCCGTCGTCGTCGAGTCCACCGACCCGCAGCTCAGCGAATGGATCTGCAAGCAGGTCGGGTCGTTGCGCTTCCGCCCCGCCGTGCTCGCGGGAGAGTCGGTGCGCGCGCAGGCGGCGATGCCATTCGAGTACTCGGCACGCGTCATCGGACGGCAGTGAGAAGCGCGCCCGCCATTCCAGACAAGGGACGTCACTTCCTCATGATCTTGACACACTCCGGCACGACGGCGGTCCGCTGGCTGATGTGAAGCACGGCGTGGCCAGCGGTTTGCATTTTGTTTCCCGCCACGAAGCGTGGACTGAGCAGGTGTGTGCATTGCCTACCGTCAGCCAGTTTCTCGAGCAGTGCGAAGCGCGAGCACGTTGAGTGATGCGAGTTCTCTTGCGCCGCCGCGTGGTCGGTCGCAGCTTGGTCGGACGCAGGCTGGAGTTCCACCGCTTTTCAAGAGTGTGCAATGAGCGACCGACCTGAGTTCCGTCGCGGGGTGATAGCCGGCATGTGCCTGGTCATCGCGGCGAACGCGCTGCACTGGTTCATCACGCCGGCCGCTCACCCGGACGCATCCACGGCACGCCAGTTCGGCGTCGCGGCTCAGGTGGTGGTGTGCCTCGCAATTCTGTGGTGGCTCGGCCGACGTCGCAGCGTGGACAGCACGACCCCCGATGCTGCGGTTCGTGGGCTGTCGAATCGCTGAAGCTGGCCAACGCTAGCCCGGCTGAGCAACTCCATCGTTCCAGTATGCGTCCATGTTGATTTCCTCAATCGTGGTGGCGCTGTCACTCGTTGCGCATGATCCGCCCATGCTGCGCTGCTCCGTCGGCGAGCTGCGAAACAATCCGGAAGGCTATTTCTGGCCCCTCTCCAACATCCGCAGTTTCGTCGGCGATGCGGACTTGATCGTTCGAGCCAAGGCCATTGGAATGGGCCCGGCGCAGCCTCTCCAGATGTTTGGCAGACCGGACGCAAGCGTCAGGTTCGACGTGCTGGAAATGCTACGTGGCGATCGCTCCATTACGCAGCTATTCGTACCGGGTGACAGCACGGCGCTCGATGATTTTAATGGCACCGCAGTTCCGTATCGAATGGTTCGGCACGGTGGGCAACGTGGCAGCTGCTTCGCGACTGCGTACAAAATCGGCGCTGAGTACCTGCTTCTGTTGCGGGCTACCGATGGCGTATTCAATCCGTACTGGGCACCGCTGGCTCCGTTGAATGAGCAGGTGACCGGACGCGATGATCCATGGGTCAGTTGGGTTCGGCACCAATTGCGGTGACGGTGACCGGCACAGCCTTCTCTGACAAATCCATGAACTTCTTCGCGCGTATGCGACGACCCGCCGCAGTGCAGCTGGTAGGCTGGCTATTCTTTGCCCTCGGCGTGTGCGCGGCCGTCGCGATTGTCGTCGCGTTGCTCTTCGAGCGACGCATCAGCATCAGCATTGAAGTATTGGGTCTCTGGATTGGTGCGGGCTTGCTTCGACACGAGGCGAGATATCGGGTCTGGGCGACGCGGCTGCTGATTCTCAACTTCTGCGTGGCTCCCTTCGCGGCAGCTGCCCAAATCCTGGCACCAAACCAGCTTCCAGTGACGGTCTTCGGCTTCGCGGCCGGAAGCGTCCCGCTCTCCGTCGCCCTCACTGCGCTTGCGCTGCTTGTCGGTGTATCGGTGTGGCAATACTGGGTGTTGTGCAAACCCGACGTTCGTGCGCTCTTCACCGCTTCAAGGACTGAGGATGCTCAGGCATCCGTATGACACTGCGTGGCCACGCTTGGGGCGTTCTGCGCTGCGGATGCGGTGAGCCGAGTCGAGTGACGCATGTTGCCGTGCCGGTACAATGGGTGAGGGCGTTTGGTCCACCACATGAGAAACATGATGCATCGTGTACATCAGTCCACCGCTCGCG
>JBBQNT010000129.1:0-10328 GCA_038330215.1 Gemmatimonadales bacterium
GCGGGGGCCTTAAAAGCCCCTGTCCGCAAGGACATGTGGGTTCGAGTCCCGCTCCGGGCACTCTTCTTACCAGCAGGAGATCAGCGTGCGCACGGTTCGCGATTCCGCCGGCATCAACTGGATTTGCCTCGAGTTGCCGGAAGTGCCCGTCGATCAACAGGCTGCGGCGGCTGGCATGCAACCGCCACCAGTCGCCGTCGAATGTAACTCCGGCGCCGACCGCGCCATCGTGCTTGTGACCGAGGGCTGGGATGAGGCGCTCTCCGACGATGCACTGGTCGAATCCATCCAGCGTGCCTTGCGCTGACCGCGTTATTGCGGCACTATGGCGCTGTGTGACACAAACATGACGTAACCGTCGCGTTTTGCGGCCGCAGCCACCGGTGACGAGGCGTCATCGTGCGATCGCAACGACGGCGCAGGCACACCGATACGTGAGGGGGCAGCCGCAGCGAGGGCGCTGGGCTGCACGACGTTTCACCGTCGTCGAAGGGGGAGTGGGTGGCACGTGCGGACGCAGTGGTGGAGCCGGAGGCGGTTACCCCGCCGCCGGCGCGCAGGAATGCGCTGGTCACGCGCAGTGAGTGGGAGGCCGAACGCGAGGCCTGCCAGCGCGACGCAGGCGCGTATCACGGCGACATCGCCGCCCGCACCCTGCATTGGTTCGACGCCGATACCGGCCCGAATGGCTCCTGGCTCACCTTCGCTCGTGAGACGGCCGAGTGGTCGGGGTGGGACGCGTCGTCGCTGGAGCCCGTCACCAGCGCAAGAGGCGCCGACTGGCGCCCGTGGACGCGCGCACTCAACGACGACGACGCGCCGTGGTATCGCTGGTTCGAAGGCGCGCGCACCAACGCCGCGTTCAACGAGATCGACCGTCATGTGCTCGCTGGCTTCGGCGATGAGCCGGCGTTTCTGGTGGAAGGTGATCGCTGGGATCAGTCGCGAGACGGGGGGCGCGGCGCGCCGGTGGTGTCGTTTCCCCTCACGCGCAAGGCACTCCTGCTCGACGTCGCAGAAGCCGCGCTCGCCTTGCAGGCACTCGGACTGCGCCAGGGTGATCGCATCGCGCTCAACCTGCCGAACATTCCGGCGCAGATCGCGTGGACGGAAGCCGCCAAGCGACTGGGCATCATCTACACGCCCGTCTTCGGCGGCTTCTCCGACAAGACGCTGGCCGATCGCATTCACGATGCGGGTGCGCGTGTTGTGGTCACGGCCGACGGCGGGTGGCGCAACGCGCAGATCATCCCATTCAAGGCGGCGTACACGGATCCCGCGCTCGACCTGTACATCGCCGCGGATCGCGCGGTGCAGGTGGTACGCGAGGCGCTGTCTGCACTGGAGCTCGATGGCACGCATGTCGAACAGATCACGTCTGCTGCCGCGGAGGCCGTGCGCGGCGAGATCACCATCGAGCGACGTGACGCCATGCGTGGTGTGGGGCGAGCGCTGCTCGCACTCACCGAATCGGGCGCGCTCGATGCGGCCGACGCGAGTCGCGTGCGAACCGCCGTTGCGCGCGCGCTGGTGGATGCACGCGCAACTGTAGAACGGGTTGTGGTCGTGCGATATACGGCACAGGCCGATGTGCCGTGGCGCGAGGGGCGCGATGTGTGGGAAGAGGAACTGCTTGCGCCGGCGCGACGCCAACTGCTGGAATCGGCACAGCGATTGGGCTACGACGTGCAGGACGATGCGTCACTGCGTGCGCTGCCTGACCGCGATGTCGTGCGCGTGGTGTGGTCGCTCGTGCCGCCGCTCGCGGTGGACGCGGAGTTCCCGCTCTTCTTCATCTACACTTCGGGATCGACCGGTAAACCCAAGGGCGTGGTACATGTGCACGGCGGCTGGACGGCCGGCATCGCGCACACCATGCGCATCAGTTTCGACGCGGCGCCCGGCGATGTCATGTACGTCGTGGCCGACCCGGGTTGGATCACGGGACAGAGCTACATGATCTCGGCCGCGCTCACCACACGCGTGACGAGCGTGCTCGCCGAAGGCGCACCCGTGTTTCCATCGGCCGGTCGATTCGCGTCCATCATCGAGCGCTACGGCGTCAGCATCTTCAAGGCGGGTGTCACGTTCCTCAAGTACGTGATGCAGGACGCGCAACACGCGGAAGACGTGAAGGAATACGATGTGTCGTCCCTTCGCGTGGCCACGTTTTGCGCCGAACCGACGTCACCGGTCGTGCAGCAGTTCGGCATGTCGCTGCTCACGCCGTGGTACATCAACTCGTACTGGGCCACGGAGCACGGCGGCATTGTCTGGACGCACTTCTTCGGCAACGCTGATTTTCCGCTGCGTGCGGACGCGCACACCTATCCGCTGCCATGGGTGATGGGCGATGTGTGGGTGGCCGACAGCGAGCCTGACGCAAATGGACGCGTGAAGGCGCGCGCGGCGGACGTGGGTGAGCGCGGCGAGATCGTGATCACGGCGCCGTATCCGTACCTGGCGCGCACCATCTGGGGCGACACCGAACATTTCACGGTGCAGGGACATGCGGTCTCTCCCTCGTGGCGCGGCGACTTCGATCGATATCGCGCAACGTACTGGAGTCGTTGGCAGAACCAGTGCGCCTACACGCAGGGAGACTTTGCCGTGCGCTACGACGACGGCGGATTCTCGCTGCACGGACGCAGCGACGACGTCATCAATGTCTCCGGCCATCGCATGGGAACCGAGGAGATCGAAGGCGCGATCCTGCGCGACAAGCAGCTGAACGCCGAATCGCCCATCGGCAACGTGATCGTGGTCGGTGCGCCGCATCGGGAGAAGGGACTCACGCCGCTCGCGTTCGTGACCATTGCCGCCGGCCGCCGGCTCACCGCCGACGATCGGCGCCGCTTGGTGGAACTTGTGCGCACGGAAAAGGGCGCCGTTGCCGTGCCGGAAGACTTCCTCGAAGTGCCGGCGTTCCCCGAGACGCGCAGTGGCAAGTATGTGCGGCGTCTCGTACGCGCGCTCGTGGAATCGCAACCTGTCGGTGATGTGAGCACGCTGCGCAATCCCGAAGTGGTACCCGCGCTCGAACGGGTCATCAACGAGTGGAAGGCTCGGCAGCGCGTGCGCGAGTCACAGCAGATTCTCGACGTCGGCCGCTACTTCCGCGTGCAGTATCATCCGGTTGGAACGGACCGGGGCGTCCACATGCGCCTGGCACTTGTGACCGTGACCAACCCGCCAGTCAACGCGCTCAATGAACGCGCACTCGATGAGTTGGTCACGGTCGTCGAACATCTGGGACGTCGGCCGGATGTGGCGGCCGTGATCTTCACCGGCGAAGGCACGACCTCCTTCGTCGCCGGCGCCGATATCCGGCAGTTGCTCGAGGATGTACACACGGTAGCAGAAGCCGTCACGCTGCCCAACGTGGCGCATCTCGCGTTCCGCACGATCGAACGTATGAACAAGCCGTGCATTGCCGCCATCAACGGCGTCGCCCTTGGCGGTGGCATGGAATTCGCACTCGCGTGCCACGTCCGCCTCGCGGAACGCACGGCGCAGTTTGCACAGCCTGAGATCCGCCTCAACTTGTTGCCGGGGTACGGCGGCACCCAGCGCCTCACGCGATTGCTCGCGGATCGGGACGGCACAGAAGGGTTGGTGCAGGCGATCGAGTTGCTCGTCGGTGGCCGTACGATCGATGCGCAGGAAGCCGAGTCGATCGGTCTGGTCGATATGGTAGTGAGCGATGCCAACGATGTGGTGGCGCATGCGTCGGCGCTGGTGCGCGACTACGTGAAGAATCCCGAGCACAGCAAGCTCGGCAAGCAATTTCAGCACGTGCGCGAACGACGCGCCGCGTGGGAGCAGCCGTCCGCACTCGATCTCGACAGCGCCCTGGCATTGTCGCCAGTCAGGCGACTCATGGCGCAGGCCGACGCGGTTGGTCGCGCGAAGCCGGCAGCGCGTGTGATCGAGGCAGTGCGCGCGGGATGGACCGGCGGGCTGTCGGCCGGACTCGCGCGAGAGGCGAGGCTGTTCGCCGAGGCCGTGGTCGATCCTGAGGGCGGCAAGGCGGGAATCCGCGCGTTCTTCGATCGTGCGAGCGCACCGCTTCCCGTGAGGCGCGACGCGATCATCGGCGCCGACCGCGAACGCTCGCTGGTGGAGCAGGGCGAGCTGCTACCCGTTGGCACGCCGTTCTTCCCGGGACTCATGCCGCTGCCCGCGTGGCAGTACGGACTCGGCGTGATCAAGGATCCGCTCACCGGAGCGCCGCGACACGGTGAACCGAAGGATGTCGAACAGCAGGTCGTCGTGCCCGTCGAAACACCCGGGCCCAACGATGTCCTGCTGTACGTACTCGCGTCCGAAGTGAACTTCAACGACATCTGGGCGATCACCGGCATTCCCGTCTCGCCGTTCGATTCGCACGATCGCGATGTACAGGTGACCGGTTCGGGCGGTGTTGGACTCGTGGTCGCGGTAGGAGACGCGGTCAAATCCGACGGACGTACACGCGTGGGCGATCTCGTCACGATCTATTCCGGACAGAGTTCGCTGCTTTCGCCGCTCGCCGGACGTGATCCGATGTCGGCGGACTTTCGCATTCAGGGCTACGAGACGTTCGAGGGCAGTCACCAGCAGTTCCTGCTCGTGCAGGCGCCACAGTGTCACCCGCTGCCACCCGACGTCACGCTCGAAGCGGCGGGGTCGTACATCCTGAACCTCGGCACGGTGGTGCGCGCGCTGTTCACCACGCTCGGGATTCAGGGTGGACGCACGATGTTCGTGGAAGGGGCAGCGACCGGCACCGGTCTCGAGGCGCTCAAGACCTCGGTCGCGGCAGGCGTGAAGGTGACCGGCCTCGTGTCGAGCGACGCACGCGCTGAGGCCATCAGAGCGGTTGGCGCCACCGGCGCGATCAATCGCAAGTCACCTGACATCGCGCAGTGTTTCACGCCAGTGCCGGGAACGGCACACGCCATCGCGGCGTGGGAGGAGGCGGGCACGGCATTGCTCGATGCGTTCCGTGCACAGCACGACGGGCAACTCGCAGACTACGTGATCTCCCACGCCGGCGAACAGTCATTCCCGCGCAGTGTGCAGCTGCTTGGCCACGGCGGGGCGCTCGCGTTCTACGGCGCGTCCACCGGCTACCACTTCACTTTCGCTGGCAAGCCAGGCGCGGTTCCGGTTGCCACGATGTTTGAACGTGCCCAGCTCAACGCGGGCGAATCGGTGCTCGTATACTACGGTCCGGGGCTCGATGCCGATGCACTGGTCGACCCCGCCGGCATCGAAGCGATCGAAGCGGCCGCGGCGCGTCGCGCTCGCATCGCCGTCGTCTGCTACCGTGACGCACAACGCGAGTTCGTGCGATCGCTGGGCTTCGGTGACTCGCTCGCCGGCGTCATCTCCATCGATGAGTTGCGACGCCGATCGTCGGTGGACTTCGAGTGGCCGGACACGATGCCGCCGCTGCCCGACGTGCGCACGCAGCCGGCGGCGTTCAAGGAAGCCGTTCGTGCATTCCAGGAGCGCACCATCAAGCCGCTTGGACAAGCGGTCGGCCGGTTGCTGCGATCCTCCGACAACCCGCGCGGTGCGCCCGATCTCATCTTCGAACGCGCGGCACACGATGCGCTTGCTGCGTCCACCGCGTTGGTGCAGCCGTTCAGTGGCCGCATCGTGTATGCCGAAGACATGAAGTCGCGCCGGTACAGTTTCTACGCTCCGCAGGTGTGGATGCGACAGCGCCGAATCCTGCTGCCGACGTTCAGCATACTCGGTACACACTTGTGCAACGCCTATGAGGTAGTCCGAATGAACCAAATGCTCGCTGCCGGCCAGCTCGACGTGACCGCGCCAACCGTCGTGCCGTGGCACGAGCTGCCCGACGCACATCAGGCCATGTGGGAAAACCGTCATGCCGGCGCCACGTACGTGGTGAACCATGCGTTGCCGGCGACTGGACTGCGTTCACGTGACGAGCTCTATGAAGCCTGGGCTGCGATGCCGGGAGGTGCGGCGTGAGCGCGGACGGTACGCCGACCACGCCGGAGCGTCGACGCACGCCGCGAGGACGCCTCGCGGGCAAGGTCGTGTTGATCACCGGCGCGGCGGGCAACATCGGCACGCAGATCTCGCGACAGGTGCTGCGCGAGGGTGCGACACTCGTCATGAGCGGGCGCAGCCAGGATCGACTCGACGCAGCGAAGGCCGCGCTACGTGAAGAACTGCGCGTGCCCGCGGCTCGCATTCTCACCGTTGTGATGGATGGTGCGGAGCCAGGGCAGGTGCGTATGGGCATCGAGCAGGTCATGACGAAGGCGGGCCGCATCGATGTGCTCGTCAACAACGCCGGATCGGCCGGCCCCAAGTGTCGCCTGCGTGATATTCCGTTTACGAACGGCGAACTGGACGCACTCGCGGAAGTTGGCATTCGCGAAGTCGAGACGGTGGGTGCCGCTGCGCGGAACCTGTTCGGCATCGCGTGGAACCTTGTTCGTGCTGCGGTGCCGCACATGCTGCCGGGCAGCACGATCATCAATGTGTCCACGATCTTCTCCCGCACGCGGTACTACGGTCGTGCTGCCTACGTGGTGCCGAAGGCCGCGCTCAACAGCTTCTCGCGCCAGCTTGCGGCCGAAGTGGGACCGTCGGGCATTCGTGTCAATACCGTGTTTCCCGGTCCCATCCGCTCGGAGCGCATACGCACGGTGTTCGCCGCCATGGACAAGTTGCGCAGTGCGGAGGACGGTACCACGGCCCGCGAGAACTTCGAGCTCATGACGCTCGCGCGCTCTATCGATGGCGCACCACCCGAACGCACCTTCCCGTCGGTGGAGGATGTCGCCAATACCATCGTATTCCTTGCCAGCGATGAATCCGCCGCGTTCAACGGCCACAACTTCGAAGTCACGCATGGCATGCAGGTGCGACAGGAGTCGCGCAGCACGTGGGTGTCGCGGCCGGAGTTGCGTACGGTAGACGGCACCGGTGTGCGCGTGTTGCTCGCCGCCGGCGACCAGGTCAAGGACGCGCTCACCATCGCCCGCGTGCAGGCAGAGCGCGGCGCCGAGGTCGTGCTCGGACTCGGCTCCGAAGAGGGCGTGCAGGCGGTGCAGGAAGCGCTCGCCGCGACCGACCTCGACGGACGCATCCGGCCCGTGCTGCTCGATCGCATGCGTCCCGACACGGTCGATCGACTCTTCGAGTCGCTGCGGAACGAGGAGCTCGTCGTCAACGGCGCCATCATCATGCCGGCGTTCGGTGCGTGGCGTTTTCGCGGCCGATTCGTGGAGGCGAGCGACAGCGATGTGTCCGCATTTCTCGATGGAGAAATCGCCGGTGCCATGCTGCTCGCTCGCGCACTCACGGTGTACTGGAAAGATGTCGAGCAGTCGCTGCCGTCGGCGCCGAGCGTGGTGTTCATGACCAACGGTGACGACGGCGCCGGCAACACGTACGCCGATGTGCTGCGCGCGGCCACCGAGCAGCTGTGTCGCGTATGGCGCGACGAAACCGAGGTGCAGCAGGGCAGTGGTGAACGACGCTTCGAGGAATGGTCCAACCAGATGGTTCGGTGGGGCAATCGGGAGCCGGAAGAAGTGCCGTTTGCCGCGGGGCAGACGGCGCGTTTGCTATATACCGCGCGCCGAATCCGTCAGGTGAACCTGTACCTGCCGCTCTCCATTGTGCAGGCAACCGGCTCAAGACGCGCAAATTTCGGATGGATGGAGAACGTGATGGGACTGCACCTTGGCAAGGTTGCGCTCGTCACCGGAGGCTCCGCGGGCATCGGCGGACAGTTGGCGCGCCTGCTCGCCGTCGGCGGTGCGCGTGTCATGCTGGTCGCACGTCGTGCCGATCAGCTCGAGGAAATGCGCGCGAGCATCGCGTCGGAGTTGCAGGATATCGGCTACCACGACTCGGACGATCGCGTGAAGGTCGTCGCGGATGTCGATGTCGCCAACGAACAAAGCCTGCAGCGCGCGGTGGACGAAACGCTCGCTGCTTTCGGGCGCGTGGACTATCTCGTCAACAACGCAGGCGTCGCGGGCGCGGAACAGATGGTTGTGGACATGGATGTGGAGGCGTGGCGCAATACGCTCAATGCAAACCTTGTGTCCAACTATTCGCTTATCGAGAAGCTGGTGCCGATCATGAAGGCCCAAGGCAGCGGATACATACTGAACGTATCGTCGTATTTTGGCGGCGAGAAATTTATTGCCGTGCCGTACCCGAATCGTGCTGACTACGCGGTGTCAAAGGCGGGCCAGCGCGCGCTTACCGAAAACCTTGCGCGCTTCGTCGGCCCTGAGATTCAGGTGAATGCCATTGCTCCGGGCCCGGTAGACGGTGATCGCCTTCGCGGTGTCGGCGGCAAGCCGGGTCTGTTCGAACGTCGCGGCAAGCTCATTCTCGAGAATCGACGTCTGAACGCGATCTACAAGGCCGTCATCGAGTCGGTTCGTGCGGGCGCCGCTGTGACCGATGTGCTCGGCCTGCTCGCAAGCAACGCTGTGGATGCACTCGCGACATCTGCGGAGGCCCCAGTTGCGCTTCGGCGCTTCGCGGAATCGGTCCGCAGCGAATCGCTCGCCTCGGACAGCGAGGCGACCTGTGGGTCCTTCCTCATGACACGCAGCATCGCGCAGCGCCTGGTCGCCCGCCTGCGCCTCGGCGGACGATTTCTCGAGCTGCCTGCTGACGGGCCGCGCTACGATGACGCCTGGCTGCTCGCGTTGCCGGAGCCCGCCGAACCGTTCATCGACAAGGATGACATCCAGCGAGAAGCGAAGAAGATTGGGAAGGGCGTGCTTGGCATGCTGCATCTGCGCAACATGCCGAGCGAGCTCGAGGTTGCCCTGGCCACGGTGTATTTCCTGGCCGACCGCGCCGTTTCTGGCGAGACCTTTCAGCCGTCGGGTGGATTGCATCAGGAACGCACCATCACGGAGCGGGAGCTCTTCGGGCGCGCCAAGCCGGAGCGCGTGGCGAAGATGCGCGAGCAGACCATCTGGCTGATCGGTGAGTATCTGTATCCCCACCTCGCACGCGCGGCCCGCATGGCCCTCGAGTACAGCCATGTGGGCCGCATCATGCTGCTCACGCGCACGCCCGAGGCTGCGGAACAGACGCGTGACCTCCTGCGCATCGTGCTCGGCAACGAGCGTGTACACAGCATTGTCGTGGGCGCCGATCTCGAGGCGGGCATGGACGAGGCGTTGCGAGTTGGCGGACCGCCCGCCGCCGTCGTCTCTACGCCGTTCACGCCGCTGGCGCGAGAGATGTTTCGCGAGGATGGCTCCGCGGCACTCGACGCGGCGGGCTTTGCGAGCCTGGTGGAGGAGCACCTGACTCATCACTTCCGCGTCGCTCGCAAGATCTCCCTGTTCGACAACGTGCGCCTGGTGCTCGTGACACCGGACGTGCCGGTGCATCCGACGCACGCCGAGTTTGCGCTTGCGAACTTCGTCAAGACGACGCTGCACGCACTGACTGCGACGCTGGGCGTGGAGAATGAGCGGCTGGTGCACAACGTGCCCGTCAACCAGATCAACCTCACGCGGCGTGTACGATCGGAGGAACCGCGTGACGCGCATGAGCAGGCTGAGGAGCAGGAGCGCTTCGCACACGCTGTGCTGCTCGCCAGCGCACCGTTGCCGGATCAGGAAGACAGCCGCTACCGGTCACGCATCTACCGGGGACTCGCCATCACGGTCTAGCGAACGCGGCGTTAGTTTTGAACGTATGACTGACGTCGTCGCTCTGGCCACCGAACTGCTTTCCATAGACTCGTCCACCGGCCGCGAACGCGAAGCGGTGGACGTGGTCGGCCGCTGGCTTGTCGCTCGCGGCTGGAACGTAACCCTGCAGGAAGTCGAGCCCGGACGGAGCAACGTCTGGGCCACTCGAGCGGGCGGGGGAGTCACGTTCTCCACCCACCTCGACACGGTGCCCCCGTATATCCCGCCTCGCCTGGACCACGGCCGCCTGTACGGCCGAGGTGCGTGTGATGCGAAGGGCATCGCGGCTGCGATGCTTGTCGCGGCTCAACAACTCGCCGACTCGGGCGAGGAGCGCGTCGACCTCCTGCTTGTGGTGGGCGAGGAGAAGGGATCACCGGGCGCGCGCATGGCCAATCGACTGCCGGCCACGAGTCGGTGGCTCGTGAACGGAGAGCCGACCGAGAGCACGCTCGCGTCCGGCGCCAAGGGTGCGCAGCGCGTGATAGTGCGCGTGCGCGGACGGGAGGCGCACTCGGCATATCCCGAGTTTGGCGCCAGCGCGCTCGATCCGCTGCTCGAGTTGCTGCCGCAGGTGCGTACTCTTGCGCTCCCAACCGACGATGTGCTCGGCGAGAC
>JBBQNT010000130.1:0-10307 GCA_038330215.1 Gemmatimonadales bacterium
ATCCTTGATCGGATAAAGCGGCCAGCCGCGTCCACCCGTGGAGCCCGGATCGAGCACGCGGCGGAAGCTCTCGATCACGTGCGATGCCCGGAGCGCGCGTCCATCGTGAAACTGCACGTTCGGGCGCAGGTGAAACGTGTACCGCAACCCATCGTCGGATGTTTCCCAGCGCTCGGCGAGGCCGGCCTCGACGCTCGCGTCCGGCGCGAATCGCGTGAGGCCATCGAAGAGATACGCCACCGCGCGGCCAGTGGGCACGTCGGTGGAGCGCGCCGGATCGAGCGATCGTGGATCCTCCCAGTCGCGCGAGTCGACGAGCGTGTGACGCTGTTCGCTTCGGTCAGCGCCCTGACAGGCCGCCAGCAGCAGTGCGAGGGCGGAGAGCAGCGCGGAGCGGCGAGGGGGAAGTCGCATGTGCACGAGAGGGCCGTGGAGAGGGGAAGCGGGTATAATTGGGAATCTGCACGATTCCTCGGACCCCCTCAACATTATCGCCGTTCCCGATTGCCCGCGCATGCGCCGTGAAGCCGTCACGTGGACCGCACGTGGTGCACTCTCGCGCCGTCATGTTCGCCGCCGTGTTGCGCACGTTGTTCGACACGCCGCACTCGCGATCGGTGTGCTGATGACGTGCACGATCGCGCCCGGGGCGCTGTCGGCGCAGGACTTTTCGTGCGAGCGCGGCGACCGCGAAGTGCGCACGCGACGTTTCACCGGGAACTCGGCGTTCACCGATTTCGAGCTGACGTCGGCCGTCGCGACGCAGCCTTCCACGCTGGCTGGCCTGCCGATCTTCGGTACGCGACGTTGCCTCGATCCGGGTGAGTTTGCGCTGGACGTACGGCGTTTGCAGGTGCTGTATCAACAACGCGGCTATCCCGAAGTGCAGGTTGATACGATCGTGGAGACCGTGCGCCCCGGGCTCATCGACGTGTGGTTTACCATCACCGAAGGCGCGCCGATGCGTGTCACGTCGCTGAGCATTCGCGGTTTGCACAACGTGCCACACGCCGACTCCCTGCTCGACGCGTTTCCGCTGCGCGCGGGTGGGCTGTTCGACCGGCAGGCACTCGAAGCGGGGCGCGATTCGCTCGTGCGCGACCTGCGCAACACCGGCTGGGCGGGCGCCGAAGCGTTGCTGGCGTACACCACCGATGAGCGGGCGCGTTCAGCCGACGTCGAAGTCGTCGCCGTGCCGGGCACGCGTGCCCGCATCGGCAACGTGCGCATCGTCGTGGATTCGGCGAGCGGCAATGTGCGCGTATCCGACGCCACCGTACGCCGCGCGATGAACGTGAACACGGGTGACTGGTACAGCGCGCGCGACCTGATCGTTGCGCAGCGTTCTCTGTATCAACTCGATGCGTTTCGCCGCGTGGACCTGCAGCTGGACCGCGAGCCCACGGCCGGTGACAGTGTCATCGACCTCACGGTGCGCCTGCTCGAGGGAGACCGCTTCTCTGCACAAGGCGGCATCGGGTGGGCCACGCTCGACTGCGTGCGCATGCAGGGCGCGTATACCGATCGTGACTTCACGACGTGGGCCCCCCGCCTCGAGATCACCGGGCGCGTGTCGAAACTTGGCCTCGGCGCACCGCTTGACGGTGCGGAACAGCTCTGTCAGCAGCAGGCGCGGCAGGATCCCTACAGCCGCACACTCAACTACTACGTTGGCCTCACGCTGCGTCAGCCCGTGACCAGTCGTCGATCGCGTGTTCCCACCGTCTCGGTGTACAGCTCGACCCTCAGCGAGTATCGCGCCTTCCTGCGGCGCACGCCCATCGGCGGGGCGCTGTCGATCACGAATCCGCTGCAGTCGCGCGTGCCGAGTACGCTGAGCTACCAGATGGAGCTCGGTCGGACCGAAGCGGAGCCCGCGTTCTTCTGTGCGGTGTTCAACTCATGCGATGCGGAGTCGCGCTCGTTCCTCCAGCGCAACACGCGACTCGCGGCGCTCGGCTACACGGCCACGTACAACGCGGTCAACGATCCGCTGCGCCCGTCCGCGGGCTACACGCTGCGCTTCGACGTGCGTCATGCCAGCACGCTCGTGGGATCGGATCAGTCGCAGCAGTTCAACCGCTTTGTGTCCGACGCAACGTGGTACACCTCACTTGGCGCAGGCGCGATTCTGCTTGCGCACGTGCGCGGTGGCATGGTGATCGGCGGCGGTTCGCAGCCGTCGGTCGGCGGATTCATTCCGCCACAGGAACGTCTGTACGCCGGCGGTCCCACCACGGTGCGCGGCTTCCGACAGAACGAACTCGGGCCGGCCGTCTACATCGTCCCGGAGTTCAGTGAAGTCACCGAAGGTGGCGCGACATTCTATCGCGCCGACACCAGCACGTTCGAGGAGCGCGTCGTGCCGGTGGGCGGCAATACGCTGCTCGTGGGCAATCTGGAGCTGCAGGTGCCGAGCCCCGTGTTGAGCGGACTGCTGTCGTGGGCGGCATTTGCGGACGTCGGGCGACTGTGGAATCGCGGCGATGTGATAGGTGTGCAGCAACTCGGCGAGAACGCGCCCGGCACGAAGTGGACTCCGGGACTCGGCGTGCGCATTGCCTCGCCGTTCGGCGCGATTCGCATCGACATCGGATACAACGCGTATCGCTTGCCGGCGGGCGCGGCCTACTTCAATGCACCGCTGCAGGCTGGAGTCGCGCCGCTCTACTGCGTGAGTCCCGGCAATACGCTTGCGGTCGCGAGTGCGGAGGCTGGTGCGCCCCCGGTGCAGAAGTCGGGCGCATGCCCAACCACGTTTCGGCCGGCGCAGCGTTCCGGATTCCTGCGGCGACTGAATCCCAGTATCTGGATCGGGCAGGCATTCTAACATGGCCCGTCCGCGCACGATCATCTTCACGGCGGCCGGCCTGCTGCTCGGCGTACTGCTGCTCGCCATTGGCGCCGGCGCAGTGCTCACGCAAACCGATCGCGGGCGCGGACTGTTGCGACAGACGTTGCTGCCCGTCGCGCGCGCGGCGATCCCAGGCGAGTTGTACGTCGGCCGAATCGGCGGCAACCTGTTCAGCAATCTCACCATCGATTCGCTCGACCTCATCGCGCCCGACGGCACGCCCGTTCTGCGCACCGGACCCGTACAACTCGAATACGACCTGCGCGATTTGCTCGACCGTCGCATCGTTGTGCGCTTTGCCGAGGTGATGCGCCCCAATATCTACCTCGTCGACTATGGACAGGGTGACTGGAACTGGCGGCGCGCGCTGCGAAGAAATGTGGCACTGACGCCGATCACACCTCGCCTGCGCGGTATCGGTGACTGGATCCGTGTCGACAGCGCGGAAATCATCGAGGCGTCCCTCGCGGTCGTGGAGCAGTGGCGTCCTGCCGATTCCCTGCGCGGCGCGCGTCGCGACAGCGCGATTCGTTTCAATCTGGCGCGACGTGATCTCGAGGTGCGCCGCCAGGATGATCGCCTCGTCAAGATCCGGCGCTGGACACGCGGTTTCACATCGCTCGGGCCGTCGGTGATTGCGCATCCCGATACCGCCGGCCTGCGATTCGCTGTCAGGCGGCTCGATGCGGTGGAGTCCGATCCGCCCTTCTGGTTCCAGAACATGTCCGGCGACGTGCGCATCATCAAGGACTCAGCCTGGGTGGATGCGGGGCGCGTTCACCTGCCGGGTTCGGGCGGTACGGTGAAAGGCAAGATCGTGTGGGGCGGCGGCTTGCCCATGCGATGGGATCTCAAGGTGCGCGCCGACTCCGTTGCATTCAGCGACGTCGCGTGGGTCAGTCCCGTGCTCCCGCATGTTGGTGGCGGCAGCGCGGAGCTGCACATCCGGAACGATCCGCAGAACGTGCGCGTGATCGAGTACATCATCACGAACATGGACGCGCGCGCTCTGCAATCGCGATTGCGCGGACGCATGACGTTCTCCGTGGGCGACACGATCCTGCGCATCAGCGACATCGGGCTCGACCTCGAGCCGATGCACACCGATCTCATGCGGTGGATGAACGCCGGACCGTTCCCGTACGACTGGCGCGGTGCGCTCAGGGGTCGAGTCAACGCGCGAGGCGGTCGTGTGACGCGCTTTCAGCTCGACGAGGCGCGACTGGCCTACTCGGACGAACATGTGCCAGGCGCCATCACGCGTGGCACGGTGCGCGGTATGCTCAACGTGTACGAACCGGCGTTCGCGGTGTTCCTCGGCGCCGATGTCGAACTTGAACGGCTCGATCTGCGCACGCCCAGATTCGTCAATCCGATGTTTCCCGATCTCACCGGCACGCTCGCCGGTACGCTGCGCCTCGACTCCGTGTGGACCGACGTGCGCTTCTCCAAGGCACAACTTGCACACTACGACGGGCTCGGCGACACGTCGTTCGTTTCCGGCGACGGCCGCATCACATTGCTCGATCAGGGCACCGGCTTCGATGTAAACCTCACCGCGGCGCCGCTTTCGTTCACCACCCTGTCGCGCTCGTATCCGGGACTGCCGCTGCGCGGTTTGGCCGTTGGCCCGATTCGCGCGCGTGGTACCGTCGAAGGCTTCTCACTCGAGACCGCGCTCGCGGGAGCGGGCGGGGAGTTGGCGTTCACTGGCACGCTCGACGCGTTCGAGCCGGAGTTCGGCGCCGTGGGACGAATGCGACTGGCCGGTGGTGATCTGCGCACGCTGCTGGCAGACAGCACGCTTCCCACCACCTTCCTTGGCCTGAACGCCGATCTCGATGTTCGAGGCGCGTCACTTGCGACGCTCGCCGGCACCGTACGGGCAGAGCTCTCGGAACGATCCTCGCGCGTCGGGGGCGTTCCGGTGTACACGGGCACCATGGCCCTGCGCTTCGATGACGGACGCATGCATGTGGACTCGCTCGCGTTCGAGAGCGCCGCGTTCCGAACGGTAGGCAGCGGCGCGGTTGGTCTCATTGCGGCCAATCGCGACACACTTCGCCTGCGCGTGGACGCCGATTCACTTGGCGGCTTGCGCGATATCCTGCGACGTGCGGGGCTGTTCGCAGTGGCCGATGCGCCCGCGGCGGACTCCGCGCGCAGCGAGCCGCTCGCTGGCACCATGATGTGGCGTGTGGCCATTGCCTCGTCGTTCGACACGATGGACACGATTGGTGTACATGCCGACGTCGTTGGCGAAGCGCGCGACGTGCTGGTCGGCACCTCAGTCGCGGGACGCGCCATGCTCACTGCAACGCTCGATGACGTGTTCGGCCGCGCACGCGGTTCCGGTCGCCTCACCGTGGACTCCGCGCAACTCGGCGGCGTGGACGCCGAGGCCATCGTCGCCGATGCGGACATCGTCGACGGCATACCGTCGCGCTTTGCGGTGTCCCTGCGCACGCCCGCCGACGCCACGATCACGCTGTCCGGCGGCGCGGCGCGCAACGCAGATTCCGTACGCGTGCGCGTCGAGCAGTTCGATGTACGCACCCTCGCCCTCGCAGCTGGTGCAGCGCGCAGCAGCGTGGGAGGCGGACGGCTCGTACAACCGACGAGCGGATTCTCACTCGCGTGGCCCGTTGACCTCATGCTCGGCCCGGGCGGCACCGGACGCGTGGACTCCATGCGTTGGCAGCATACCAGCAGCGGCTCGTTGTCGTTGCGAGGCAGCATCGCGCCTGACGGACGCGTCGTCGGGCAACTGCAGGCAGATGAAGTGCCACTCGCCGAGATCGGTGCGCTCGTGCGCCCGGACGCGTCGTGGCAGGGCAGCATCGGCGCGACGCTTCGGCTGTCGGGCACGCGTGAGCAACCCGACTTCACCGGACGCGTCGCACTTCGCGAAGCGCAGTTCGGCGGCATCTCGTTCGATCAGCTCGATGCAACGGCGCGCTACGCAAATCGCCGCGTGGCGGCGGACATGTCGCTCAACGTCGACGGCCGGCCGGCACTTACCGCGTCCGCCGTGCTGCCGATGGACCTCGCCTTCGTGCGCGGGCGACAGCGCCTGCTCGATGAACCGCTTACCGGTCGCGTGACGAGTGACGCTGTGGACCTCGCGTTGCTCGAATCGATCGTGCCCTCATTGCAGCGTGGTGTCGGAACGCTTGACACCGATATCGCGCTCACCGGTTCATGGCAGCGTCCGCGGCTCACGGGACGCCTTGCGGTCGTCGATGCCGCGATCACCATTGCGCCGCTCGACATTCGCCTCCAGGGGCTGTCCGCCGACGTGCGGCTGGCTGGCGATACCATTGACGTGCGGCGCATCGTTGCGCGCAGCGGCGAGTCGCGAGCGGACACCATGTCGGTGTCGGGCACGATCACCATCGCATCACTCGACGCGCCGGTGTTCGATCTGCGTCTCGCATCCAACTCGTTCCTCGCGATGGACAAGCCGCGTGTGGCCACGCTGTATGTGTCCACCGTGCGTCCACTCAGGCTGATCGGTCCGCGCAACGACGCGTCGCTCGAGGGCGGTATACGAGTGGACCGCGGACGCGTGTTCCTCAACTCGCTGAGCCAGCGCCGCGCGCTCGACCTCGATGCGGATCTCGATCTCATCGACACCACCACCGTGCGCGTGGACGCGCTGCTTGCCGCTGCGCCCAACGCGTTCGTGCAGGGGCTCTCGCTGCAGAATGTGCGTCTGGCAATCGGTGACGACGTGTGGCTGCGTTCGCCCGAAGCCAACATCAAGCTTGGCGGCGGGCTGCGTCTGACGCGTTCCGTCGATCCGCGTGACGGCCTGGCCCGACTCGCACTGGCCGATTCGCTCACGGTGCAGCGCGGCACCTACCAACTCAATCTCGGCCTCGCGCGCCCTACGTTCGACGTCGAGCGCGGCACGATCCGCTTCTTCGGTGATCCCGATCTCGATCCCGCGCTCGATATCGCTGCGCTCCACGTGGTGCGGCAGCAGCGGCCCAACTCCAATCGGCAGGATGTGCGCATACGCGTGCGCATGGGCGGAACGCTCAACCAGCCAACGCTCACGCTGAGCAGCGCGGACAATCCGCCGCTGCCCGAAAGTGACATGCTGTCGTACCTGGTGACCGGCGAGCCGGCCTATGCGCTGTTCGGCACACCGTACGCCGAACAGGGCGCAACGCTGGCCCTGCGCCTGGCGGGCAGCTACCTGTCGAGCCGGCTGGCAGGTGGTCGCTTCGATCTTGTGCAGGTTGAACCCACGGCGCTCAATCCCGGCGAGGCCACCAACCTTCGGGAAAGCGGGCTTGGCATCCTCGCCGCCACGCGCGTTGGCGTGGGCGGCCAGGTGGGACAGCGCACGTTCCTCAGCATCACGACCGGCCTGTGCGGACTCGCCCCGCAGAGCGCGAGCGGCGCGGACCAGCTCTCCCTGTTCGCGCAGGGACTCGGCGTCAAGCTCGAGCGCCAGTTCGACAACCGCTTCTCCGCCGCGCTCGGCATCGAACCGGGCAGCTCGGCGTCAACGTGCGGCCGTCCGGGCGCGTCGCGCACGTTCCAGCAGACGCCCCCGCAAATCGGCATCGACTTCTTTCGCAGCTGGGCCTGGTAGTCTCCGGGGGTCACATCGCCGGATGTTTCGTTTCGGGACATGCCCCTCAGTCGTCACTTGCGGACATGCCCGACACGATTTTCTCCGTCGCCGCTCCGCCGGATATGGACCTGTCGACCGCACTCGATGCGCTCGACAAGGCCGTCTCTTCGCCTGCGCGGCTGCGGGTGACTGCTGACGTGCTACATCGCTGGGGATTCGGGCGTGTAATGGTCGTCTTGCGCGACGCGAACCTCTCGCCGCGCAACATCGCGTCGGCCGGTGACATTGATCCGGCGTCGGCACCCGACGCGATGCAGGCGTTGCCGGGCGTGATTTGGCGGCAGCGCATGCCCGTGCTCACCTCGTACGGCAAGGATTCTTTCTACCGACTGCCGGGCGACGATCCGTGGGTGGCGCGCGAGCTCTGGGCCTGTCAACCGGCCCGGCGTCTCCAGCCCGGCGACTGGACGCCGCTCGACGTCATTGTCGCGCTGGTGCGCGGTTCTGCCGGCGAGACGCTCGGCACCGTCATGCTGTCCGACTCGGATCGGGAGCGTCGCCCCGATCTGCATCGCGAGCTCGAGGTGATCGCACTGATCAGACACCTGGGCGGGCGATTGTCCTACGACACGCTTCAGGCACTCGCGCAACGCCGCGCCGAACGGCTGCAGCGACTGCAGGAGGCGGGCACAGCCCTTGCCCGTTCACTCGACGAAGGCGAGATCGTTCGCGAGCTCGCCCGTCAGGTGGCGCGCGCAACGAACCCCGACGGCGTCATGCTCGCGGCACCGGATCTGGCGGCGGGCACATGCCGCACACTCGTGCGACTGGTCGGATCCAGCGAGCGGCCGTCTGGTATCGTGCGTCCGCTCATGGATGGCGTGATCGCCGAAGTGGCACGCAATGGCCGGGCCATTCGCACCGGCGCCACCTCGGACACCAGCGAGCGCGGCACGGGGGAGCCGTGGTCACCGCTCGCCGCGCTCGACATCATGGGGGAAACGGTGGCCGAGTTCGGTCCGCCCGGATCGGTACTCGCTGTACCCGTCATGACCGGCATCCGCCTGCTCGGCGTGCTGGCCGTACACGCCACGGCGAGCGGACGATTCACCGCCGAAGACGAAGAAGTTGTCACGATCATGGCGTCGCAGGCGGCCACGGCGCTCGCCAACGCACGTCGCTACGGCGAGAGCGAACGTGAGCGGCGGCAGACGGAGGCGCTGGCCGATGTGGCGCGCGCGGTGGGAGAATCGCTGCGTCCGGGTGAAGTGCTGCACCTCATTCTGCGTCACGCGGTGGCCTTGCTGCAGGCGCAGGGCGCGTGCATCGCGCTTCGGCACGGCGACTGGTTGCACATCGTGGCCGGTACCGGCGCGGCCGACCTGTTCGCGGGCGTCCATGTCCCGCTCGAAGGCTCGTTGCTCGGACGCGTGACCACCACCGGCGGGCAGGTGCTCTCGAACTCGCTGCCAGGCGAGGACGGCGCCTACACGCCGCTGCAGCGCATCGCACCGATCCAGAACACCGTCATCGCGCCGCTCACCACCGCACGCGGCATCATCGGCGCCATTGCCGTCATCAATCGCAGCTCGCCGTTCACCGAAGACGATGTGCGCATCCTGCAACGACTGGGCGATCAGGTGTCGGTGGCCATCGTCAACGCGCGCCTGTTCGACGAAGTGCAGCGCGCCACGCGCGAGTGGAAGGTCGCATTCGACGCGGTCGCCACCGGGCTCGCCGTGCTCGATGACAGTCGCCGCATCGTGCGCTGCAACAGGCACTTCGTAGAGTTGTGCGGGCGAGATGAGCCGATGGAACTCATCGGTACCGATTTCCAGCGTGCCCTGCTCGGCGATACCGTGATCGCGGCTGAAGACGACGTGATAGCGCGTGCGAGCCGCGAAGGCGCCGTGGCGCGCGGCGAAGTGCGCAATGCGCGTCGTGGCCTCGTGTTCACCGTCACGGCCGGTCCGCACCCCGACGGCGGATCGATGGTCACCGTCGATGACATCACGGAGGCGCGTCGCGTCGCCGAGCGCTACCAGCGGGTCGTGGAAACGGCGCTGGACGCGATCGTGATCACAGACACCGAACGCAAGATCGCCTTTGCCAACCCGGCCGCGCACGCCCTTCTGGAGCGACCCGAATCGCTGGTGGGCGTGGCGGTTCGAGACCTCGTGGCCCCGGAGTCGGAGCGTGATGTGGCACACTACGAGTCGCTCGCGCTGCACGGTGAAGCGCAGCGGTACGAGTGTCTGGTGGCGCGTCCCGACGGCTCTCGGAGACTCGTTGAAGTGAGCACAGCGCCGCTCAGCGAGGTGGGCTCCATTACCGGCACGGTCGCCTGCCTTCGCGACGTCACCAACGAGCGTCACGGCGCCTCGGCGCTGCAGCGGTCGGAAGCGCGCTACACGCGGCTTGTAGAGGAGGCAACCGACGCGATTTTCACCGTTGACCTGGAGGGGCGCTTCACGTCGGTGAACCGTTCGCTCGAGGAAGCGGGTGGCGTGCCTCGCGCGCATCTCATCGGCAAGCCGTGCACCGGCATGATCGATCCCCGTGACCGAGCGCTTGGCGAGGAGACCATTCGTCGCACGCTCAGCGGTGAACGATTGCAGATCACGATCCGATATCCGGGCCCGGACGGACGCATCCAGTTCGGATCGCTCATCTCGGCACCCGTATTCGAGAACGGACGCATCGTGGGCGGACTCGGCATCATGCGCAACGTCGGCGAGGAGCCACTCGGCGCGAAGTAGCGCGTAATCGGCGCTGTCGCGGTGCGTTGCCACTGCGAGCTGCCACTGGCATCAGGACGCGCCGTCCGCGATTCTTGGGCGAAGTGCGTCCGTGACATCCGGTCCG
>JBBQNT010000131.1:0-10277 GCA_038330215.1 Gemmatimonadales bacterium
CCAGCCGTACGGGCCGTAGTCGATGGTCAGCCCGAGGATCGACATGTTGTCGGTATTCATCACGCCGTGCACGAACCCCACGCGCATCCACTCCACAACCATGCGCGCCGAGCGTTCGCACACCTCGGTGAACCAGGCCGCACGTTTGGCGGCGGTGTCGCCCGTGAGGTGCGCGAAGTCACGAGAAATCGTGAAGTCCACCAACTGCTCGAGCAGCGCCCGTTCATCACGCGCAGCAAAGATTTCGAAGTTGCCGAACCGTATGAAACTCGGCGCCACTCGACAGACGATCGCACCCGGCTCCGGATGCGCGTTGCCGTCGTAGAACATGTCGCGCACCACCTGCTCGCCGGTGGACACGAGCGACAGCGCACGTGTGGTGGGCACGCCCAGATGAAACATCGCCTCGCTGCACAGGAACTCCCGCACCGATGAGCGCAGCACGGCGCGTCCGTCGGCGGTGCGCGAATACGGTGTCGGTCCGGCGCCCTTGAGCTGCAGCTCCCAGCGTTCACCGCGTTCGTTGAGCACTTCGCCAATCGTGATCGCGCGTCCGTCGCCGAGCTGTCCTGCCCAATTGCCAAACTGGTGACCGCCGTAGCATGCCGCGTATGGTTTCATGCCCGCGTACAGCGCGTTGCCGCCGAACACCTGGGCGAACTCCGGCGAGGCAACGTCGGACGCCGTGAGTCCCACCAACTCGGCCACCTCGCGCGCGTGAGCAAGCAACGTGGGTTCCGGCACCGGCGTGGGACGCACCGTGCTCCACGCCGCGCCCGTCACCTGACGCCGACGGTTGGACGTGTCAGGATCGCCTGGCAGCTCTGCGACGAAGCGATTGTCGAACGTGAGTGATGTCGTGAGTGATGTCATGAAGCAAATGGTGCAGGGGCGCTGCGGTGGTCAGCCGAGCGTGAGTTCGCGGCGTGCGAGAGCGGCGGGTGCAGCGGTCCGTGCACTGGCCCGCGCCAGTACCATGAGCGTGAGCACGTACGGAAACGCGAGAAAGAGTTGATACGGCACGTTGGTGAAGCCGAGCGATTGGAACAGGTATTGAAGCGCACTCGCGCCGCCAAAGAGCAGCGCTGCACCCGCGACACCAAACGGCGTCCACCGTCCGAGCACCACGATCGCGATGGCGATGAAGCCTTTACCTGCACTCATACCCTCGACGAACGTTCCTGATTGCGCGAGCACCAGCGTCGCACCGGCCACGCCCGCAAACGCACCTCCGGCCAGCACTGCCAGCGCCTGTACGCGACGTGGATTCACGCCCGCCGCGAGCGCCGCGTCCGGACTTTCCCCCACGGCGCGCAGCGCGAGCCCGCTGTGCGTGCGCATGAACCACCACGCCATGAGTGGCACGATCACGTACAGCGAGTAGGTGACGAGCGGCTGCGCAAAGAACGCGCGCCCGACTACGGGAATGGCGGACAATGCGGGAATCGCAATTTCACCGGCCGTCGGAATCGTGAGGCCTACGCCGGTGGCGCCGTAAAACGTCTTGTACAGCAGTCCCGTGAAGCCGAGCGAGAGCAGCGTGATCGCCGTGCCGGTGATGATCTGGTCGGCGCGCAGGTAGACGGTGAACAGCGCGAACACCAGCGTCACGATAAGGCCCGCCGCAGCGCCCGCTGCGAAGCCTGCGGTCACGCCCACGCTTCCGGCAACGACCGTGGCCGCGAGCGCGCCGCAAATGATGGCGCCTTCGAGCCCGATGTTGATCACGCCGCCGCGTTCCGTGATGCATTCACCAAGCGCCGCCAGCGCGAGCGGTGTGGCGGTGCGAACGGCCGCGGCCAGAAAATCGTCGAGCGGGGTCATGACGTTGTGCCCGGTGATGCGGGACGCACGTCGCCGCGCGGGCCCCACGAGCGAACGCGGTCACTGGCAATTACCAGTAGAATGATCACCGCCTCGACTACGTTCACCAGCGCAATCGGGACGCCGGCGTCACGCTGCATGGCGTTGCCGCCCGCCTGCAGCGCACCGAACAGCACCGCAGTGCCCAGCACGCCCAGTGGATGCAGTCGGGCGAGCAGGGCGACGGCGATGGCGGTGTAGCCGTAGCCCGGGCTCAGGTTCTCGTACAGGGCATATGTCACGCCGGTGTACTCCACACTACCGGCGAGTCCCGCAAGCGCACCGCTGATGAGGAACGCGAACGCGCTCACCCGTCCCACACTGATGCCGCCGGACGTCGCCGCTGCGAAGGAGTTGAGTCCGACAGCGCGCAGCCGGAATCCGCCCGCGGTATTGCGCAGCCACCACCACGCTGCAAACGCGAGCAGCACGGCCAGCAGCACGCCAACATGCAGTCGTGTGCCCGGAATGAGCACCGGCAACCGCAGTGCCTTCTCGATCGCGATGCTCTGCGGATAAATGCGCGTGGGCTCCTGCAGCGGACCGCGCACGAGCCATCCAACTGCGTAGAGCGCCACAAAGTTGAGCATGATGGTGCTGATGACTTCGAGCACGCCGTAACGCTGCCGCAGCAGCGACGCGATGCCGGCCCACAACGCGCCAGCCAGCATGCCAAGTATCAGCACGAGCGGCAACGCGAACACGCCAAGCGATGGCCCCAGCAGCGCGATGCCTGCGGTGGACGCCGCCGCACCGGCGAGCAGCTGTCCTTCGGCGCCGATGTTGAGCAGGCCGGCGCGAAAGGCGAGTGCCACCGCGAGCCCGGTAAGCGCGAGAGGCACGGCGCGCACGAGGGTGGCCGACGTGATCGCGTACCACGAACCGAATGCTCCGCGCCACAGCGCCTGCAACGCGGGTGCGGGATCGTGTCCGGTCACCAGCAACAGCCCCACAAGCAGCGCTGCCGTGATCGCCAACAGCGCGCCGACGCGCAGCGTGGCATTCATGGTGCCTGCGGAGGTCACCGAGCTGATCCCTCTCGCACTGCTGTCCGGACTCACATCGCCGCCAGCATTGCCCGGCCGACTGCATCACGCTCGCGCGGTACTTCGCGCAACACGCCTTCGTGCATCGCGAGAACGCGGTCGCCGAGGTTCAGCACTTCATCCAGATCGTTGCTGTAGAACAGGATCGCGATGCCCGCGTCTCGCGCGTCTCGCAACGCATCGTGCACCGCCGCCGTCGCGCGGAAGTCCAATCCGCGTGTGGGATTCTCCACCACGAGCGCGGCGGGTGCATCGTCGAGCGCGCGCGCCAATATGAACTTCTGTTGGTTGCCGCCGGACAGCGTGCGCGCCGATACCTGCGCGCTGGCCGCGCGCACATCGCGCTGCTGTAACACGCCCTCGGCGCGCGCGCGTATGCTTTTCCAGGGCACACGTCCGCGGCGCGTTCCCGCGTTCCGCAGCGCGAAGTTCTCCGTGAGCGATGCATCGAGCAATAGCGCGTCGCGATGCCGGTCTTCCGGCACGAAGCCCACATCGTCCGGAACATGCAGCCTGCCGCCGGCAATGGGCATCAGTCCGGCCACAGCGCGCAACAGCTCTGCCTGTCCCGATCCCTCGACAGCCGCAATGCCCACGATCTCGCCGGCGCGTACCGTGAACGACGCGTTTCGCACGCGTGTCACGCCTTGATTGTCCGTGACGCTGAGTGCATCGGCCTGCAGCACGACATGATGCGCTCCGACACTGTCGGTGTGTGGTGTTACTCGTGGCACGACTTCTTCTGTGACGGAGTGCTTGCGTTCTCCGGGTCCGAGCATGGCGTCCGCCAGCGACTGCTCGGTATAGTCACGCGCCGGTCCGTTGGCCACGCATGCGCCTCGGCGCAACACCGTTACCTCGTCCGCTACTGCGAGCGCGTCGCGCAACTTGTGCGTGATGAGCACGACGGCGTGATCGCTGCGTTCGGCAACAAAGTCGCGAATCCAGCGCAGCAATGCCTGCGCTTCTTCCGGTGCAAGCACGGCGGTGGGCTCGTCGAGAATGAGCACGCGCGCGTCACGCGCGAGCGCTTTCACGATTTCGCATCGCTGCTGCGCGCTCACCGGAAGGTCGCTCACGCGAGCCGAGGGATCGAGACGCAGCCCAGTGCGTTCGCCGATCGCGCGAATCTGCGCGGCTACTTCGCTCGGCGAATACCGGCCATGCGCACCGAGCGCCACATTCTCGGCGACCGTCATCGCGGAGACGAGCGTGAAGTGCTGGTGCACCATGCCCAGCTTGTGCGCGATCGCGATGGACGGCTTGTGAGCGCGCACCGTTGGTCCAGCAACGCTGTGACCGCGAATGCTTACCGAGCCGCGATCGGCCGGAAGCAGTCCGAACGCGATGCGCATGAGCGTTGTCTTGCCGGCGCCATTTTCGCCGAGCAGGGCGTGCACTGTACCGGGACGCACACACATGCTCACGTCGTGCAGCGCCGGTACTGCGCCGAACGCCTTGTGCACGCCGAACAACTGCAGCGACGGCGCGAGCGGTGCGTGTTGCGCGCCGGAGCCCGCGCCGTCGGAGCCCGCGCCGTCGGACGCAATGGGCAGGCTCACGCGGACGTCACAGCCCCGTAGGCTGCAGGATGAACGACGAGGTCAACGCGAAGCGCGCTTCGAGCCATGCGCCGAGCGCTTGCACGCCAAGCGTCTCGGTGGCGTAGTGGCCGGCGTAGATGATGCAGAGGCCATGCTCGATAGCGTCCACCGCCGTATGGTGCGGACCTTCGCCGGTGATGAGCGTGTCTACGCCTAGCGCGTAGCATTCCTGGAGGCTCTGGCTATTGGCGCCGCCGCCGGTGCACATCGCCCAGTGACGTGTGCGACGGCCTTGTGGTGGCAGCGAGGTGCGCACCGTGCCGCCGTAGGTCTTCGCGTATTCGGTGGTGCGCGTGACAAGATCCTCGGTACTCACGTCTGCCATTCCTCGTGCCCCAACGACGACACCCTTGTGCTCGGCGAACGGCGCCGAGGGTGTAAGACCGAGTGCGCGGGCCAGTTGCGCGTTGTTGCCCAGCTCCGGGTGTGCGTCGAGCGGCAGATGCGTGCTGTAGAGTGCGATGTCGTGGTCGAAGAGCAGGCGCAGACGATCGTACGTGACGCCGCGAATCGGTTGCACCCCGCCCCAGAAGAGGCCGTGGTGTACGATCAACAGATCGGCGCCCAGCTCAGCCGCCGCGAGAATCGTGTTGCGGGAGGCGTCCACCGCAGTGGCGACGCGCGAGACACCGCGGCGGTTGGCTACCTGCAGGCCATTGAGCGCTCCACCGTAGTCCGTGATGTCTGCGGTACGCAGTTCCGCGTCGAGCGCGGACACCACGTCGTCCAAGGCGTGTGCGCTCGCGCCGTCGTCCCTCGTATGACGGCCGGAGTCGGCGCCCAAGCGATCGCCGAACTGCTGTGCGAAACGCTGGCCGGACATCAGGGCTGGCCTGGCTCGCGCTTGTCGGCCGGCCGCAGCACGTCGTCCATCTCATGGAAGCGGCCTTCGCGGATGGCATTACCTACGGAATCGACGCTCGTGCGCAGGGTCGTGGGGATGCGTGACGCGACGCGGTCGTTCAGCACCAGGTTCACCACGTTGTTGCTCAGTCCCATCTGGTAGACGGTGCCGGTGAAGTTCCCAGACTGCACATCGCGGGCCACGGCGAGGAATGCGCGTGCCAGGTCGATCACCACCGAACCAATAATGTGATCGGGGGCGATGTCGTTCTGGTTGGAGTTCGCTCCGAAGGCCAACACATCGCGTTCGCGGGCGGCGGCGAAGATGCCGAGCCCGGCCGCGTCGGCGTTCTGGAAAATGATGTCGGCGCCGCGTGCGATCTGCGCCAGCGTCTGCTCCTTGCCGGCGCTCACGTCTTCCCATGTGCCAAGGTAGGAGACAAGCACGGTGACGTTGGGATTGGTGAGCTTCGCCCCGCGCTCGAACGCCACGAAGCTGGCTCGTACCGGCGGAAGCTCTGTGCCGCCTATGGCGCCGATTACGCCTGACTTCGTGAGCTGTCCCGCGATCATGCCAGCCTGAAATGACGCCTCCTCGAAGGCGAAGTTCATGCCCGCGAGGTTGGCGGCGGTCGAGTTGCCGGAGGTGCAGACGAACACGGTGTTCGGGTAGTCGGGCGCTACGCGCGCGGCAGCGTCCTGAAACTCGAAGCCGTGCCCGATTACGAGCTTAAACCCCTGGGCTCCGTATTGCCGAAAGTTCTCCTCGAACTCCGCGGGTGTCTTGGTCTGGATGTGGCTGATGCTGGCGCCGAGCGAGTCACGGAGGGTGAGGAGTCCGGCGTAGGCGGCCGAGTTCCAAGCTTGGTCGGTAATGGGCCCCGGGGTGAGCAGTGCCACGCGAAAGGAGTCTGCCGCGCCGGCGTCGGTGCCGTTATCGGCGATGCCGCAAGCGGAGACGACCGCGAGCGCAAGCACGGCAGCGCCAGGGTTGAGAAAGTACTTTAAGAACGCGATGACCTGCGAGAAGGCGCTCATATGGCCCTTTTGTGATGTATATATGGCTTTATTGTGGCGCTATTTGCTGACTAGTCCAACGATACTCCCATTAGGTCCAGCAGGCGTTCGAGGTCCTCGTTCGAGGTAAACGTCACCTGCAGCTCGCCGTGATCCCGTCCGGTGGTGGCGATTTTCACCGCAGTCTGCAGGCGCTTTCGCAACAACTCCTCGATACGGCGCGTTTCGGCGGTGCCAGCGTTTCCGTCTTTCGCTTGCTGGCCTGCGACGGGCCTGGCGGACTTGGGTGGTTTGGTGCCTGGCCGAACGGCCTTCACTCGCCGTTCCACTTCGCGCACGCTGAGTCCATCTGCCGCCGACTCGCGCGCCAGGTCCGCCATGGCGCGTTCGCTGGAGAGGCCAAGCAGGGCGCGGGCGTGACCGGTAGTAATCTGTCCATCCTGCAGGAGTCGGCGCACGCTGGCCGGGAGCTGCAGCAGCCGGAGCGCATTGGCCACGGTGGAGCGGTCCTTACCGACCGCGTCGGCGACTTGCTGCTGCGTGGCGCTGAACTCGGTCTGGAGGCGTTGGTAGCCTTCGGCCTCTTCGATAGGATCGAGATCGGCGCGCTGCAAGTTCTCGACGAGCGCCAGTGAGAGCGCCTCCTGGTCGTCGGCGGTCTTGATGAGCGCGGGAATCTCGGTCCACCCGAGCCGAGTGGCAGCGCGGTAACGTCGTTCGCCAGCGATCAGTTCGTAGCCTGTGCCGCTTGGCGCGGGCCGCACGGTGATGGGCTGAATGAGTCCGTTGGCCTTGAGACTGGCTTCCAGGTCGGCCAACTGTTCGGGGCGGAACTCCCCTCGCGGCTGAAACGGGTTGGGGCGAATATGGCCGAGCGGAATGGAGCGAAGGGAGCCGTCTTGGGCGGTATGTGATGCCGGTGTTTGTTCGGTAGCCTTCGTTGTGCTTGTGGCTGTGCTTGGGCTCGGTGCCGGCGCTTTGCGGGCGCCAATGAGCGCGTCGAGTCCGCGTCCGAGTCGACGGCCGGAGTCTGGCGGGGGAGAGGCCATGAGAGTGTCTGTCTGTTATTCGGACGCGGTGGACGGGGCGAGTCGCTCACCCTTGTCGCGCTGGAGCAGCTCGCGGGCGACGGCCATGTAGGCCTGGGCACCAACGGAGGCGACATCGTATACGACGATGGGCTTGCCGAATGACGGGGCTTCGGCGAGTCGGATATTGCGCGGCACGACCGTTTCGAAGACGCGGTCGCCGAAATGTTCGCGGGCGTCGGCGACGACTTGCCGGGAGAGGTTGAGCCGTGCGTCGAACATGGTGAGCAGCACGCCACCAATATCGAGTCGCGGGTTGAGGTGTTCCTGAACACGCTGGACGGTGCCGAGCAACTGCGAGAGCCCTTCCAGGGCGTAGTACTCGCATTGCAGCGGGATGATGAGCGCATCGGCGGCGGTGAGCATGTTGAGGGTGACGAGGCCGAGCGACGGCGGACAGTCGAGCAGGATATAGTCGTATCGGTCTTTGACGGGCTCGAGTGCGTTTCTGATGCGTTCGGCGCGGTCCTCGGCGTCCACGAGCTCAACTTCGGCCCCGGCGAGATCGGGTGTGGCGGGCACGACGTCCAAGTGTTTGAACTGGACGCCTCGGTGCAGCACCTCGTCCACGCTCTTTTCGCCGAGCAGGAGCTCGTAGGTAGTCCCGCGCTCGAGGGAATCGCGTCGGATGCCCATGCCGGAGGTGGCGTTGCCCTGCGGATCGCCGTCGAGCAGCAGGGTGCGTTGCTCGGCGACGGCGAGGGAGGCCGCGAGATTGACGGCGGTGGTGGTCTTGCCGACGCCGCCCTTCTGGTTGGCGATTGCGAGGATACGGGCCACTGAATGGTGGGGCTGAGGTTGAGCGCGAAACATAACTCGCGAAGCGCTCCTCGACGCATTTGGGGCAGGTCTGGGGGCAAAATCGCCAACAACGAGGGGAGTTTGGGGTGCTGGGGGCGGGTTTTGGCTATTCGCGGGTGTTGGTGCGTCGGCAGTTCGTGCAACTTTTGGCGGGCGAGTGGGCAGGGTCTGAGACAGAGGGCGCGAATTCTCGAAGGCGCAAACGCGCAAAAGGATCGGAGCTGGAGGGAGCTTGTTTCACGTGGAACATGGGAGGGGAATGTGAGGGTTTGGGCGGGTGACGTGCGATGGTAATGTGGAATTGGGGAGCGTTCTGATCGTTTCACGTGAAACACTTAGGCAAAAAAAGGGGCCGACCTTGGTGGTCGACCCCCGTGAGCTGTTCAGCAGTTGTGATCGCTGCGCTTACCGCTGCGGTGCGTACTCCCACCTTGTATTGACGTTCACGATTACGGGTTGCGTCCCCTCGCTGATGGGAGTGCTGGCGTCCTGGCCCATGCGCGCCATCTCCATCATGGGGCGGGGCGGTGAGGGCTCGAAGGAGTTCACACTGATTTCAATCAAGCCGACTATGCGTCCACCGGCGGCGGCAGCTACGATGTCGGCCTCTCGGCGCGCGCGCTCCACCGCCTGCTTCATGGCTGCCTCACGCGCGGATGTTGCGTCCTTGATTTCGAAATTGAGTCCGGCAACACGATTGGCGCCTGCCCCGAGCGCGGCATCAATGATTTCACCCACCTTGGCGACAGGCTCCACCAAGACCACCACGATATTCGAGACGCGATAACCGTCGATGCGCCAGGTGCGTGTCTCCGGGATGTACTCCTGCTTGGGCGCGACATTAAAGCCGGTGGTACGAATGCTGGCCTGAGGGATGCCGGCGGCGCGCAGGGCGGCAATGATCTTCGTTTGCAGGGCAGCGTTCTGCTGCGAGGCTTCGCGCGCGGAGTTCGCTTCCGTCTCCACGCCAAGTGATATGCGCGCGCGATCAGGCGTCACCTGGACCTCGCCATTCGCGCTGATCATGATCTGCGGCGGTGGGCGCATAGGCTGGTCTTGGGCAAGCACACCGGAAACGGGCACGGCCACCGCGGCGGCGAGCACCAAAGGAAAGACGCGGCTGAACATTCTAGCATTCATGGTAGGAACTCGGGAATGAGGGAGTAGGTGATGCAAAGGCATACACCAATGGAGACGTTCGGTGACGGCGTCGTAGCACAGGGCAAATCGGGAATGTTGTATTTCGGTGTTCGTTCGGGTGTATGGCTCCGGCTTACGCGTATCAGGGAGACAGAAGGCGGGAAGACGCAAATCCGCAAAGGCACGAACGGACGGTGCAGGGAGGGATTGCGGGTAGATGGGCGATAGAAAGAGGCTTTTCTGGGAACACAACAGAGACGTCATAAGCGCACGTCAAAAGCATTACAAAGGTGTGCGCCGGAGAAACGTCAGTCGGTTTCACGATTTGTTTTCGCGCTTTCGCGTCTTCGCGCCTTTGGAATTCTCTGTTACCCAACTCCTCGCCACACCAGCCCGAGCCATGAGCACCCCACGTCGCCTACTCCCCACGTCGCTTCGCGCGTTCCAACTCAAAGAGGAGGCTTTGAAGGTCGGCGGGACTGACCCCGGGAATGCTGGCGGCCTGGGCGAGCGTTCGCGGTTTGCGCTGCTCGAGCTTTTGACGCGACTCCATACTCAGTGTCTGGAGCGTCAGGTAGTCGAGCGTGTTTGGCAACACGGTTTCGCCCATCATGCTCATGCGATAGGCTGCTTTCCGTTCTTTGAGCAGATAGCCGGCGTACTTGATCTCGAGTTCGGCGCTGATCACGGCGTCGCCGGGCAGGTGTGTGCCGACGCCGGCGGCGGCGAAGAGCGCGCCGAGTGTGACGCCTTGTCGCTTGGCAACTTCGAGGATGCGAACGGCGTGAGGCAGTGGTGCGGTGCCGGTGTCCGTGAGCAGCAGTCTCGCCTGCTCAGGTGAAATGTTTTCACTCTCCGCGAGACGAACTGCTTCG
>JBBQNT010000132.1:0-10254 GCA_038330215.1 Gemmatimonadales bacterium
TCCCGGCTCGGATCGGTCACCGCGCTCGTCGCACTGCTCGTGCTCGCCTACGTTGGCGCGCGACCAGTGGGCCCGCTGCCTCCGCTCGGTCCGCTGCTCGATCCCGCCAACGGGCTCTTCGCCTCGGTGCAGACGGCCGAGTTGCCGCCGATTGCGGCTGGAAGCATTCCGGGACTCGGCGCCGAGGTCAGCGTGACCTACGATGACCGGGGCGTGCCGCATATCTTCGCCTCCAGCACGGCCGACGCGTACCGTGCGCTCGGCTACGTGGTGGCGCGCGATCGGCTCTTTCAGATCGAGATGCAGACACGAGCCGGGGGCGGCACGCTGACCGCACTCCTGGGTGAGGTGGCCTTGCCACTCGACCAGGCCACGCGCGCGCTGGGCATGCCACGTTCAGCGGAGCAGCGCCTTGCCAATGCCGACACCACCACGCCGACCTGGCGCATGGCGTCGGCGTACGCCGAGGGCGTCAACGCATGGCGCCGCGGTCTCTCGCGCCGCGACATGCCGTTCGAATACAAACTGCTGGGGCGTACTCCATTCGAATACAGCGCGCTCGACATGATGCACCTGCTCAACCGCATGGGCTATACGCTGTCGTCGTCTGAAGACGAGTTGCGGCATCTCCGCGCCGCGTCGATCGTGGGCGCAGCCGCGGCAGACGCTTTGTTCCCGTCGCACGCACCCATCGTCGAGCCCATCCAGCCCAACGGACAGACGGCGGCGCGGATGGATGCCGTCACCCTGCCCGGACCGGGCGCACCTGACTCGGCGGCCATTGCGTTGCTCGATGCGCTTGGCAACGCCGACTTGCGCGTTGCCTTCGGCTTGCCGCAGCGCGGGCCGGACGCGGTCGGCAGCAACAACTGGGCGGTCGCCCCTGCGCGATCCGCCAGCGGGCACGCGCTGCTCGCCGGCGACCCCCACCTCGAGCTGACGCTGCCGTCCATCTGGTACGAAGCACATCTCGTGGTGCCCGATTCGCTCGACGTGTACGGGGTGACCATTCCGGGGCTGCCGGGCATCGTGATCGGGTTTAATCGCGATGTCGCGTGGACGTTCACCAACGTGGGCGCCGACGTGATGGATTTCTACATCGAAACGGTGGACGATCCCGTCGGCCCCACGCAATACCAACTCGATGGCGTATGGACGCCGCTCGATCGCCGAGCGGAGCGGTATTTCGCGCCCGACGGTACGCTCATCAGCGAAGACACGATGCGCTATACGCATCGTGGGCCGATGCGGCGCATCAACGATCGGTGGATTTCGCATCGCTGGACCGTGCTCGAATCCACCGGGCGCGAGATGGAAGTGTTCGATCAGGCGGCGCGCTCTACGACCGCGCAGGAACTGCTCGATTTCATGGCCACGTACTATCACGTGCCGGCGCAGAACATGCTCGCGGCAGATCGCAGCGGTACGATCGGTATCCGGTCCACTGGTCGATATCCCATCCGGCCGGACAGTGGACGCGGCGATGTGCTGCGGGATGGCAGCACGCGTCGCAGCGATTGGATTGGCAACTGGGCGGTAAGCGAGTATCCGCAGGCCATCGCACCGTCGCAGGGTTTTCTCGCGTCGGCCAATCAGGAGCCGATCGATCCGTTGGTGCAACCGCGCTACCTTGGCGATGACTGGGAGCGTCCGTGGCGCGCAATGCGCATCAACCAGCTGTTGCGTGAGAACAGTGCGGTGTCTGTCGACGACATGCGCGCGTACCAGACCGAGCCGCTGAGTGAGCGAGCCACGATGTTCGTGCCCGCGTTCGTGCAGGCAGCGCGCAACGGCCCGCCCAAGCCATCGCTCGTGCGGGCCGGTCAACTGTTGTCGGCCTGGGATCGTCGGTACACCACGGATAATCGCGTCGCTGTGCTGTTCGAAGCGGCGATGTCCAACCTGTCGCGCATGCTGTGGGATGAACTGCGTGCAGACGACGCGAATGGCACGCCGCTCGGTCCTATTCCCACCGACATGATGACCGCGGTGCTGCTCGAACAGCCATCCCACGTGTGGTGGGATATGCGAGGTACGGCGGCGAAGGAGGTGCGCGACGAGATCCTCGCCGACGCGCTCGAACTGGCGTACGACGACCTGACACAGCGACTGGGCGCACCGGATTCGAGCAGTTGGCGGTGGTCGGCGCACCGCACCGCGCAGATCAACCACTTTCTGCGGCTCGCCTCACTCAGCCGGCGCGACATTCCCATGCAGGGTGGCAGTGGCACGCTCAATCCATCCACCGGTGCGGGCACGCACGGTGCCAGCTGGCGTATGGTGGTGGAACTCGGCGATGAGGTACGCGCGCTGGCCACGTATCCGGGAGGGCAGTCGGGACATCCGGCCAGCGTGCGGTACGACGACCGGCTTGCTGCGTGGAGTGCAGGGCGGCTCGACTCGTTGCGCGTACCGCGCTCCGAAGCCGCACTTCCCGCCGCACAGCGCCGCGCACGGCTGACACTGTCTCCCAACCGCAACTGACATGACATTCGTTCGAATGATGCTGCTCGCTTTGGTGTTCGGAGCCGGCACGTGGTTTCTTGGCTGGTGGAGCGTACCGCTGATCGCTGCGTTGTATTCGTTGACTCGTCCGGCCGATTCCGGTCCGGTGCGTGACGCCACGGTGGGCGCGGCGCTCGCGTGGGGCGTCATGCTCGCGTGGCACACCACCAACCCAGCGTTCGGGCGGCTCAGCAGCGCGATCGGCGGAATCTTTCCCGTGCCGACGGTTGTCGTGATGTTCATCGCCGTGCTGTTCGCGGCGGCGCTTGCAGCGGCCGCTGCGCGGGTGGTCATGCAGCGCGGGTGAGGGTGCGTCGAGGCTGCACGATCCCGGTGCCTGCGCGTGTGGCGAGTCGAGACCGGAACTTTTCAGCGTGCTGCGATAATCACCGCGGGGTCGTCGGAAATGATGCCTTGTACTCCGAGCGACCAGTAGTGGCACGCTTCCTCTGCCGTGTTCACAGTCCACACGTGGGTGACGCCGCCGCGCCGCCGCATCAGTTGTGCGTAGCGACCCACCGGCACCGGCAGGCCGTTGTGCACGGGCGGAATGCAGGCGGCCACGAACGGTGCCGGACCACCGCGCAGGCCGAGCAAGGCCGCGGGCAGCAGCCGCACGAGGTCGCGTGTGCACGCACCGAGCGCAATCGGGCCGCCTGCGAGCGGGGCCACGGATGCCGCATCAAATCCGGCAATGATCACGCGTCGCTCGGCGGCGTGGCGTGCGACGGCCGCGCGGACGGCGTGCGTTGCACTTGCGGTCTTGATCTCGATGATGAACGGCAACGTTGGAAAACTTTCGAGCACCGCGTCGAGCGTGGGAATACGCACCTGTTGACCGCGCCACGGCATGGTGTTTCCCTTGTCGCGACTGAAGTGATAGCCGGCGTCGAACTCGGATAGTTCGGCGAGCGTGTGCGCGGCCAGCGCACCGCGTCCGCTGGTCGTGCGCTCGAGTGTGACATCGTGGTGCACCACCGGCACACCGTCACGCGTGACATGCACATCGAACTCGATTGCGTCCACGCCGAGTGCGACCGCTTCGTGCATGGCTTCGAGCGTGTCTTCCGGTGCATGCGCACGATTGCCACGGTGTGCAATGACGGGGCGCGCGTCCGGATCGAGCAGGATGTTCATGCCTGATAATAAGCAGCGTGGTAACGCGAACGAGCACAGGGCGGAGCGTCCGAAGACACGCCGCCCTGTGGTCAGTGTGCCGAGCCCGCGCGCGTGCCGCGGGCCCGTTGTGCGTGCCGGATCAGAAGGAGTACTGCAAGCGGGTCATGATCAGGCGTCCGGTCTCCGGCACGCCGGGGAAGGTTCGGATGCGCTTGTCGAAGATGTTCTGCGCGTTCACCGACCAGCGAAGCTGCTGCAGTCCGATGTCAAACATCTTGGAGAACTGCAGGTCAAGCGTGACGAACTCCGGCACGTCCTGATAGCAGAAGGTGCCTGCCGGTGCGGGATTGCAGCTGTCATACCCGCCGCGCGCGTTGGCCACGGCGCCCGGATTCCCCGGCGGAATCACGAAGGCCACATTGGTGGCATACACACCGGAGTTCACCGGATAGGATTCGGAGTAGCGAGCGCGCGTCTCGAGCGTATAGGCACGCTGCGCATCTTCGAAGCGAATACCCAGCGTACCTCGTGACTTGGGCGAGTTCGCCATGAGCGGCGCACCGTTGCCGCCGGGAATCTCGTCGAAGACGTTGCGGTTCATGTAGCTGTACGTGCCTTCGAACGCCACGCGGTCAGTCGCTGAATAGCTTCCCGCCACGTCGAGGCCCGTGACCCAGAGATCGCGATCAATCGAGGAGTAGGTTGCGTAGACCACGTTCGGCGCGATGTTCGCGCCGTCGAACGTAACCGTGCCAAGTGGCGCGGGCGCGAACTGCGGCGCGAGGGCGCCTGAGAGGTTGCCCGCGAGACCGGCGGCGAGTGCGGCGGCGTTGGGTGCAGGGAAGCCCTGCGAGATCAGGAATCCCTGGATGTACTGGCCGAGCTCGGAGTTGATATACGTCTGCAACTGACCCGCGTTCCCGAAGAACACGCTTGGCGTGGCAAGTCCGGCGGGCGTTCCCACATCACCACGCTGCTGGCGCCAAACCGCGAGGTCAATCGTGCCGCGTCGGCCAACCTGTCCCTTGTATCCAACTTCGTACGTGTTGTTGAACGACGCCTCGAGCGGCGCGATGTCCACCACGTCGGACGGCATGAGACTGTTGGTCGCGCCGAGAAATGCCACGCGCGTGCCAATCTGCGCATCGGTGGGATTCCGGCTTCCAAGGTGTCCGACAATACCCTGACCCAGCGCGGTACCGAGTGCCTGCGCCTGTGCTGCGGGCAATCCCGCGAGTTGCTGCAGGGCGCCAATGATGCCGGGCGTGATTGCCCCCTGCACCGCGGGGCCACGCGCCTGGAAGATCGGACCAAATGCACGGGCGGCACTCGCCCCACCGTAGTCGCCGATGCCCGGCAGCGCAGAGCGCATGCACAGGTCGCCGAAGTTTCCGTTGCACCCGCGGCGGAACTGCCAGCCCTCCTTGGGCTTGTTGCCGAACGCACGCACGTCGTAACCTGAACCACCGATGTTCGGTGCCTGAATGAGATCCAGGAAAAACGAGAAGTTGGCCGGCGTGCTGAACGCGCGGTTGTAGGTGGCGCGAATGTTCTGCGTTGGCGTGGGCTTGAACGTCAGCGCAACGCGGGGCGACAGGAACGTGCCGTCGATGACGGTATTGCCGTCGATGCGCAGCGCGGCCAACAGGTCGATCCTGCTTGTGGGCCGTGTGGTGGACTGCAGGTACGCACCGTACTCCTGCACGTTGTCGTTGTTTTCGTTCTGCCCGTTGATCGTGCCGCCGGTTTCCGGCTTTGTCGAGATGTAGTCGAGCCCGTACGTGAACGATTGCCTGAGGTCCGCCATGTCGAAGCCATGCTGCAGCTGGAGCGCGGAAACGCTCGACTTGTCAACAATGGGCTGACCCGAGCGGAGCAGATACGTGCCTTCGGCACTGCTCGCATCATCATTGCCGGCGTTGCTGTTATTCACGAAGGCTTGCGCGAACAGCCGATTCCAGCGGAATCGCTGCTGCAGGTTCATGTAGGTCCAGCCTTGAATTTGCGTGGTGCCATTGGCGCCCGTGAGCTCGAGTCCGGATCCCACGTTTGTGTACCCGATCGTGCTGATGAGCTCCATGTTCTCGCGCGGACGAATGTCCATACGCGCTTCGCCCGTGAATTTTTCCAGATCGAAGTTGCGTTCGTTCGGCTGGTTTCGGCGTTCGGGCGGAGCAAAGTTGCCGAAGACGAGCGGCTCGGCGGGGTCGATGTATTGCCAGTCGTTTCCGCGCATCACTTCGCCCGAGACCTTGTAGGCGAACTTCTCGCCGGTGGAGCCCGCATGACGCAGTCCGGCGCGCAGGACACTCCGCTCACCACCGTCCACGCTGATCGTCGTGCCTTTCGAGTCGAAGGGCGACTTGGTAATCACGTGCAGCACGCCGTTCGCCGAGTTCGGTCCGTACAACGCTGACGCGGGGCCGAGCAGGACTTCCATGCGCTCGATGTCGTCGTTGGTGCCGGTGAAGAGGAACGGGACATTCACGCGCAGCGACGGTACACCGGCAAAACGATAATCCTGCAGCATGAGCATGCTGCCGGAGAATGCATTGTTGAAGCCTCGCGCGACGATGTTGGACTGCGCGATGCCGCCCTGCTGCACATCCACGCCAACGGTCGCCTTGAGGTTCTCGGCGATCGTAACCGCCGGCCGCTCCGCAATACGCTCGCTGGAGATCACGGTGATCTGCGCGGGCGCGTCGAGCACCTTCTCGGGCCTGTTACGCGTCCCGGTCACGGCGACGGCGTTGAGAATGTTTGTATTTTCCTGCAGCGCCAGATTGAAGGTCGCCGTTCCGTTGGCCGCGATCGCCACATCGGGGATGCGCCGCTCCTGGTAGCCGACGCGTCGGACGATGATGGTGTACGCGCCGGTCGGAACGTTTACGATCCGGAACGTGCCGTCGTCGCCGCTGACAGTCCCCATGTTCACGCCGGCTATCTGCACCTGCACCGCTGCCAGTCCACTGCCCGTCGCGGCGTCGGTGATGCGGCCGGCAATCGACCCGGTTTGCGCGTGCAACTGACCGGCGGCGAGCAACAGAAGGCAGAGCAGTCCGCACATCTGTGCAGCCCGCTGGTGAAGTACACGAAGGGACATCACGCACCTCGATCGGTGGATGGTCGCCAACACACGGCGGGATGCTCAAGACGCGTCTCGCGCGCGAGCGGGGAGGGAATCAGCCACTGCGCCTGAACCGTTATCGGTTCTCCGCCGGTGGTCACTGAGTGCAACAATCGCCGACGCAGGCGCTCTCGTCAATATGGCCGGCCAATCCTGCAGTGACCAACCGTTACTCCCCATGACGACCACAGATGCGGTCCAGATCAACAAGCCCGACCAGAACCTCCCGAGGCTTGGACGCCCCCTCGGATTGGGACAGCACGCCCGACTCTTCCAGTTGGTCGATGATGCGCGCCGCTCGACCGTAGCCCACCTTCATCTTGCGCTGCAACAGCGACGTGGATCCCTGCCGCTGGTGGATCACGATCTCCGCAGCCTCCCGGAAACGGCTATCACGATCACCACCCGGACCATCGTCCGCATCGTCCGCATCGTCCGCCGCGTCGAGTGCGCGCACCGTCTCGAGAATGTCCGGTTCGTTCGGCGCCGGATCAGTGCCGGCCGCAATGCCGGCACGCCGTTCACGCTCGGCCGTGTACCACGCCATGAGCTGTTCGGTTTCCTCACTGGAGAGATACGCGCCCTGCAGACGTGATGGTTCCGACCGTCCCGGTGGAATAAAGAGCATGTCGCCGTTGCCGAGCAGCGTTTCGGCGCCCGCGCCGTCGATGATGGTGCGACTGTCCACCTGGCTGGCCACTCGAAACGCGATGCGGCACGGGAAATTGGCCTTGATAAGCCCCGTAATCACGTTCACGCTGGGACGCTGCGTAGCGAGAATGAGATGGATGCCGATGGCGCGCGCCTTTTGCGCGAGCATGGCGATGGGGGTCTCTACTTCGCCCTGCACCGTCATCATCAGATCTGCCATTTCGTCGATGACTACGACGATGTAGGGCAGCGGCCCGGCCGTGTATGTGCGGTCTTCAAACGCGACATCCGGAGAACGCGGCGTCTTGAGCGCGGGGCCTTCGCCCGATTCGTGCGCGGACGCGCGCTTGTTGAACTCCTGCAGATTGCGGCACGCATTGGCCTCGAGCAGGCGGTAGCGCTCCTGCATTTCGAGCACGGCCCACTTGAGCACCGCCGCTGCATCTCGATTGTCGGTGATGACCTTGTGCCGCAGATGGGGCAGCGTGTTGTACACGCTGAGCTCCACCATCTTCGGGTCCACCATCAGGAATCGCAGGGTGCGCGGCGTGTGACGGTACACGAGACTCGTGATGATGGTGTTCACGCACACCGATTTTCCGCTGCCGGTTGCACCCGCAATGAGCAGGTGCGGCATCTTCGCGAGGTCGGCAATGACGGCGCGTCCTTCGAGATCCTTGCCGAGCGCGACGGGCAGCGCCGCGCGCGCCAACTGGAACTCGCGTGACTCGAGCACTTCGCGCAGGAAGACCGTTTCGGGCGACGGGTTGGGCACTTCAACGCCAACCGCGCCGCGTCCCGGAATGGGCGCAACGATGCGAATGCTTGGTGCGCGCATCGCGAGCGCGAGATCGTCAGCCAGTGCAGCGATCTGTCGCACCTTCACGCCGGCTGCCGGTTCGATTTCGAACTGCGTGACGGTGGGACCGGTGGTGCGGCCAACGAGTTCGCCGTCCACCTTGAACGTGCGAAGCGTGGCCATGAGCTTCGCGCCGGCCAGGTCCAGCGCTTCGCGTCCGGCATCTTCGCGACGCGGCGGCGGCGCTGACAACAGCGTGGTCGCGGGCAGGTCATCGTCCATCGCATCCAGCGCGCGCGAATCATCGTCTGCTGCCATGGATTCGCTGACGAACAGATCGCCGGTGGCGCCGTCGCTGCGCACGGGCTTGCGCGAGCGCTTGCCGTCCCTGCCAACGGGCACGCCACGAGTCGCGGCGTCCTCTGCGTCAAGCGATGCAGACGTCCTGGCATCCTGCGCCAGCATATCGCGCGCGAGCGAAGGATCTACCGCCGGCATCTCTTCCGGCTCGGGCGCGAGGCGTTCGGCCAGAGTACGCCTGGACGCCACGGGCACCGTTTCACCATCGGCTTTCACCGATCCCTTCGCCGCCGCCGTCGGAGCCATCACCACCCGCAACGGATTCCAGCGAATGGTGAACACCGTGAGCGCGCTCGCGGCCAGCACCCACACGATCCACGCGCCTGCCGCGCCCAGAAACTTGCGCAGGTAGTGCGCCACGAAACCGCCCCACAGTCCCGCCGCGGCGCTCGCTTCCGGTTCACCGCCGCGCACCAGCGCGATCGCGATCGGCACGAGCAGTACTGCGCCCGCGGCCAGCATCGCCGCGCGCGTTGCATCGTGCGTGGACATCTCACCGAAGCGGCCAACGAGTCGCAGCGCGACCAACAAACACGCGGCCGCGATCAACAGCGCACCCGGTATGCCGACCGCGCCGACCAGCGTGCAGCGCACGAACGTGCCCACTGGCCCGAACACGCCCGTCGCATCGAAGCACACGCCACTGGCCGGCACGCGCTGAAAGGCCAGCGCGCCGATCAGGAATACCGCGAACAGCGCGAGGCCAATCGAGGTCAGTTCACGCCGAAGTGACGAGCCGCTCACGAGTGACCTGCCGGTCGGAATAGGTTGCAACGAGCGCGAGATGATCGCGAGTCAGGCAAAACGATACGTCATCGGCGAATCCCGCACTTACGAGTGTGCGCGCATGCGACGCGTCGCGCGCGAGGCGTGAGAGATCTGCCGAATACCGACGCCCGAGTTGGCGCGCCAGCGTGGCCGCATCACCCATCACGAGCCCTTTCCGTCCGCGCGCGATCTCATTGAGCATGATACCTGCGCACACGGCATCCTCGAGCGCAAGGCGTCGATCCTGTCCGGCGCAGATGAGCAACACATCGCCGCCCCTGGCAACCGATGCTGTGACGGCGTGCGCCGTGACCGCGAGATTGGCGAACGCGCCCACGAACACCTGCCGTGCGCCGTGCGTCGCGAGCAGGGCCAGCGTGCCGTTCGTGGTCGTCATCAGCACCGACGTGTTGCGAACGCGCGCTTCGGTCATGCCGGCGGGAGAGTTTCCCATGTCGAATCCGGCGATCGGCAACGCGCGCCGCTCGCCGGCCAGACACACGTCGGCTCGCGAATAGCGCGACGCGCTGGCCACGACCTCGTCCACCTCGGCGAACGGCACCACCGCCCGCGCGCCGTTCGCTAGCGCCTGCAGCATCGTAGTGGAGGCGCGCAGCACGTCGATCACCACCACCACGCGCCCTGCGACTTCGGACGGCGTCGGCGAACACTCGCCGAGCAGCACGTCCACTCGCATTACGTCGGCTCCTTCATCAGCTCGGCGCCTTCGAACTCCAGGAACTTCGTGTGCACGTCGCCGGCGATGAAGTTGGGGTGCTGCATCACACGCGCGAGAAACGGAATCGTGGTCGCCACGCCCTCCACGACGAAACTCTCGAGCGCGATCTGCATGCGGCGAATCGCCTCCGGACGATCGCGGCCCTGCACGATGAGCTTGGCGAGCAGCGAGTCGTAGTAGGGAGGC
>JBBQNT010000133.1:0-10197 GCA_038330215.1 Gemmatimonadales bacterium
TCCGTACTGGCAGAACGCCGTGCATTCACTGCGCGGCGAGCCGCACGTGATCGACATCCGCAACCTCGGCTTGGTGGCAGGTATTGAACTTGAGGGCGTGCCCGACTCGCCCGGCGCCCGCGGTGCCGCGATCATGGACGACTGCTTTCAGCAAGGTCTCCTGGTCCGCGTCACCGCCGACACGATCGCGCTCTCGCCACCGCTGATCGTCAGCCGCGCCCAAATCAATGAGATCGCGGACGGCGTCCGGACGGCGATTCGTCGCCTCACGTGACGGGGGTGTTTGGGCCGGGAAGGCCGCCGCCGCCGGGGCTTGCCACTGCCGCTGCGCGGCAGAAGCCGCCCGTGCCCGGTGCGTGGCCGCGGGCCTGCCGGGGAGCGAGGGGACAGGGGCACTGGGCGCGTTGGCGAAGGCAGCAGCCGCACGCGAGTTCCCGCGTACGGGGCCTGAGCCGCAGTGCCGGCCCCCAAAGGCCCGGGCCGAGTTCGTCCCCGCACCGCCGGCCGCAGGGCCGGGAGGGCCGCCGCCGCCGGGGCGGCTTCTGCCGCGCAGCGGTAGTGGCAAGCCCCGGCGGCGGCGGCCTTCCCGGCCCAAACACCCCCGTCACGCGAGGCGACGAATCGCCGCCCGGACGCCGTCCGCGATCTCATCGATTTGGTCGCGGCTGACGATCAGCGGCGGCGAGAGCGCGATCGTGTCGGCGGTGACGCGGACCAGGAGACCGTGCTGAAAGCAGTCGTCCATGATCGCGGCACCGCGGGCGCCGGGCGAGTCGGGCACGCCCGCAAGTTCAATACCTGCCACCAAGCCGAGGTTGCGGATGTCGATTACGTGCGGCTCGCCGCGCAACGAATGCATGGCGGCCTGCCAGTACGGAGCGAGCTCGTTTGCGCGGGCGAACAGGTCTTCGTCGCGATAGACGTCCAGTGTCGCGAGGCCGGCGGCGCAGGCGAGCGGATGGCCCGAGTAGGTGTAGCCGTGAAAGAACTCGATGCCACCGCTTGCGCTGTCCACTATCGCGTCGTGAATGTCACGGCGTACGATCGCCGCGCCCAGGGGCACCGTGCCGCTCGTGACGCCCTTGGCGACAGTGATGATGTCGGGCGTCACCCCGAAGTGTTCAGCGCCGAACGCGCTGCCCAATCGGCCGAAGCCCGTGATGACTTCGTCGAAGATGAGCAGAATGCCGTGCGCGTCGCATATCGCGCGCAGTCGCTCGAGGTAGCCCACCGGGGGAACAAGCACGCCCGCTGAACCCGACAGCGGCTCCACGATCACTGCCGCAATCGTCTCGCCGCCGTGCTCACGCGCCAGTTCTTCGAGTGCATCCGCGAGCTGTGCGCCGTGCTGTGGTGCTCCCTTGCAGAACAGGTTCTCGCGCGCGCCGTGCGTGGTGGGCAGGTGCGCATCGGTGTGCGGCAGCAGGTGATCGGTGAAGGCACGCCGGTTGTTTTCCAGTCCTCCCACCGAAATGCCACCAAAGCCCACGCCGTGATAGCCACGCATTCGGCCCACCAGTCGGCGCCGAGTGTGGTCGCCGCGCGCGGCGTGATATGCGATGACGATCTTGAGCGCCGTGTCCACCGCTTCGGACCCGGAATTCGTGAAGAACACACGATCGAGTCCGTCGGGCGCGAGCTCGGCGAGTCGCTCGGCCAGCTCGAACTGCGCCGGGTGTCCCATGCTGAAGCCGGGTGCGTAGTCGAGTGTGGCGGCACTGCGCTGAATGGCCTCGACGATGGGCGCACGGCAATGGCCTGCATTCACGCACCAGAGACCGGCTGTCGCATCAAGTATTTCGCGTCCGTCCGCCGCGCGATAGTGCATGCCTTTGGCGCTCACCAGCATGCGCGGTGCGCGCTTGAACGCACGGTTGGCAGTGAACGGCATCCACAACGCGTCGAGCGATCGGGTGAGCGAAGACATGACCGGTCAGGTGAAGGTTAAGCGTCCGAGGAACGCTACTTTTCGAATGTACCGCGCAGGACGCACTCACCGCCGCGCACATGCCAGCGACCGCGCGCCATCACGTCCTGCACGGCGTGCGCGTCATCGAGCACCACCAGATCCGCGTCGGCATCGGCCGCGATCACGCCTTTGCGAGGAAGACGCAGCAGCGATGCGACGTTGCTCGTGAAGCACGGCAGCACGCGTTCGAGCGCGATACCGCGCGTACACAGTTCGCGCAGCGCACCTGCCATCGCGCCGACCTCGCCGACATCCATGTGACTGACGCGTCCATCGTCATCGAACGTGGGCAGACAACCGCCGCCATCACTGCTCACCGTCACGCGCCGCATGTCCACACCGGCATCGAGTGCAAGCACGATCGCGTCGGGCGCGCTCCAGGCGTCCTCATCGTCCGCAACCGGAAATGCGGTGATGTCCACAACACAGCCGAGCGGAATGAGTGCGAGCGCCTCGTCGAAGAGCGCGCGTCGACGATTGATGTGCGTGGGGTTGAACACACGCGCGGGCAGTTCGCTGCTCGCAATCGCCTCGAGCACGAGCGAGAGTCCGCGTTCGCCATCGCCCACGTGAAGGTGCACGATGCCCGCCTTGCCCGTCATCAGGCCCGCCACGTGTGCGTCGGACGCAATGCGCAGCAGTTCCTGCAGGCTGGGCTGACTGGAGCGATGGTCGCTGATCGCCAGTTCGCCAACGCCAATGATGCGGTCCACATGCACGATGTCGCCGCGCACACTTCCGGTGAGCGTGGTGAGCGGCACGTGATAGCCGCCGGTGTGACACCACGCCGAAAGCCCTTCGTCCACGAGCGCGCGTGCCTGCACCACCAGCGTGCCGGTCGTGCGCGTGACATCGTCGGTGCCGAGCACGCCGACGACGCTCGTGACGCCGCCCATCGAATAGCGCGACAGCAAGGGCGCCGGCACACGCGAGGATGCACCCGATTCCCCGCCGCCGCCGGTCAGGTGCACATGTCCGTCCACAAAACCGGGAATCACGCACCGGCCCGCGCAATCAACTACCTCGACCGGCAGCCCCGAGGGCAGCGCGTCGAGCCGCGGCCCCACGTAGAGCACACGTTCACCGCCAATGAGCACGTCACAGAAGCCGAGTGGCTCCGGTGCGAATACGTCGGCGTGGCGCAGCAGGGTGAGCATGGGTCGATGGGGGCAAAATGGTGTGCCGCAAGATTACCCCGGGGCCCCGTGGAGCGTTAGCTTTGAGGGTTCAGGCTCACCAGTGCGCGCCGCCATACGGTCGGGGCGCCACTCAGGACGACACCATGACGAACACACGCGGCTGGATCATCCCGATCGGTGGCAAGTTGCTCACCGACGACATTCTTGACCGCTTCATCGCGCTCAGCGGCGGTGCCGCGGCGCGCATCGCCGTGATCCCGACGGCGTCGAGCGAGCCCGACATGGGCACGTACTACGAACGCATCTTCAAGCGGCGTGGCGTGACCGTGGCCAAGGCGCTGGGCTTCGAGCGACGCAGCGACTGCGACGATCATGACTGGCTCGATTGGCTCGCCGGCGCAACGGGCGTCTTTCTCACCGGCGGCAACCAGCTCAAGCTGTCCACCATTCTTGGCGGCACGCCGGTCGCGAAGATGCTGCGCGAGCGCAACGCCGAAGGCGTACACATCGCCGGCACGAGCGCGGGCGCCGCGTACCTCAGCGAGCACATGATTGCGTACGGCGATGAAGGCAGCACGCCGCGCGCGGGCATGGTCACGATGTGCGCCGGTCTCGGACTCACCAACCGTGTGATCGTCGACCAGCATTTCCGTCAGCGCGATCGACTTGGCCGGCTGCTTACGGCGTTGTCATACAATCCGTTCTGCGTGGGCCTTGGCGTGGATGAAGACACCGCTGCATTCATCGGACCCGATGAAACGCTGGAGGTCTGCGGCACGGGCGCGATCACGGTGGTCGATCCGTCCGACGTCGGCTTCACCACCGTCGCCGATGCAAATCCGGGCGACGCCATCACCATGTCCGGCGTGCGCATCCACGTGCTCGGCGCCGGTTCGTCGTACAACCTGCATACGCGACACGCGCATCCTGCCGCGCCGCTGCTCACGCACGATTACGAATAGTCCACGCCATGCAGATCCTCGATCGGTCCGTCTACGTCGGGCCCAGTCACTACGCGCATTTCCCCGTCATCCGACTGGTGCTCGACCTCGGACCGCTCGAAGCGTGGCCGACCGCGCGGCTGGGCGACGCGTTCATCGAGTCGCTGCTCACCGCGCTGCCCGGCTTGCATGAGCACGGTTGCTCGTACGGCGTGGCGGGCGGTTTCGTGCGCCGCATGACGGAAGACGAGGGCACCTGGCTTGGACACGTGCTCGAGCATGTCGCCATCGAGCTGCAGAACGTCGCGGGTGTCAAAGTCACGTTCGGCAAGACGCGCGAGACCAACACGCCCGGTGTGTACGATGTCGTGTTCGAATACGAACAGGATGATGTCGGACTCGAAGCCGCAGACGTCGCGCTCGACTTGCTGCACCACCTGCTGCCGCGGGAGCTGCGACCTGACGGCGCCGACCCAGCATTCGATCTCGAAGCGCGTCGCGATGCGTTCATTCGCTACGCGCAGCGCCGCGCGCTCGGGCCCAGCACAGCCAGCATCGTGCACGCCGCCGAAGCGCGCGGCATTCCATGGCTGCGCCTCAACGAACAAAGCCTGATCCAGCTTGGCTATGGCTGCCACCAACAGCGCATTCAGGCCACGATCACCGGACAGACGTCGCACATCGCCGTGGAGTTGGCCAGCGACAAGGAAGAAACCAATCGCATTCTGGCGAACCTCGGGCTTCCGGTGCCACGGCAGCGACTCGTGCAGTCGGCCGAACGCGCCGTATCCGCGGCCGAACGCCTCGGCTACCCGGTGGTGACCAAACCGTACAACGGCAATCATGGTCGCGGGGTGTCCATCAATCTCATGTCACCGGATGAAGTCATCGCTGGCTTCACATGTGCGCAGGCGATTTCGCGTAGCGTGCTCGTGGAGAGCTTCATCAGCGGCCATGATCATCGCATGCTCGTCGTCAACGGCGAGTTGGTGGCGGTGTCCAAGCGCGAGCCCGGCAAGGTTATGGGAGATGGCACGAACACCATCACCGAGCTCGTGGCGGAGGTAAATCGCGATCCGCGTCGCGGCATCGGGCATGAGAAGGTGCTCACGCAACTGTCCATCGACGAGCAGGCGCTCGCGCTGCTCGACAAGCTTGGCTACACACCGGACACCGTGCCGGCGGCGGGAGAGGATGTGTATCTGCGCCTCACGGCCAATCTGTCCACCGGTGGTACCGCCGTCGACATGACCGACGTGGTGCACCCGGACAACGCCGAGATGGCGGTGCGCGCCATCAAGGCGATCGGTCTCGATGTGGGTGGCGTCGACTTCCTGACGCCCGACATCACCCAGTCGTACAATGATATCGGTGGTGCGATTTGCGAGGTGAATGCTGCGCCGGGGTTCCGCATGCACAGCGCGCCGAGTGAAGGACGTCCGCGCGACGTGGCGGCAAAGGTGATCGAGATGCTCTTTCCCAGGGATGCGCCCAGCCGCGTGCCGATCGCCGCGATCACGGGCACCAACGGCAAGACGACGACGGCGCGACTGCTCGCGCACATTCACAAGCTCACCGGACGTCGCGTGGGGCTGACCACGACCGATGGCGTGTACATCGACGGGCAGCGCACGGTGGAGGGCGACATGACCGGCCCCACGTCGGCGCGCATCGTGCTCAGCGATCCGGCAGTCGAGGTGGCAGTGCTGGAAACGGCGCGCGGTGGACTGCTGCGCAGCGGCATGGCCATGCGTCACATCGATGTGGGCGCGGTGCTCAACATCCAGCCTGATCATCTCGGGCAGAAAGGCATTGAGACGCTCGAGCAGCTCGCCGAGGTCAAGCGCACGGTGATCGAGATCGCGACTGATACTGCGGTGCTCAATGCCGACGATCCGCTCACGCTGCGCATGGCCGCGTACACCAAGGCGAAGCACGTGTGTTACGTCACGATCGACCCGCAGCATGAACTCGTGCGCGAGCATGTGCGCGCCGGTGGGCGGGCAATCGCACTCGAAGCCGGCGTGAACGGTCAGATGATCACGATCTACGACCGCGGCGCGCACATTCCGCTGTTGTGGACGCACCTCATTCCCGCGACGCTCGAGGGACGTGCCACGTTCAACGTGCAGAACGCGATGTTCGCGGCAGCGATGGCGTTTGCGATGGGCGTGCGCCTCGAGGATATCCGGCACGGACTGCGCACATTCGACACCACGTTCTTTCAGGCGCCGGGTCGCCTCAACGTGTACGACGAACATCCGTTCAAGGTGCTGTTCGACTACGGACACAACGCGCACGCCGTGGCCGCGTTGTGCCAGCTCGTCAATCGCATGAATGTGACGGGCAACCGTATCTGCGTGCTGTCTGCACCGGGCGACCGCCGCGACGAGGACATTCGCGCAATCGCAAACGCTGCGGCCGCGGCGGACTTCGACCACTACATCTGCCGCCGGGATGATACACTGCGCGGGCGCGGCGAGGACGAAGTGCCGCGCATGCTGGTGGCCGAGTTGGAGGCGCGCGGCATTCCGGCGGAGCGCATCACCATGATCGTGGACGAGCAGCAGGCGATCGAGCGCGCCCTGGTGATGGCGCAGGCGGGCGATCTGGTGCTGATCTTCGCCGATGCGCTCGCGCGTGGGTGGAAGCAGATCGTGAACTTCCGTCCGGAACTCGATATGTCCGTTGTCCCCGCACCGCGCGCCGCTCGTGCGGTGCCGCGCACGGAGGTGCAGGAAGACGCACCGGCCGACGACCTCGAGCCAGCCGCTCCCGCACCAGCGCCTGTTGTGATGTCGGAGCCGGCGCGTTGGACGTCGTTCGCCGACGAGTCGTTGTTGCTGCGGGACGAACGCGGCGTGATCCTGGCGCCGGAAGCGAGTGACTGAGGTCAGCGAGTATCCGTCACCCACCATCCTCGACTCGCGCAGGCTGACCGGCGCCAATCTGTTTCACGCCGCTGCAGGCGCGGTACTGGAGGTTGCGCCGTCTGCCGCGACGGACGAGCGCATCACGTCATGGCGTGAGCACGTGGCCCGGCTGTCGCGCGGACTGGGGTGGGCGCCGTGCGGGTCCGTCGCACGTGTTCGCACAGAGTCCGCGCAGCTCTTCATCACCGCGCCGCTTGACGGCCTCATGACAGCGACGTCGCTCAGCGAACTGGCGTGGGCGCTCGCGGAGCGAGGCCGCGAGGCACACCCCGGGCTCGAGGCCGAGTTGCACGGGGCGTGGATCGTCGAGCGGGTGCGGTTGCATGCCGTGCCAGCGCTCGTGAACGCGGCGATTGCGGCACGCGTGAACTACTGCGTGGATGATGAAGTCGCGAGCATCGGAAGCGGGGCGGGATCGAAGTCGTGGCGGCTGGAGGAACTGTCGGCCAGCATCGAGGCCACGCGCGCGCACGACATTCCCACCGTGCTCGTCACCGGCTCCAACGGCAAGACCACCACAACACGCCTCATCGCCGCCATGTGGCGCGCTGCTGGCGTGCCAACCGGATGGTCCTGCAGCGACGGTGTGTACGTGGATGTGCTCCCGGACGTGCACGTGCTCGATCAGGGAGATTTCACGGGTCCGGCGGGGGCGCGACTCATCTTGCGTGACCAGCGAGTGCGTGCTGCCGTGCTCGAGACCGCACGCGGTGGTCTGTTGCGTCGCGGGCTTGCGGCGTCGCAAGCGCATGTAGCCGTGATTACCAACATCTCGGCCGACCACTTCGGCGAGTATGGCGTCGCGTCACTCGAGGATCTCGCGGAGGCCAAGGCGATCGTCGCACATGCGCTCGTGGCAACGCGCGGCGTGCTGGTGTTGAACGCGATGGACGCGCAGTTGCGCGCGCTGCCGGCGATGCATGTGCCGCCCGGGGTGCGAGCTGTCTGGTTTGCGGTAATCGACGAAACCGTTCATGCGGACACGGGCAACGTGCTCGACCGCGTGCACGAGGGCGTGCAGCAGCACGGTCTGGGCGCGCTGGTGGAACATGATGCACTGCGAGTTGCGCTGGATGGCGTCTGGCACGATTGCGGCTCGATCAAACAGTTTCCCATCACCTACAACGCCACCGCCGCGCACAACATCGCCAATGCGACCGCTTCGGCGCTCGCCGCCGTCGCTGCCGGAGTGCCCGTGCCACATGTTCTGCAGGCGCTGCGCACATTCGGATCATCGCACACAGACAACCCGGGCCGCCTCATGGTGCGTACGCTTGGCGGTGTCACCATCGTGATGGATTACGCGCACAATCCCGATGGCATGCGCGCGCTTTGCGCAACCGCGGCGGCGATGCCCGCGCGTCGGCGGCTTCTCCTGCTTGGACAAGCCGGAAATCGCGATGACACGCAGCTTCGCGCGCTGTCGGCTGCCGCGTGGAACGCGACGGCCTTCGACCATGTGATCATCAAGGACATGCCCGACATGCTGCGCGGCCGCGCGCCTGCGGAGGTGACCGATCGCCTACGTGAGGGCCTGCTCCACGCTGGCGCGCCGGCGGCGGTCATGGAAACCGCCGAAAGCGAGCTCGCAGGCGTACGAGCCGCACTGCGGTGGGCACAGGCTGGCGACGTGCTCGTGCTCGGCATTCATGCCGACCGGGCGCGAGTGCTCGCGCTCATGCACGGCCTGGAGCAGGCCGGCTGGATCGCGGGCCGGCCGCTCCCGGAGCCTACCGTCATCGTTTAGGCGCGCCTCGCGCATTGTGCTGGCAGGACGCATTATCCAGCAGTGGCGAGTCTGTCGACAGTCTCCCGCAGCCCCCGGAAGGTGCCATGCCCCTCGAAACGCTTCGGCTGTTTCACGACCTGCCGTTCATCGGCATGGCGGTTGCATCTCCGTCGACGAAGCGCTGGATGCAGGTCAACCAGACGCTGTGCGACATGCTGGGCTACTCGCGCGACGAACTCGTCCAGAAGACCTGGGCTGAAGTTACGCACCCCGACGACCTGCAGAGTGACGTCTCACTGTTCGAGTCGGTGCTGCGCGGCGAACGCGACGGTTACAAGCTCGACAAACGATTCGTGCGTTCGGATGGACGCATCATTCACGCCTCGATCGATGTCAAGGCGATTCGCGACGACTCGGGTGAGATCACCGACTTCATTGCCACCATCGCAGACATCTCCGCGCGAGTGGAGGCGGAGCGTGCGGCCCGCGATGCCGCAGTGCTGATGGCAAAGCTCGCACATCAGGTGCCCGGTACTCTGTATCAGTATCAAATGTACCCCGACGGACGCTCTTGCTTTCCGTTTGCCAACGAGGCGATTCGTGAAGTATACGAGGTAAGTCCGGAAGAAGTGCAGTACGACGCCTCGCCGGTGTTCGCGCGGCTGCATCCGGACGACTTCAACCGTGTGACTCAATCCATCCAGGACTCCGCCCGAACGCTCGGAATGTGGCGATGCGACTATCGCGTGATTCTGCCGCGCCGAGGCGTGCGATGGCTCACTGGCAACGCGCGGCCTGAGCGCCTCGCCGACGACAGCGTGCTCTGGCACGGCTTCATCACCGACACCACGGAACAGCAGCTCGCGCGCGAAGCACTGCGCGAGAGCGAAGAACGCTTCCGCATCCAGGTTCAGCACGCGCCAGAGGCAATCGTGGTGTACGACCTCGCGCTGGATCACTTCATCGATGCGAACAAAAATGCCGAACGTCTTTTCGGATTGACACGGGAGGAATTGCTCACGCGCGGCATGCGGGACGTCACTCCCGCCGAGCAGCCCGACGGGCGCAGGTCGGATGAAGTGTTCGGTGAGTATGTGGATCGAGCGCTGGCAGGCGAGGCTCCCGTGTTTGAATGGAACCACACACACTCGTCCGGTCGCGAGATTCCCTGCGAAGTGCACCTGGTACAGTTGCCGTTCGAGGGGCGGTTGCTGTTGCGCAGCAGCATGATGGACATCTCGGAGCGCAGGGCCGCGCTCGATGCGCTCACGCGACTGCAGACGGCAATTGATTCATCGCTCAACGGCGTCGCCATGGCCGATCTCGACGGACGCATCAGCTACGCGAACCGCGCGGTGCTGCAGATCTGGGGCTACCAGCACGCGTCGGACGTGCTCGGCCTCGATGTGAGCATTTTCTGGCGCCCGCGCAGTGACGCGCTTCGGGTGGGCGAGGCACTGCGTCGCGATGGTGTCTGGTCCGGTGA
>JBBQNT010000134.1:0-10130 GCA_038330215.1 Gemmatimonadales bacterium
GTGATGAAGTAGCCCGTGCGCTTGGCCTCGAGACGGTTCCGAAAGCCTTCCAGTCGGCGGTCGGACGGCTGCCGACGGGCGGTCACCGACACCGGTCTCATCTGCGTGGCCGCAGGCACCAGAATCCAGTCGGCCACCACCTCGTCCTTGTCGGCCGTCTGCACTTTGCGCGACGCGGCCACGTAGCCCAGCCGTCGCGCCGTGATCTCCACGAGCGAAGCGGGCACGCTCCGCAGCGTATAGGTGCCATCATCGCTGGTGCGAGTGGTGAGCGACGTGCCCGCCACCGTCACCTCAGCCGCCGCGATCGGCGAGCCGTAACCGTCACGCACCGTACCGCGCACCGTCGCCGTAGACTGCGCCGGTGCCGGCTGTGTGCCGAGGGTCACGCAGACGCAGAGGGCTGTCGCCACCATCGCGAAGGGATGCTTCATGTGTTGTTACCTCGCAAGCTCTTGGGCCGGCAGCTCGGCAGGCGACTCCGCCACACGCGAGAAGTACACCGGCAACTGCACAATCTGCGCGACCCGCGTCCCTCCGCGAACCGCCGCTTCCCAGCGCGATTCCACCAGCGCCTCCTTCACTGCCGTCGCAAACGCATCGTGCGTGGACGATACGACCGACAGCGTCTTCCAGTTGATGCGCCCCGTGGTATCCACCACGAACTCGAGCGTCGCTTCTCCTGATACACCGGAACGCCACAAGCCATCCGGATAGCTTACGTCGGGACCGCCGTCGAGAATGCGCGCTGTCTGCTCCACATCGTCCGACATGAACGCGGCCGCGCGTTCCAACACCGCCGTGATCTCTTCATGCGTGCTGATCGCATTCGCATTGCGCACCGGAATGCGCGGCTGGGCCGGCCGCGACCAGATGGCCACGGCGCCGCACTTCTCCACGCCGCGTGCCGAAAAGAACTCGGCGGGCATCGAGGATGCCGACGGATAGACTTCCACGCCTTCTACCATGTGGAGGTCGATCGACGCGAAATCGAACGAGCCGATCGACGATGCGTAGCCGTCCACGAACACGATTGGTGAGCAGCCCTTGCCGCGCAGCAACACCGCCGTGCCGTTCCGGCCTTCAGGCTGCACCCGAAGTCCCGGCACGCGGCGAAGCAGATCGGTGAAAGATCGGCCAGCCGATTGCTCGATCTGATCCCTCGAGAGCAGGTAGCCGCTCGGTTTCTTGTCGAGGCGCGCGCGGAAACCTTCCAGTCGCTGGTCGGACACCTGCCGTCGCGCCGTCACGGACACCGCCCGCATTTGCGTGGCTGCCGGCACCAGAATCCAATCCGCGGTGGCACGACCGTCCGCCACGCGCACCCGACGCGCGGAAGCCTCATAGCCGAGGCGTCGCGCGGTCAGGCTCACAACACCGATTGGCAAGTCACGCAGCACGTAGTTCCCGTCATCGTCGCTTCGTGCGCGCAGAGTGCCGCCGTCGACAAGGACCTCTGCGGCGGCGATCGGCGAGCCGTATCCGTCCCGGACCGTGCCGCGAAGGGTGGCCCTGGCCGATGACTCCGTTCGCGCCTGTGCTTGTGCCTGTGCCACCGCAACCTGCGCAGGACACAGCCACAATACCGCCATCGCCGCAAATGCCGTCGCTGCCTTCACCTTCAACCCTCGTCGCGGACGTGCAAAAGCTTCCTCTCATGAACACTACGCCGAACCGTTCGGACAGCAACCTACTTCTGACACCCCACACCCTTCCGTACGATTGGGACCGGCGGTCGGATTCCGCGTCGTGCCTGCAAGATTCGACACCTCACACGCCCGCCTCGTTACCACCGCAACTGCGCCCGCAGCCGAGCCCACTCGGCGTTCAGCTCCGCGAAGCGCGCCATCTGGCCGGCCGAGGGCCTTCCCTCAGCGCTGCCCGACCCATAGCCGCCGTCGCCAACCAAGCTGCCGTAGAGCGCGCTGTACTGCGACAGCAGCCGCGAGGGCGGCAGAGGGTTTCCCGCGCTGCGAACTCCCGCCAGCGCGGCTTCCACAGCCTCCAGCGAGCCGCGCTGCGCCGCCGGCAGCTCCCGAATCGTCGCCAGCGCGTCGTTGATCGCCACGATCGTGTCCCGTATCGCCATCGCCGTCTCGAACTGCGCCTGGTAATCGGCCTGCGTGATCTCCGGTGCGTTCGGATTGCCGATGATTTGCAGCGGCCGGCTCTCGGATTCACCGTCTGCTGTCAGGCGCACGGTGTACGCGCCCGGCGGCAACTTGACGCCCTGCCCGCCCGGCGGCGGCGCGGTCGCCGAGCCGCGCGCCTGGCCCTGCCGAGGACCGAGGGTGCGAAGGTCCCAAACGAGCCGGTAGAAGCCAGGAGCAGTGGACAGCGGACGCGTGCCGAAGCGCCTCGCCGAATCCGGCGGCGAGCGGTAGCCACGTACGATGCGGCCGGTCGAGTCCAGGATATCCAGCGACAGCGACGACAGGTCGCGGCTGACCGCGTAGTGCAGCAGCGCGCCATGCGGCAGGTCTTCCGGCAGCCCGAGGTCCACCTCGCGAAGCGGCGCGCCCACCACACCGCGCGCGGCCGGTCGCGGCGAGTAGAGCCGGGCGGCGCGGTCGCGCACGCCGCCGGTCGTTTGCTCCGTTGTGACGTCCGCTGCGACTTCCGCGGCGACTTCCGCGGCGACTTCCGCGGCGAGCTCACGTAGCGGAGTGAGGTCGTCGAGCACCCAGAACGATCGGCCCTGCGTGGACACCACCAGATCCCCCCGATGCACCTTGAGATCCGTCACCGGGGTGGCCGGCAAGTTGAGTTCAAGCGGCTGCCAGTTCTCGCCGTCGTTGAACGACACAAACATGCCGAACTCCGTACCCGCGTAGAGCAAGCCGCGCTGCACATCGTCTTCGCGCACCACGCGCACCGGGTGATCCGCCGGGATGCCGTTCGCGCCGCTGGTCAGGCGCGTCCACGTGCGCCCGTGATCCGTTGTCCGAAAGACGTAGGGTGCAAAATCGTCCTCGCGGTAGCGGTGCACGGCGATGATGGCGCGCGCACCATCGTGCGGCGAGACATCGATGCGGTTCACTGTGCCGCGCACGGGCATGCCGGGAGGCGTGATGTCGGTCCATGTGGCACCATCATCGCGCGTGAGGTGAACGCGTCCGTCGTCGGTGCCCACCCAGATCGTTCTCGCATCGTGCGGCGACGGCGCCACCGCGAAGATCGTGGTGAACGTTTCCACACCGGACGTCTCGGTGGAAATCGGTGCACCGGCCCAGCCCTGCAGCGTGCTATCGTTGGTGGTGAGATCGGGTGAGATGCGCGTCCATGAATCGCCGCCGTTTGTGCTGCGATAGAGATACTGGCTGGCGTGAAAGATGGTGCGCGGTTCGAGCGGTGACACGACAATGGGCGCGACCCACTGCCAGCGATTCTGCATCTCGCGCGGCGCCATGGTGTTCGCTTCCGGCGTGACCTTTACGCTCACACGGGTGTCGCTCGGCACGTGATAGCGGTTGATGAGTCCACCGTAACATCCGCCCCAAATGGTGTCCGGATGATCCGGATGCACGGCCACCGGCCCTGTCTCGCACCCCGCCGCGTAGCCCCACTCCTGCTGCGGACGCAGTGAGTTGTGCAGCCGCCGCTGCAACACACTGATTCCGCTGTTGTCCTGCTGCGATCCGTAAATGCGATACGGCGTGGAATTGTCCACCTGCACGTCATACAACTCCGCCGTCGGCTGGTTGTACACCGTGCTGAACGTGCGCCCCCCGTTGAGCGTGACCACCGTGCCACCATCGTCGGAGAGCGCGAAGATATCCGGGTTCTCGGGATTGATCCACATGTCGTGGGTGTCACCGTGCGGCACGGGAATCACGGTGAACGTTGCACCGCCGTCGGTGGAGCGCAGCAACGGCACGTTCATCACGTACACCATATCGCGACGCACCGGATCTGCGCGCACGTGGGTGTAGTAGAAGCCGCGACCGCGCAGGCGCGCCTCGTCGTTCACCCGCGTCCACGTCTCGCCGCGATCGTCACTCCGATACAGTCCGCCGGCGGAATCGGCTTCGATCAGTACCCACAGACGGTTCGGATCGGCTGGTGACTGCGTGACGCCCACCTTGCCCACGATACCTTCGGGAAGGCCGCCGCTCACTTTCCTCCACGTGTCACCGCCGTCACGCGATCGGTAAAGTCCCCCCTCCGGTCCGCCAGAAATGATCGTCCACGGCTTTCGTTCAGCGCGCCACATGCCCGCCCATAGCTCGCGCGGATTGTCCGGACTCATGACGATGCTGACCGCGCCCGTGCTGTCGTTGAGCGCGAGCACATGCTGCCATGTTGCGCCGCCGTCGGTCGTGCGAAAAACGCCGCGTTCGGGATTCCGGCCAAAGGGATGGCCGAGCGCTGCGACATACACGAGGTCCGGATCGGTGGGATGCACGACCAGTTTCCCGATCGCGCCCGACTCGCGCAGTCCGATATGCCGCCAGCTCGCGCCGGCATCGCGGGACGTCCAGACCCCGGTGCCCGCCGACACGTTGCCGCGAATCGACGCCGATCCCGTGCCCACGTAGACGACATTCGGATCGCTATCCGCTACGTCGATCGCACCGATGTTGCCGTTGTCGAAGTAGCCATCGGACACGGGCGTCCAATGCGTGCCCGCGTCATCGGTCTTCCACACACCGCCGCCCGTCGTGCCCATGTAGAACACGAACGGCTGCTCGGCGATGCCCGTCACCGCCGTGGACCGTCCACCGCGAAACGGGCCCACCATGCGGTATCGCATGCCGTCGAACAGCGCCGGGTTGACGGTTGGACCAGTTGGCTGTGCCGTGAGCGTTCGAGTGGTGAAGCACGGCAACAGCAGGGCGCACGCGACGGCAACGCGGCGGAGCAGTGGCAACTTGGACATGGAGCGGTGGAGCAGGCTGGGAGGGAAGGCGCCGGTCGACAGGGGCGGTGCGATGATTGCTCGACGGGCATGGATCGCACGATAGCCACGATAGCATGGCCGCGCGCATTCTGTCGTATACTGTCTGGTTCTCCCTTTCCTTCTGCCAGAAAAATCCCTGCATCCCGCCCTGCGGCCGCTCTGGGCCACCGCCGTTTCCGTCGCACGCGTCGCCGCCACGCTCGCGGACCGCCTCGCGCCATCGCACGAGTCAAAGCTCGTGCGATCGCTGCGCGCCCGTCGTGGTGTGCTCGATCGCATTCGCGAAAGCGCCGCGGCGCGCGACCTGACGCGTCCGCTCGTGTGGCTGCACGCACCATCGGTGGGTGAGGGGCTGCAGGCCAGGCCCGTGCTCGAGGCGCTGCGCGCTGCGTATCCCGAGTGGCAACTGGCGTACACGTACTTCTCACCGAGCGCGGAAGCTTTCGCGCGCAAGCTGGACGTGGACCTGTGCGAGGTGCTGCCGTTCGACGGTGCTCGCGAGGCACGCGTGCTGCTGGACGCATGGCAGCCCGACATACTCGCCTTCGTGAAGCTCGACGTCTGGCCGGTGCTCGCGGAGTCCGCGAACGCACGCGGGGTGCGAACCACGCTCGTGAGCGCCACGCTCGCGCCCAACTCGGGTCGGCAGGGGGCTTGGGCGGGCGCGCTGTTGCGAGACGCCTACGCCTCACTCGACGCCGTCGGCGCGATTTCCAGTGACGACGCCGCGCGTCTGGTCTCACTCGGCGTGCGCCCGGATCGCGTGCAGGTCACCGGCGATACTCGTATGGATCAGGTATGGGCGCGCGCTCAGGCGGTGATAGCCGGGCATCCCGTGCGCGCGTTGCTCGGCGATCGGTCCGGTCCAGTGCTCGTGTGCGGTTCCACATGGCCCGCCGATGAAGCCGTACTGCTGCCCGCAGTGCAGGCGTGGCTATCCGCCAATCCCACCGCGCGCGTGATCATCGCGCCGCACGAGCCAACCGCCAGTCACCTGGAGCCGATCGAGCGATGGGCGGATAAGCAGGCTCTGCACCTCGCGCGACTCTCACGAGCCGAAGCGCAGCCCGCGGCGCCATGGCGAGTGCTGCTCGTTGACCGGGTCGGTAGTCTCGGCGAACTCTACGCACTCGGCACCATCGCATTCGTCGGCGGCGGCTTTCACAATGCCGGACTGCACTCCGTGCTCGAACCCGCCGCCTTCGCCCTGCCCGTGCTCTTCGGCCCGCGCCACACGAACGCCCGCGAAGCCGGCGAACTGGTGGCAACCGGAGGCGCCTTCGCCGTCTCCTCCGCCGACCAACTGCGCGCGCTGCTCAATGACTTCAGTCGAAACGAGCGCGCGCGCACCACCGCCGGCGAAAGCGCACAAGCGCTGGTGCGATCCGGCCTCGGCAGTACCCAGCGAGTTCTCACGCTGTTGTCGCCACTGGTCGCGCGTACCAAACCCTCAACGGTCAACCGTCCGCCGCAATCGTAAACGGTTCGCCCATGCTCGCCACGAGCCCGTGCTCGAACCAACGAGTGCTTTGACATCTGATGTTTGATGCGCTAGCATCAGCCCATGCGCACCACCCTCGACATTGACGCTGACATGCTCAACGCCGCCCGCGAGCGCGCGAAGCGCGAGCGCAAGACCATCGGCCAGATCGTCTCCGAGCTGCTGCGCGAGGCACTCACGGCGCCGAAACGCTCCGCGGCTGGCAGCGAGAGTCGCGCGGTCTACGGATTTCAGCCGTTCGCCCCGCGCGGCCACGTGGTCACCAACGAGCTGATCGACCAGCTGCGCGGCGACGACGCGTACTGATGCGCGCACTGCTCGACGTCAACGTGCTGATCGCACTGCTCGACGCCGATCACGTGTCGCATCGGGCGGTGAGCGACTGGTTCGGCGCCCATGGCGGCCTCGGATGGGCGTCGTGTCCGATTACACAGAACGGCTGCCTGCGCATCATGTCGCACCACGGCTACCCGAACATGCGTTCACCGCACGAAATCGCCGCGCGACTCCGTGTGGCGACGGAGCGATCCGAGCACGAGTTCTGGCCAGATGGCACCAGCCTGCTCAACTCAGCGCAGGTCGATACAACGCGCGTTCATAGTCCGCGCCAGCTCACCGACATCTACCTGCTGGCGCTTGCCGTCTCGCACAATGGCCGCCTCGTCTCCTTCGGCAAGGCGATCAGTCGCGACGCGGTGGCGGGCGCGAACGACTCACACCTGCTCGTGTTGTAGTTGGTGCGCAATCAGCGCCGCCGACGTGCACATCGTGGCACGTCGCGCGCACCACGGTCGGCCTAGCGCCTGAGCCCCGCCGGCGTCCACGTGAGCCCGACCGCGAGCGCGTTGTCACTCCCGTACTGCTCTGCGCCGCTGAACAGCGCCGACAGCCGTACCGAAAGGTACTGATTCACCTCGAAGCTGCCGCCCACATCGAAGTTGAGCGACACATCGGACTGACTGCGACCATTCACCGAGCAGCTTGAGCAGATGTCCACCGAGAGCCGCGGATGCACGAACGGCGTCACCGCCATGCCGCGATCGAGTTCGAAACGGTGCCCCAGCACCAGCCCGATCGGCAGGCGCACACTTGTGCGGCCGTTGGCCACCGAGAAGCCCGCACCCGCGGTGAGCAGCATGTCCAGCGGTTGGTCTTCAGTCGCACGAATCAGGTCGTAGCCAAGATTGCCCGCAAAAAAGAGCGCCGTCTTCGCACCCGCAAAGCTCGGATCATACAGGCCGACATCGAGGCCCCAATGCATGTCTGAAGAAATTCCCTCGCGCCACTGGAACATGAGCATCGTACCGTTGCTGCCAACGGCGGCGCCGCTGTAGTCGCGCTCAGAGACGGACGGGATCTGCAACGCCGGATAGTTGAGCGCCTGCGCCTGGAGTGCCGTCGGTGCAAGCACAAGGGCGGCACCGAGCGTCAGGGCAGCGCGAACGCCACGGGGACGCAAACGCGTTGCGGGACCGGTACGAATGGACGAAACAGGCGACATGCATATCTCCAGGGAGTGAGCGGCAAAAGTCTTTATTTGCTTCGTGACTGTTACGGCACTACTACGGCACAGTTGTTTGACGGTTCCACGGGGGCAAACGGTTGCGGCGCACGCACACATTCCCTCGTGACGCGTGGCACCAACGAAGAAACGGAGACCGACGATGAGATGGTCTCCGTTTCTTCACCGTTCTGATCGACCTGCTACACCAACACGCTGGCTTCTTCGGTTACTACGCGCACCGTGTCGTCCACCACCTGCAGGAAACCGCCCGAAACGCGAAACTGCTTGACGCCACCCGTGGACTCGATGCGCAGCGTGCCGTTGCCGAGCAACGTCATGAGCGGTGCATGCATGGGCAGAATCCCCATCTCGCCGTCGAAGGCCGGCGCCGTCACCGACGACGCTGGACCTTCGAACAGCACCTGCTCCGGCGAAATCACGGAGACTTGCAGCGTTCCGGCCACGCTCGCCTCAGCCTTGGAGCTTCTTGGCGTTCGCGACAACGTCGTCCACGCCGCCGGCCATGAAGAACGCCTGCTCGGGCAACTTGTCGAACTCGCCCTCGCAAATGCGCTCGAACGACGAGATCGTCTCTTCGAGCTTCACGTACTTGCCCGGAATGCCGGTGAACTGCTCGGCCACGTGGAACGGCTGCGACATGAAGCGCTGCAAACGACGCGCCCGTCCAACAATGCGCTTGTCGTCTTCCGAGAGTTCATCCATGCCGAGAATGGCGATGATGTCCTGGAGTTCCTTGTAGCGCTGCAGGATGCGCTGCGTAAGCGACGCCACGTTGTAGTGACGCTCGCCGAGGTACTGCGCATCGAGAATACGCGACGTGGAGTCGAGCGGGTCGACCGCGGGATAGATGCCAAGCTCGGTGATCTTGCGGTTGAGCACGACCGTGGCGTCGAGGTGGGCGAAAGCCGCTGCAGGCGCCGGGTCGGTCAGGTCGTCGGCCGGCACGTAGATGGCCTGCACGGACGTGATCGAGCCGTCCTTGGTGGACGTGATGCGCTCCTGCAACTCACCCATTTCCGTGGCCAGCGTAGGCTGGTAACCCACGGCGCTGGGCATGCGGCCCAGCAGTGCAGATACTTCAGAACCGGCCTGCGTAAAGCGGAAGATGTTGTCAATGAACACGAGCACGTCCGAACGCTCGACATCGCGGAAGTACTCGGCCACCGTCAGACCCGCGAGGCCGACGCGCAGACGCGCTCCCGGCGGCTCGTTCATCTGGCCGTAAATCAGCGCGACCTTGTCGAGAATGCCCGCTTCCTGGAACTCGAGATACAGGTCGTTGCCCTCACGCGTCCGTTCGCCCACGCCGCAAAACACCGACTTGCCGCCGTGACCCTTGGCCACGTTGTTGATGAGTTCCTGAATGATGACCGTCTTGCCGACACCGGCGCCGCCGAAGAGACCGATCTTTCCACCCTTCACGAACGGGGCCACCAGGTCAACGACCTTGATGCCCGTTTCAAAGACTTCCGTCTTGGGCTCGAGCGCGACGAAGTCCGGGCGCTTGCGGTGAATCGGCCAGCGCAGCGCGTCGGCCGGAATATCCGCGCCGTCGTCCACGGGCTCGCCGAGCACGTTGAGGATGCGGCCAAGTGCCGGTGCACCAACCGGAACCGTAATGGCGGCACCCGTGTCAATCACTTCCATGCCGCGCACGACGCCGTCGGTAGACGACATGGCAACGGCTCGCACCTGGTTGCGGCCGATGTGCTGCTGCACTTCGACCGTCACCTTGATGTGCGAACCGTCCGGCGCCTTCGTGTCGATACGCAGCGCATTGTACAACTCGGGAAGATGGTCCGCCTCGAACGCAACGTCGACGACGGGACCAATTACCTGAACGATCTTGCCGACGGTCTGCGTCGGAGCGGCGGTCGTGGCCATGGCTATATCAGAATGAAGGAATTACGAAACGAAAATGAGTCGCGCGATCACTCGAGGGCGGCAGCGCCGCCAACGATTTCTGCGATTTCCTGCGTGATCTGCGCCTGACGCGCGGAGTTGTACGTGCGACGCAGCAACGTGATCATGTCGCTCGCGTTGTCGGTCGCGTTCTTCATGGCGGTGCGGCGCGCACTCTGCTCACCGGCCACCGTTTCCACCAGCGCGCGATACACCATGTTGCGCACGTACGCCGGCAACAGCGATTCCACAATCGTTTCCGCATCGGGCGCCAGCAGGAAGTCGCGCGGCGCACCCTGCGT
>JBBQNT010000135.1:0-10074 GCA_038330215.1 Gemmatimonadales bacterium
TCTACATCAGCACGCGGTCGCTGCAGGCACTGCCGGATACGCCGCGCAACCGTCAGTTCATCGCCGCGGTGCGCGAGAAGGTGAAGCAGTACGAGAACACCGGCGTGCGCATCGAGGATTCGTACATCATCACGCGGAACGGCCTCGAGCGGGTGAGCCTCGTCCCGCGCGAGATCGGCGAGATCGAGGCGCTGATGGCGCAGCGACGGTTTCAGCCGTAGCGCCCGTGTTTGCCAGAACACGCTGGACGTCCGGCCGGTCGCTTGGCGCGACCGTGCTGTGGCTTGTCGTCGGAGCGTCCAGCGCCGCGCACGCGCAACGCCCATTGACTGCCGAGCCGCTGCGCATCGTCCGCGTGGAACCCGCTGGCGTCGCGACGCCTTCGAGCGTGATTTCGGTCGCGTTCAGTCGTGCAGTGGTCGAATCCGTTGGCGACAGCGCGGTACCGCTGCCGAGGGTCGTGCTACGTGAAGTGCGTGGTGCGATCGGGGATGCTCAACGAGCACCAGTCGATTCAGTGCATGTTCGGCTCGAGTGGCGCGACCCGGTCACGCTCCGCATCATCCCGCTCCAGCCGCTTCGCCCCGGCGCGACGTATTCGGTGCGAGTGCTCGCACCGCTCGTCGCGTTCGACGGAGCGCGACTCCCGACGAACTACACCACTGAGATCCGGGTGCGGCCCGCGACGGTGCTCGCTGTGGAACCGGCGCACGATCCGGCGAGGCTCACCGCGTTGCATCCCACCGGGAAAGTGAGAGTTCTGGTGAGCAGTGCGGTTGACGAGGCGCAATGGAACGAACGCGTGTCCCTGCAGGTGATGGACAGCGCGGGCTGTGCATCCGCCCTCATTCCGTTTCGCATTGTGCAGCAACGCATTCCGGCTGCGCACGAGTTCTATAGCGTCTCGCGTGATGTGTTCGCGCGGAGTGGACGCGTCGATACGCTGGCGCGTGTGCTGCAGTACGAGCCGACCGATGCCATCCCGCCGTCTTGCGATGCCATCATCAGGATGCCGTCGGTGAACAGCTCGGAAGCCTCGCCGGAGCGTAGTCGGTATCGCGTGCGTACGCGAGCAAACTTCTCCTTCGTGTCGTGGGCACCGTGTGACACGCTGGTCTGCGCTGATCCGCGCGCCATTGCGTTCGGCCTGACCGCGACCGTCGATCCTCAGCAGCTTCGAAACGCGCTGCGGCTCGAGCCGGCCCGATCGTTCTCTATCGAGCGTGGCTCGAACAGCTTCGGCTGGCGGCTGGTTGGCGACTTCGCGCCAGGTACGCTCGTGCGTCTGCACATCGATTCGACGCTCCGCGACTCCGACGGGCGTGCGTTAATGGGTGCACGCGCCTTCGACCTGCGCATTCCCGACCGTCGACCTGGCGCAGCGTTGCCGGATGAAGGCTATGTGGTGCTGCCTCGCGACACGCGCACGCTTCGTGTGTATTCGGTGAACGCGGAGCGCGTGATGCTCGAGGCGATCCGTGCGACCGAGTCTCGCTTTCTGCTGGGGCTCGTCCAGCGCCCACCGATACTGAGATCGTCTCAGCTGCCCGACACCATTCGACGCATTGTGTCGGTGGACGCGGCGAAGAACGCCGAGGCGATGACCGAGATCGAGCTGCCGAGCGAGGTCCTGGAGGACGACGCGGCGTGGCTTGTTCGCGCGAGCGTGCACACGCTGCGTCGGGATGTCATGCCGCCGCCTACCGGTGCATTTGTTGAGCGTGATCTGCTGAACATTTCCAATCCTTGGCTTCTCCCACCGTTGCTGCTGCGACGTTCGAACCTGGCGCTGCATCTACTCGCGATCGGTTTGCCGTCGGCGGCGTTCGTCACCGACGTGCGAACCGGCCGGCCGGTGGTGGGCGCGCTCGTTCACCTCGCGGACAGCACTGGTGCGCCGGTGCTCAGTGCAACGACCGATCGTGCAGGCGTTGCACGGCTCGTGCTGCCTTCTGTTGGTGCCGACGGAGTCGATGCGGCGACCGCGCAGGAGCGCTGGGAGGCACTGCGCAGTCGGGTATCTCTGGCGAGTGCGTCGCACAGCAACGATACGCTATGGCTACCGCTCCGGATGCAGTCCACAGCGGGATTGCCCACCCCGCTGCAGGCGGGCGCGGAGCGGGAGCGGGGATATGCAAATCCGCAATCGGCCTACCGGCGGGGACACGGCTATACCGACCGCCCCATCTACCGTCCGGGTGAGTGGGTGTACTTCAGCGCGTCGGTGCACGAGCTGATGGCCGCGGGGTGGCGACCGCCGGGATACGATTCATTGCGCGTGACCTTGACGGGCGGCGACTCGGACGATGCGACCTTCGTACGCACGCTGTCACTCTCGGACGTTGGCACAATCGCCGACTCAATGCGCCTCCCGGACGATGCCAAGGTCGGCCGGTACTCCCTGTCGTCGTCACTGTACCGGAACGGCGCCTGGAAAAGCGTCTCGGCGTGGACTTTCTCAGTGGCCGAGTATCGGGCGCCTGAGTTCCTGCTGTCGTTGCGATCGGATTCGTCGGACACGCAACAGCGCGACACCGCAGTGTTCGATCTCGCTGCCCGGTATGTGTTCGATGCGCCGATGTCGGGTGCGTCTGTTCGCTGGACTGCCAGCCTGTGGTCACGGTACGGAGCGGAAGCGCTGCCGATTCTTCCGGATGGATTCTGGATCGGCGATTGGAGCCCGTGGGATCTTGGCCTGATTCGGCGATCAGTGCGCCCCCAGGGTCGCGCGGGCACGGACTCACTCCCTGCTGTCGGTGTGCTTCGCCTCGCCGTCCCAATGCCGACCGACTCGCTGTTCGCGCCGACCAATGTGCGTCTCGAGGTGACCGTTGCCGATGTCAATCGGCAGGAAGTACGCGCCAACGCGCACGCGGTGCACCATCCATCAAGCTTCTATCTCGCGATGCACAGGTCAGTGCGCGTCGGGAGAGCGGGCGACTCGATCGCCGTGGGCGTCATGGCGGTCACATCGACGGGGCAACTCGTCGCAAACGTTCCCGTGGACGTGGCGCTCGTGCGGTGGCGGCGCACGACACAGGTTGACCGAGCCGCGCGGGACTCCGTGCCGATCGACACGCTCTGGCGCACAGCGTTCCGGACACGAGATTCGCTGCATTCGCTGCCGGTGCCCATCGATTCCGTGGGCATCTACGAACTGGTGATGCAGACGCGTGATAATCGCGGACGCCGGGTACGGACTTCCATCGATCTTCGGGCAGATTCGGCGAACCCCGTCGCCTCGCGCGTTCCGGATTCGCTGCGATACGTACACGTTCGCCTCCTGCGTGACAGCGTACGCGTTGGCGATGCGGCGCGCGTGGCATTCGACTCACCGTTCGACGATGCAGAAGCGTGGATCACCGTTGAGCGCGCCGGCGTGATGTGGCAGGATCGTCGGCGAGTGCGGCGTGGAACGACTGAGCTGGCCATACCGGTGCTGGGTCCCTTTGCACCCAATGCGCTGGTGGGCGTGATGCTCGTAGCGCGTGAGCGCGCGATCGACATGGAACGTCTCGATGAGCGCACGCAAGTGGGCTACGCGTATCTTGCCGTGCACGAAGATGATGTCGTGCTGCGCAGCGAAATCACGACTCACCACTCGCCCTATCGACCCGGTGATACGGCGAAGCTGTCTGTTCGCGTTTCCGATTCGCGCGATGCACCGGTGAGCGCGCGAGTCACGGTGTGGGCAGTGGACGAGGGTGTGCTGTCACTGTACCCCGTGCGCTTCGTCGATCCGCGTCTGCCGCTGCTGGCATGGTCGTGGCCTGCCATGACCATGCGCTCCTCGCTGGCATTTCTGCCCACAGCGGCCCGCCGCGATCTTGCGCTCGAACGCTTGCGACTGCCCTGGTTTTCCCTGTCGGCACGAAGCACTGATCGGCTTTTTCTTCGAAATGTGCTTGGCGGTGTTGCACTGAGCGGCACGCGGGCCGCACCGGGTATTGAGACCGTCCGTGAAGATTTTCGCAGTACCGCCTTTTTTGTGGCGAACGTACCGACGAATGCAGAGGGCGTCGCCACGGTGCGCGCCAAGCTACCCGATAACGTCACCACCTATCGACTGTTTGCAACCGTAGCCGACACCGCCGGTCGTGTGGGGTACGCCGAAGACACGTTGCGCACGTTTCTCCCGCTGGTCGTGCGCGCGGCCCTGCCGAGGTTCGTGCGCGGTGGCGACAGTCTCTTCGCCGGTGCCGTCGTGACATCGGCCGATGGGATCGAGCGATCGGTGCGTGTTTCGCTGTCCGCTCGCGGTGTACGCGATTCAGCGTTGCGTGAGTCAATCGTTGTCGCGTCGTCACGAAGCAACGAGGTCCGCAGCGCGTGGACGATATCCGAGCTGCTTCGCTTGGCGCCAGACGGCGTGTCACAGGACAGCTTGAGTGTTGCACAGTTCGCGTTCGCCGCCGCCGACACACGCGATTCCACAATCACCGCGGCGAGAGACGCGGTGCGCGTGTCGCTGCCCGTGCGGCAAGGCGGCCGGCCACGCGTTCACGGCGCAGGTATTCGTGTGGCGAATCTGGCCAACATCACGATTGCACTGCCCGGCGACACCGACGTGACGCGATCGCGCCTGAGACTGCGCGTGGGATCGGAGTCACTCGCGTTCGTGCAGGACGCGGTCGCGTTCGTTCTCGGCTATCGGTATGATTGCACAGAACAACTGTCGAGCAACCTCCAGGTTCTTGCAACGGCTCTGGCTATCGCGCGACGCGACGTATCCGTTGGCGCCGACTCCATGGTACTGCTCGATCGCACGCACCAGATGGTGAAGATGATCGAGTCACGCGCGCTCCCCAATGGCGCCTTCGCCTACTGGCCCTCGTCGCAGTGGACCACTCCATCAATCTCGGCGTATGCGGGACTCGCATTGCTGGCGGCTCGCGACGTTGGCGTGGCGGTGGACTCTAGCGTGCTCAACATGCTGCATGTCTACCTGCAATCCGCACCATCGGATTCGTCGTTCCGCGGCTTCGGGAGCGCGACGGAACGTGGGATGCTGGAGCAGCGTCGCGGCGCTGATCTGCTCGCGCGTGCGTGGTATGCACGAACGCTGGGCAACCCATTGCTGTCGGTTGAGCAGGAGTTGCGCGCCCATCCTTCGCTATTGACGTGGGAAGACAAGGTGTGGCTATCGGAGCTGATTCACGAAGCTGGTGACACAGATGATGCACGCACGCGGTTGCTCGCGGCGTGGAAGGTGGTCAAGCCAGCGGCCACACTCGTCGATTTGCCAGTGGAGCGGGACGCCTCCGAGTTCTCATCGCGGCTGCGCGCGCCCGCGCGATTGCTCTCGGCCACCAGACGCATCCTGCCCGATCACGAGTTGCTCGGCGCGCTTGAGCAACGAGTGCTGATCCGCGGACGTGGCCTCTCGGGATGGATGTGGAACACACAGGACTTCGGTTGGGCGGTCCCTGCGCTCATGGAATCGGCGATTGCAGCTCGGGACGCATCGCCGCTGCTGGCGACGGGTGTGCGGGATGCAAGCGTGCGCATGCCTGGAGTGATCAACGCGATGGCTGACACGACCCTTGCGGTACAAGACTTTGCGATCCGTCGCGGCGATTCCATCATGGTGACCGTGACCCTGCAGAGCGAACGCCCCACCTTCGTCGCGGTCGAGGTCAGTCAAGTCGCCACCGCGCGCCCGGTCATGCCTGACGCGCGCGGCATGAGCGTGGAGCGCTGGTACGAGCGGGTGCGCGATGGTGCGCGCATCACGCAGGTGGAAGAAGGAGAGATGGTACGCGTCCGCCTTCGCGTCCGTGTTCCGGCCATTCGCGATTTCGTCGCTCTCGAGGATTGGCTGCCGGCGGGTCTCGAAGTTGTTGATCCGAGTCTTCGCACGACGGCCGGTCTCAGTACCGTGAGTAGCGATACCGACGCACGAACCGAGGCCGAACAACGCTCACACGACGAGCTGGACCCGCAGGATCGCGGCTACGGCCGGTCCGTATGGGACCACCGTGCACTTCGCGACGATCGCGTGCAGTTCTTCGCGCGCTACCTGCGCCCCGGTGTGTTCGAGGCCAGCTATCTCGCACGAGCCACCACCGCAGGGCGATTTGTGCGCCCGCCCGCGCAGGCCGAAGAGATGTACAACGCGGGTGTGATGGGACGGAGTGACGGCGGCTGGTTTGGCGTGCGCAGTTGCGTCGGCCCCTGCTGACAGCACTCACGACCGCTGGGCGACGTGTTGGAGGCCGAGGTCCGAGTTGCCATGCTCGAAGGCACCGAACTACGTACAATTCCGATTGACTTTGTCGGGATTGAGCGGTATCGTGAGTGCCGAAGCGTTACATGATAACGATTCTCATGTAACATGGCAACTCATCTCGTCCCACCTTCTCTGATGCAACCGTTTTTCACAGCAACTCGCGCGCCAGCCGCCTGCGCCGTGCTCGCGCTCGCCGCGCTGACCGCGTGCAATACCGACGCCGTGACCGAGCCCCTTCCCGCCGCCGCTGGATCCTTCAGCGTCAACGCAGCCAGCAACTGGGTGTACGTGAGCCTGGGCGACAGCGCGATTGTAAACCCGTCCTCACCGGGCGAGTCAGCCGGGTGGGACATTGCGTTCTTCGCGAGCAATGCCACGCTGAACGGCGGTGCTGCTGGACCGGGGGGCGTTGAGGCAGCGTGTCTCTGCCAGAACTCCTCAGCGAGCAACGACGAGGTGCTGGCCATGACGCCCGAGTCAGAGCAGGCGGACTTCGATGCAGTCACCAGCGTGCCCACGGGCCTCACGTGGAGCGCCGACGCGCTCTCCCCAGCCATCACCGAGTGGTACTCCGGAACTGGCACAGCGGCCGCGGCGAATTCAGCACGCACGTTTCTTGTGCGACTGGCGGACAGCACGGCTTTCGCAAAAGTCCGCGTTATGAGCCTGCAGCAACCCACGGCCGCCACCCCCGGACGTGTCACCATCGAATACGCCGTGCAGGATTCGCCGACCGCGGCACTCGGTGCGTCGCAAACACGCGTGATCACTGTCGCCGCTACCGGCGCCACGCTCGTGGATCTCAACGTTGGCAGCTCGGTGCCGCTCGAAACAGGTTGGGATCTCAAGTTCGAGGGATTCACCATCAAGGTGAACGGCGGCATGAGCGGCCCGGGCAAGGGAGGCGCCGCGCTCGCAACTACCGGCTTTTCCGAGACGCTCACGGCGAAGACCGCTGATCAGGCGTATCGCACCGACAGCTATGCCGGTGTCTTCGGCGCGAATCGCTACTACCGCTACAACCTCGCGGGTGACAATCGCATCAGCCCGACGTTCGATGTGTACCTGATTCGCCGAGGCAGCACGGTGTACAAGCTGCAGATCATCGGATACTACGGTGCGACCGGTCAACCGCGCACGATCTCGTTCCGCTACGCGCAGATCGCGAACTGATCATGATGTCACGTTTCAGCCGCGCCGCCGCGCTGCTCGTGCTGCTGTGGCCGTTGTCCGCACCGGCGCAGCACGCCACCGTGACCTGGTCGGGTCGCATCAGCGATTCGGGCACGTTGCGGAGTATCGAACGCGTTTCGATTCGCGCATTCGGTCCCGACACGATCATGACGCAGACCAATGCAAATGGACGGTTCGAGCTGCGTCTGCGACCGGACACCGACTACACGGTCGAACTTCGAAGCGTGGGCTTCGCACCGCGTCGTGAACGCGTTGCAGTGACGACGGGAACCAACGACATCGTGCACGAGCTGCGACTCGATCGCGTGGCGTTTTCCCTCGACCAGGTGGTGGTCACCGCCGCCCGACGCGAACAACGTCTCGCCGACGCGGTGCCGTCCATTGAAGTGATTGGACGCGCGGACATCGAGCGCTCCGGCTCCTCAGATCTCGCCAGTGTCCTGACCGAGCAATCGGGCATTGTGCTGCAGGGCGGACATCCCGCCGGCGCCGGTGCAATGCTGCAGGGCATCGGCTCGGAACGCGTGCTCGTGCTGCTGGATGGACAACCAATGACGGGACGCCTCTCTGGCGTATTCGACATCAGCCGCATTCCGGTAAGTGTCGTTGAACGCGTCGAAGTGATGAAGGGTCCGCAGTCCACGCTGTACGGCACGGAAGCGATGGGCGGCGTGATCAACATCATCACGCGTCGCCCGTCCACCACGCACGACTGGGATGCATCAATCGTGACCACGGCCGGCACACAGGCGCGGCGCGACCTGTCGGGCGCGTTGTCACACGCCCGCAACGGTCTCTCGGCCGCTCTGAATGTTGGTCATCGCTCCACTGACATGACGCCGGGCCGCGAATCGCCCGACGGTGCGCTGGCCGCTCGCACGGACCTCGCCTTGTCACTGCGCGCGGAGTTGGACAGCACGCGGTCCATCGATGCGAGCGTCCTGCTGCTCGATGAGCGTCAGCGTTGGCGCACGGGCACCTTCTACAACTTCGGCGACAATCGCCAGTACAGTGGTCGCGTGCGGGGTAGTTGGCAGACGGGAAATCACCGCTTCACGCCCACGATCTCCACCTCCCAATACAACCACGTGTCACGGGCCAGTTTGCTCTCGCAGCCCATCGCGGGCGATACGGGCCAACGCCAGGTGCAGCGCGTCTATCAGGCGGAACTGCTCTACAACGCGCGCTTCGGAGCAAACGGCTTGCAAGCGCTCGACATCGGCACGCAGGTACGCCGCGACGAAACACAAACCGCGCGCGTGACTGGCGGCGCGCGTTCGCTCACCGTCCTCGAACCGTTCGTGCAGATGGAGTTGGCGATCGGTTCGCTGGCACTCGCGCCCGGTGTGCGCGTGAGCTCGAGCGATCTCTGGGGCGAGAACGTCACCACGCGACTGGCTTCCCGGTGGCGCGTGAACGAGCAACTGACCGTGCGCGCTTCGGCGGGCGAAGGCTTCCGTGCTCCCGATTTCAAGGAGCTGTTCATGTTCTTTCAGAACACGAGCGCCGGATATGCCGTGTACGGCAATCCCGACCTGCAGCCGGAGACATCCCGCAATATCACGCTGGGCACCGAGTGGGTTGGCAACCGTCAGTTCGCGCGTGCGCAGTTCTTCATCAACCGATTCCGCGATTTCATCGAGACGCGCCCCATCACCCAGCCCGGTGAGGCGCCGGTGTTTGCCTACGGCAACGTCGATCGCGGTTACACGCGCGGCCTGGAGTTGGAAACGGGGATCTCGATGCGTGGCATTCGCGCCGAAGCGAGCTACTCCGGGCTGTCCACGCGCGACGATGCCACCGGCATGCCGTTGCTCGGTCGGCCGGCCCACAGTGTGCGCACCACGCTCAACACGTTGCTGCCACTGACCGTGCGCCTGAGCGCCACCGGGCTGTACACGGGGCGCATGCCGATGACGCGTGACGATTCCACCGGCCTGATCTCGAGCTACCGCGACGCGTTCGCGCGACTCGACCTGCGTATCGCGCGTACGCTGACCTGGGCAGGCCAGCCGATCGCGCGCGGCCTCGAGCTGGTAATCGGCGTGGACAACGCATTTGATCGCCGCCCGGCCGAATGGGCCGGATTTACCGGGCGCCAACTCTACACGACGCTCTCCTGGAACCTTCAACCCACTTTCCGACCATGATCTCATTTCCCCGTTCGATACCGCTTCTCGCTGGCGTGATGGCGCTGACCTCCGCTCCTGCTGTGACCGCACAGACTGCAGCTCACGCTTCCGGAGCGCGCGTGGGAACGGTGGTGATTGCGCACGGCGGCGACTCGCTATGGAATGCCCGCGTGCATGAGATCGCCGCCGGCGCGCAGACGGGCGGTCCGGTTGAGGTGAGCTTTCTGATGGGGCCGGCCGCGAAGACCTCACGATTCCAGGATGCCGTCGCGCGTCTTGAGAGCGCCGGCGTGTCGGAGATCGTCGTCGTGCCGGTGCTGGTGTCCAGCCACAGCGGCCACTACCAGCAGATCCGCTATCTCGCCGGTGACAGCGTCGCCCTGGGCGAGACGATGCAGCACCACTTGCACATGGCGGGTATCGAACGCCCGACGTCGCGTGTGCCGTTGCGGCTGGCCAGGGCGCTCGACGACTCGAAAGAAATGGCCCGGGTGCTGGCCGATCGCGCGCTGGCGCTGA
>JBBQNT010000136.1:0-9997 GCA_038330215.1 Gemmatimonadales bacterium
ACGGCTGACGAACGGGTCCCCGTGCGGTCGCGGCAGTGAACGCGTAGTGATCTGGTAGTGAACTGGCGTCGGCGCGGTGCACCGGGGCAGATTCCCGTTTCGCGCTGGTCTCGCATTCGGAGGAAGTCGTGTCGCTGTCGCCGGAGTTGTTGTCGCTGCTCGTGTGCCCGAAGAGCAAAGCGCCGTTGGAGTATCATGCCGGTCCGCCGGAGGTGCTGGTGTGCCGAGAGTCGCGTCTGGTGTACGCGGTGCACGACGGCATTCCGATCATGCTGGTGGACGAGGCGACGCCGCTGGACGAGTCCGTCTATCCGCCGCCGAAGGACTGATGACGGCGCCAGCACGCGCCTTGACCGACGACATCGCGCGGCTGTTTGCGCGTGATCTGGGCGCGGTGCGCCGCGAAGTTGCCGCTTATCCCGACGATGCGTCGCCGTGGCATGCGCTGCCGGGCTTGCCCAACTGTGGTGGCACGCTCGTGTTGCATCTGGCCGGCAATCTGCGCCACTTCGTGGGTGCGGTGCTGGGTGGGTCGGGCTACGTGCGCGACCGGGACGCCGAGTTCAACTCGCGTGACTTATCGCGTGCGGAACTCGATGCGTTGCTGGAGCAGACGGAGAGCGAAGTAGCGCGCGCCATGTCCACGCTCGATGCATCGCGACTCGCCAATGCATATCCCATAGCGATCCGGGAGCACTCGGTGGGCACGCAACTGTTTCTGCTGCATCTGGTTGCGCACCTCACGTACCATCTCGGCCAGCTGGACGTGCACCGACGCGTCGTTACCGGAGACGCGCGGTCGATCGACGCAGTCGCCATCGCACCGCTCGCATGAGCGAGCCCACGCGCGCGCCGCGCGACGAGCAGTACCCTGACGCGCCGCGTCGGCAGCGCTTGCACGAAATCATCTTTGAGGCGGAGAGTCCGGCGGGGCGCGCGTTCGATGTCGCGCTGCTGGTGAGCATCATCGCGAGTGTGGCAATCGTGCTCCTGGAAAGCGTGCGCGGGGTGCACGAAGCGCACTTCGAGTTGTTCTACGTGGCCGAGTGGGTCTTCACGATCCTCTTCACTATTGAGTACGGTTTGCGCCTGTATGCAGTGCGCGAGCCACTGCGCTACGCGCGCAGCTTCTATGGCGTGGTGGACCTGCTGGCGATTCTTCCCATGTACCTCAGCCTGCTGGTGCCGGGCGCGCAGGCTCTGGTTGTGATCCGCATTCTGCGAATACTGCGCGTTTTTCGCATCCTCAAGCTGGTTGCGTACCTCGACGAATCCGGCGAGCTGTGGCGTGCCATGCGTGCGAGCCGTCGCAAGATCACGATCTTCCTGTTCACCATCAGCACGATCGTGATCGTGGTGGGGTCCATCATGCATGTGGTGGAAGGCCCGGAAAACGGCTTCACTGACATACCCGTCTCGGTGTACTGGGCGGTGGTCACGCTCACCACTGTGGGCTACGGCGACCTCGCACCGGTCACGCCAATGGGCCGTTTCCTGGCGGTGCTCGTGATGCTCATGGGCTATGGCGTCATTGCCGTGCCCACTGGCATTGTCACGGCCGAACTGACGCGTGGCGTGCGCGACGAAGTCACGAACAGTGCCTGTCCCAACTGCGGCTCGGAAGGACACCGGCCGGATGCGGAGTACTGCAGGCGCTGCGGATCGAAGCTGTGATGTCACGGGCTGCATCGCGCACTGCTGCGCGCGGCGCGGCCGCCATCACCGCGCATGACCTCTACCAGTCGTATCCGGACTTCGACATCGACGTGGCGCACGAGCAGTCGCTGTTGCTGTCGCATGACATCGTGGTGTGGCAGCATCCGTTCTATTGGTACAGCACCCCACCGCTGGTGAAGCAGTGGGAGGACCTGGTGCTCGAGCATGGATGGGCGTACGGACGCGAGGGCAAGGCGCTGCACGGCAAATGGTGGCTGCATGCGGTGAGCGCCGGCGACCGGGAGGCTGCGTACCAGCCGGACGGTCACAACCGCTACACGATCAACCAGTTGCTGGCGCCGCTCGAGCAGACGGCGCGTCTGTGCGGCATGCAGTGGCTGCCGCCATTCGTCGTGCACGGCACGCATCTGCTGAGTGACGAAGAAATCAGCGCGGCGGCAGCGGACTACGCGCGGCTGCTCACGGCGCTGCGTGACGGAGACGTGGACGCGGCGCGCGCGCAAACGGTTCCTCGCCTGAACGCGGATCTGTCGCGCATCACGGTGGCGTCAACATGAGCCAGGACAGCCTCCTGTTTCAGGCGTTCGTGTTTCTGGCGGCCGCCGTGATCGCGGTGCCGATTGCGGCGCGTCTGGGGCTGGGCGGTGTGCTCGGCTACCTGTTGGCAGGCGTTGCGATCGGGCCGTTTGGGTTCGGCTTCATCGGCAACGACGCACAGGACCTGCTGCACTTCGCTGAGTTCGGTGTGGTGATGATGCTATTCGTGATCGGCCTGGAGCTGCAGCCCGCGCTGCTCTGGCGACTGCGCAATACGCTGCTGGGCCGCGTGCGCGTCAACATTCGCGCACTCGAGTCCGACTTGCAGCGAGAGTTTGGCGCGGCGGCAGAACCTGTGCGGGATGAGGCATGGGACAGCAGTACGTTGCGTGCAGAAGCCGGCGCCAACGCGCGCCACGACATGTCCACCTCCTGACCACGACTGCCATGCACAGCGTAGACATCCAGGTTCGATTCGCCGATTCGGATGCACTCGGCCACCTGAACAACGCCGCGTTCGCCGCCTACGCGGAAATTGGACGGCTCGACTTCCTGAGCGAGTATCCCGACTTCGTGAAATCGCTGATCCTGGCGCACCTGACGATCGACTTTCGCCGGCAGGTGACACTGAGCCAGGAGGTCACGGTACAGACGGGCGTCGAGAGCGTGGGTACATCGAGCGTGCACCTGCGGCAGTGGATTCAGGCCGACGGGGAGGTGGCGGCGGAGATCGCTTCGGTGGTGGTGTTCTTCAACTACGTCACGCAGCGTCCGGAAGCGCTGCCGGCAGACGTTCGAGCGTCGCTGGTGGAGCGGCAGCTACCGGCATAGCGTACCGGGAGCAGGTACATCGCTGCTCTCTCGCTGCTCTCTCGCTGCTCTCTCGCTGCTCCCTGGCGACTCCCTCGCGACTCGGCAGCCAGCCGGCCGCTGCGCAGGATGTGACGATACTGACCAGCCACCAAACGGGCGGCGTGCCCGTCCGCCCGACTGAATCGTCCATGACGAGTTCACCACGCGCGCGCCGCGTCCCTCCGATGCTTCCATGCAGACTACCGAAGGTCGAACCCGCCCACTGTATCGCATGATGCTGCTCGGCGCGACGCTGTCCATCGTCGTGCCGCTCATGCAAGCCATGGCGACCGGCGCGATACCCGCCGGACCGATTCGTACCATGCTGCTGCTCTCGCTGGGCGCGACGGTGCTTCTCGCAGCACGTGGAGGAAAGCAGCATCTCGACCGGCGAGCGGCCACGCGTCGCGTGACGGAACTGCTCAACTTCTTCGACGATGTCAGCCTGCTGCGCCCGCGCGCGCAAGCGGCTCGCGCGATGCTGGCCGGTGAGGCGGCGAGCGAGGTGGAGCGACGCGCGCTGGTCGCGGTGAGCCAATGCCTCGCCGAGCTCGCGACTGGCGTGGCCGACGCGACGCCTGAAGGACGTAGCGCGGTTCTGGCACACCCGATCGTGGGCGCATGGCTTCGTGCGTTGGCCGTAACGCCGCTTTCGCTCGCCTTCAACGCGCAGCAGCGCAAGGCGCTGCAGTCTCTGTTCCAGGTCGTCGGTGCGCCCAGCAACCGCCGCGAGCCGCTTGATGAAGGCAGTCGCGCGCTGCTTGAGCGCGATGCGGTGCTGTTTCGGAGCGAAGAGGCCGAACGGATCTTCTAGTCGGCGCGCGAGAGTAGCGGCTGCGGCGTGAAGACGGTACGCGCCGAGAGGCGGCTCACCGCGAACATGGTCGCGATGTTCACCACAAGCGCGAGAACACCGATGTTGATGTCGGTGATGGCGGCCGGCCAGGAAGGCAGCAGCGAGGCCGCTGTGGTGCCCGAGAGCGTGACTCCGCCCACGATTCCGACGCCGCTGAGGATGCCGACCATCGCGCCTGTGGCCGTGACGCGGGCCGGCGGCCAAAGCGCGGCGAGCAGCGCAGGGAAGAGTTGCGTGACGAGCGCGTAACCCATGAGCAGCAGCGTCACGAGCGTATCGCCGCCGCGAAAGGTGAAGATGAGCGCCACGCCGGCAATCACGGGCACGAGCCACCGCGCAAAGCCGATCGTCGCGCCGCCTGCACCGGAAATGGTGGGACGGATCGTGCGCGCCAGCAACGTGGCGGTGGCCATGAGAATCATGGATCCGGGCACGAGAGCAGTAAGCAGACCCGCCGAGCCCACAACACCTACGATGAAAGGCCCGTACGTCTCGCGCGTGATGCGCAACAACGCGAGATCGGCATCGCTTCCCTCGAGTCCGGGCACGGACAACAGCGCGGCGAAGCCGACAAAGAACACGAACACGAGCAGCACCAGCACGTCCTTGATGGCGGCCGTCATCGCGGAGCCGTGAATTCCGGCGAGCACGACATACACCACTACGGAACAGGTGCCGATCCAGATCGCTGCCGTACTGCCGATCGCGCCGTACGATGTCTCGGCCACGATGATGCCGAGGCCTTTGAGCTGGAGCACCAGGTAGGGGATGAGTGCCACCACGCTCACGAGCGCGACGACCGTGCCAAGCAGGCGACTGTTGTAGGTGCGCGCGAAGATCTCGGGCTGCGACACCACACGCCATTCGGTGGCGCGTTGCCAGATCGCGGGCAGCAGCCAGTACGACATGATGTACGCAAGCGAGCCGTAGGCGATGATGTAGAACGCTGGCGCGCCCTTGCCGTACGCCCAGCCGCTGCCGCCCAGAAATGTGAACGTGGTGTAGATCTCGCCAGCGAGCAGCAGGAACACGAGCACGAGGATGACGGCCCTTCCAACGCAGTGGCAGCTGCGAGTGTGTGTGGTTGGCCTGAAGTCACTCGTCGTGCGCACCGAGCAGGTGCTGCGTTGCGGCTAGCATGTAACGCAAGCCGATGTCGAGCGAGCGCTCGTCGACATTGAAACGCGGATGATGGTGCGCAAAGGTGATGCCTTCGTCCACGTTGCCGGCGCCAATGAACGCAAACACGCCGGACGCCTTCTGCTGGTACGCGGAAAAATCCTCACCGCCCATGGATGGTCGCATGGGCACGAGTACGTCGTCGCCGAACGTATCGATGACGAGGGAGGCGAGCCGCCCGGTGAGCGCCGGGTCGTTCACCACGGGGCGATATCCCAGCTCGTAGCTGAAGTCATACGTCGCGCCGAAGCCCTCGGTGATGCCCTTGATGAGGCGTTCCATGCGCTCGGGGACGGTGCGTCGCAGCGCCACGTCGAACGTGCGCACGGTGCCGGAGAGGTACGCCGAGTTGGGAATCACATTGAACGCCGTGCCGGCGATGAACTGTGTCACGGACAGCACGCATGGGTCCAGCGGATCGATTTGGCGGGCAACGATCTGCTGCAGCGCAGTGACGACCTGCGCGCCGATCGCGATCGGGTCGACGGTGTCATGCGGGATCGCGGCGTGTCCGCCCTTGCCAGTGATCGTGCACTGAAATGTGTCGGGTGCCGCCATGGCCGGACCGGAGATGAGGCCGATCTGTCCAACGGGCATGGACGCCCAGAGATGCAGGCCGATGACATCGTGCACACCGTCCATCACTCCCGCATTCACCAACTCTTCGGCTCCACCGGGCGCGAGTTCCTCAGCGTGCTGAAAGAGGAAGCGCACTTCGCCCGCGAGCGTCTCGCGGTGCGACGAGAGGATTGACGCCAGGCCGAGGGCGATGGATGTGTGCCCATCATGTCCGCAGGCGTGCATCGCACCGCGTACCGTGGAGCGATACGGCACATCGTTCTCTTCATCGATGGGCAGCGCATCGATGTCGGCGCGCACGGCGATGATGCGTCCCGGACGCGAGCCCTTGAGCTGGGCGACCACGCTCGTGGCCGTGGGGCGCGAGAGCTGCAGCCCGGGCATGGTCGAGAGTGTGTCGAAAATGAACTGTGCCGTGTTGTGTTCGTGAAACGATACTTCCGGATGCCGGTGGAGGTGTCGGCGCCACGCGACTACCTGCGCACGGATGGACTGGGCGTCATGCTGGAGCGTGGCGATTGTGGGCGCGGAATCGGCGGTAGGCGCAGTCATGGCAGCGTTCCGATGGAGGTGGGTATCTCCCAAGATATCGCGTGCCTCACGGGCTGGCATGCGGGAAGGCCACGCGCGGTAGCCAACCGCGGACAGCGCGGCAGGCGACATGACGTGGCGTGCGGCTACCCCGCGCGCGTTTCCCCGCCCAGCAACGTGATGATCTGTCCCGTGATGTAGCTCGAGTCCGCGTTGGAGGCCAGAAACACGTATGCTGGTGCGATTTCCTCGGGCTGCGCCGGACGTCCCATCGGCACCTCGGCGCCGAAGTCCTCCATGTCCTCGTCATCGCGCTCGGCCGGATTGAGCGGCGTCCACACCGGGCCCGGCGCGACGCAGTTCACGCGAATGCCTCGCTCGATCAACGCCTGCGACAATGACTTGGTGAAGGCGTGAATCGCGCCCTTGGTGGCCGAATAGTCGAGCAGTTCCTTGCTGCCCTCGAGACCCACGATGGAACCGGTGTTCAGAATCACCGCGCCTTCGGCTAGGTGAGGCAGCGCTGCCTGCACCATGTAGAAGTATCCGTTGATGTTGACGTCGAACGTGCGGCGCCACGCTTCGGCTGTGAGCTCCTCGACCGTGTCACGATGCTGCTGCACCGCCGCGTTGTTTACCAGGATGCTCAACTTCCCGAACTCCTCCACGCACTGGTCGACCGCCTGCGTACAGAACTCGGGCACCGAGACGTCGCCCGGCAGCAGCAGCGCACGCTGTCCCTCGGCTTCCACGGCCTTCTGTGTGGCGCGCGCATCGGGCGCCTCTTCAGGCAGATAGATGATGGCGACATCGGCGCCTTCACGCGCGAAGAGCACCGCCACACTTCGTCCGATCCCGGAGTCGCCGCCGGTGATGAGCGCTACTTCGCCAGTGAGCTTGCCCGCCGCGCGGTACGTCGGCGCCTGGTAACGGGGTTTGGGCTTCATGTCGCGCTCGAGCCCAGGCGGCGTGAGCGTTTGCGCGGGGAACGGCGGTCGCGGCTTGCGTTCGGTGATCTTGTTCATATGCCAGACTCCGGTCGGGAACGACGTTGCAGTGCGCGGTTGTGCGCGCAGGTGCAACGTCGCGGGACCGCGTCGTGCATGCCATTTGCCCGAAGAGACAGCGGTGTGTAGTCCCTCAGGAGGCCGCGGCCGGCAAAGGCGTGTCGACGAGATCGGCCACCGTGTGGCGGTGCGACAGGCGCGCTACCATGACCGTGGATGTGAACTGACCCGTCACGTTGGCCAGCGTCTTGAACATGTCGGGAATCGCGTCTACCGCGATGAGCAGTCCGATCGCTTCCACCGGCATGCCGACGCTGGTGAAGACCGGCGCAATGAGCAGCATGCCGGCGCTCGGAATACCGGGCACGGCGAAGCTGAGGTGAAGCTGGCAACGGCGAGCGGCAGCACAAACGCGCTCGCCTGTGTGGGCACTTGCAGCTGTGTGGTGATCGCGGACGCCTGCACGGGCAGCGTGGCCAGCGAAGAACGCGACGTGAAACCGAGGATTTGCGCTGGCAGGATGGCGCGCGCGAGTGTGCCGAAGGGAATGCGGGAGTGAAGGCGAGCACTCAGCGCACGATGACGAGCATCGTTTCAGCGGCGCCGTCGAACACGCGAAGCAGTGTCTCGCGGCGATCGGCGCGAATGCGCGTAACGGCCAGGCCGAACGCGAGCGAGAAGATGACGAGCGGCAGCATTGCGCCGTCGGCCGCTGCGCGCACTGGATTGGTCGGGATCAGGTCGGTGAGCCATTGCTGCAGCGTCGGCATGCGCTCGAGTCCGGCCGTTGTGCCGTCGCTGAGACTGCTCGCGCTCTCACGCAGTGCAGCGGTGGCGGCGGGATCGATGGTGAGCCCGGAGAAGAGCAAGGGCACCAACGTGAGACCGAGCAACCCGGACACGAGCAGCATCCGTATCCACACGCCGAACGTGATGCCACCGATTCGGCGCACGGTGCCGGCATCAGCGATCGAGGCGACGCCTGCGATGAGCATGGAGACGACGAGCGGTACACCGACCATGCGCAGCGCATTGATCCACATCGTGCCGACCGGCTCGATCCAGGTGACGATGCTGCGCAGCAACGGTGTGGGATTCGCGGCGATCAGGCTGCCGGCGATCAGCCCTACGGCCAGCGCGAGCAGCACGCGTCCGCTGTGCGAGGTGAGCGGTTGTGTCACGGATGGCTCACGCATGTGATGACCAGATCCCAGCCAATCGAGTGCAGACTTGAAATGGTGTCATGCAATCATTCCACCAACTTGATGGACTCGCGCGCGCAGGGTATCGCGACCTCGTCGAACTCAATGCCCGTGTCGCACGTGCAGAACGATTCAAAACCGACTTCGAGGTCGCGCTGCGTCAACCCACGAAGCGCCTCGCCACCTGTTCCAGCCGGTCGTCACCGGCCCGCTCGGCCTCGGTCAGCATCACTTCCACGTGCGGTCGCAGCGCCGGTTCACCCCAGTAGTAGCCTGTGGCGCGTTCGGCGAGTTGCGTCTCGCCAACGCGCGCGGCCTCGAGCAGCGCCCGGGCGGCCGCGCGATCGAAGTCCGGATCATCGCGTGGAGGCAGGTCGTAGTTGCGCCGGGGCATCTCGCCTTCGGCGTCATCGCGAAGAAATGCACGTGACATGGGCCTACCGTTTGGTCGGTTTGGGGACCACCGGCACTTCGCGCTCGTTGGCGCCCCAATCCTTCTTCTTCACGCCGCGCTTCGGTCCCTGACGCTGCTTCTGCTGCAGCTTCTCCAGCGGATCGAGCTTGACCGGCGGACGGCGCCGCCCCTGACCTGCCTTGCCGCCCTTCATGCGCGCACCGCGTCCGGTCGCGTCCGGCGCGAAGTCGGCGCCGTGCGTGGGGCGCGCGCCATGGGCGTCATGAGAGCTGAACCTCTCGAGAGGGAAGGTCGTGTACCGGACATGCCTGAAAGATAGCTATTCCCGACGTTCGTGTCGCCCTGGGCGCGCGCCGTCACGTCAGCGCACGATCGCATGCACGCGAACCGACGGCACGTCGAGCGAGTCGCGGGCGATGCCGGCAATTCGGCCATTGCGCACACCGGTGACCAGCAGCCCTCGCGGCGTCTGCAGAGTGCCCTGCCACACGCCATCTGATGCAAACACGTCCCACTCAGCCGCCGCATCGCGTACATGCAGCGGCACATAGTGACGCAGCCAAAGCGCGCCGTCAGACGTCACGACGAGTTGGTCGTACGCCGGCTGCATGTCTGGCACCGGCATGCGCTTGAGCCACTCGTCCCACACCGCGCGCGGCACGTCGCCGTACCACTTCTGCTCGATGGTGAAGTCGATCATGCGATCCACATCGTCGGGATCAACCGGCACGGGCGCGCGCTGCACATCGTAGCGCTCCACCAGCTGCCCAGTCGTGTCGTACACGAACACGCTCGGCAATGCGCCCGACGACACGATGAGTTGCGCGCCGCGCAGTGCACGCAGGGGATTGCTGGTGAACGGCGTGTTGAGCTGAAAGCGTCCCGTCCACAGTGCTATCGGCCCGGGATGACGCGCCAGCAATACCGGTTCTCGGTCGGTTTGCGTGACACGCCAGAACCCGATGGTGTCGGTGAAGAGCGTGCCGGGTGCGGGCGCGCTGATAGATGTGGGAAACACCGTCATCAGCGAACTGTCTGGAAACACGCCGTACGCGGCGGGCTGTCGTCCTACCACCGACTCGTAGCCTTGCGTGCGGCGGAGCGCGCCATCGGGCCCGATCACCGTGAGTCGGGCGACGGAACGATCCCACAGTGCGATGGA
>JBBQNT010000137.1:0-9971 GCA_038330215.1 Gemmatimonadales bacterium
CGATATCGATCATCAGATCGCGCGCATGCTGCTGGGCGCGGCCCCTCTGCCCGACTACGGACGCGCCCGCACCACATTCGTACTGCCCGCGCACAACTACGACACGGTGCTGCGCATGATCTGCGACACCGGGCGCGCCCGCTTGCGCACACCCGGCACGCGCACCTACCTGTCAACTCCACGATGGGACGATGGCGGTGACGCGCGCGCCGCCTGGCGGTTCATGCTGAACATCAAGCGAACGAGAAGCGGCGAGCATGTACTCGAGGGAACGCTCGTGCGGGGCAGCGAATCGTTGCCGCTGGACGCACCGGACCTGCTGCATCAGAGCGGCGTAGTCATCGTTCGCGACCGCGTGGCGAGATTCGATCACAACGGCGCCTTTCCGATTGTGAGCGAACTGCAATCGGTGCCCGGCATGGCGGTGGGCCGCGACGTATGGGCGGTCGTCTCTCGCCTGTATGCCATGCCGCGTGTGCCGGCGTTTACGGTTCCCGAGGACATCACGATCCATGAATCATTCGGTGAACCGACGCCCGTGCTCACCTTCGTGGAAGATCCCGAACCGTGGCAGCGCAAGAACTCGGCAGGATTGCAACTCACGTTCGCGTATGATGCGATGCGCGTGAGTGCCTCCGACCGCGGACCGACGCGCTTCGATGCGACGTCGCACACGCTGCAGCATCGCAATTTGCGCGAAGAGGCCAACGCGCGCGCGCGTCTCATCGAGCTCGGCGCCACGTCGGTTCGCGACGTGTATGCCGATCCGGTGAGCCTTGTGATCGCGCGCCAACGCGTGCCGAGTCTCGCGTTTCAACTCGCGCGCGAAGGCTGGAAGGTGGAAGCCGACGGGCGCGCGTTCCGCACACCGGGCGCCGTGCAGGCCACGGTGCGTTCGGGCGTTGATTGGTTCGACCTCGATGGCGTGGTGGAATACGGTGATACCACAGCGTCGCTTGCCGCCGTGCTCGACGCACAACAGCGCGGTGAAGACATGGTGCAGCTCAGCGACGGTTCATACGGTCTGCTGCCGTCTGCATGGCTGGCGAAGCTCGGACCACTGTTTGCCAGCGGTGAAGCCGGCGAACACGGCACGCGCTTTCGCAAGACACAGATCGCCCTGCTGAACGCACTGCTCGCGTCGCTGCCCGATGCGGATGTTGATGCAACATTTGCCCGTGCCCGTGACGAACTCGCGCGCTTCGAACGCATCGAGCCCGTGGACGCGCCCCCAACCTTCACGGGCACGCTGCGCGAATATCAGCGCGAAGGCCTCGGCTGGCTGCATTTCCTGCGTCAGTTCGGATTCGGCGGCTGCCTCGCGGACGACATGGGACTGGGCAAAACCATTCAGGTGCTCGCGCTGCTCGAGGCAAGGCGCGCCGAGGGACACGGACCGTCACTTGTGGTCGTGCCGCGCTCGTTGGTGTTCAACTGGATCCGGGAAGCGGGACGCTTCGCACCGCAGATGCGCGTGCTCGACTGGAGTGCTACCGATCGCAGTGTCGATGCGCTCGACACCGCCGAAGCGGACGTGGTGCTCGTTACGTACGGCACGCTGCGACGGGACGTAGTGCAGCTTGCGTCCATCACGTTCGACTATGTGGTGCTCGACGAGGCGCAGGCGATCAAGAACAGCGCCACCGCCACCGCCAAGGCCACTCGACTGCTCAAGGCCGACAATCGTCTCGCGCTGAGTGGCACGCCCATCGAGAACCGCATCGAGGAACTCTGGAGCGTGCTCGATTTCCTGAATCCGGGCATGCTCGGCGCGTCGCAGCGTTTTGCCGGCCTGTTGCGCAGCGGCATGCCCGCGTACGCGTCAATGAATGGCGATGCGCAGGTGGTTGCGGTTGACGACGAGGCGCTCGTGGTCGCCGAGGAAAGCGATGACGCTGCACACGAGTTGCTCGCACGTGCGCTGCGCCCAGTGATCCTGCGGCGCACCAAGGCCGAAGTAGCGCCCGAACTGCCCGATCGACTCGAGAACACGCTCGAGGTCGAGCTCGAACCGGCACAGCGTGCATTCTACGACGGCGTGCGCGACCGCTACCGCGCCAGTCTGTTGCAGCGCGTGGACCGCGACGGCGTCAGCAAGTCACGCATGCATATTCTCGAAGCCTTGCTGCGCCTTCGTCAGGCGGCGTGCCATCCGGCGCTCGCCGATGCGCGACAGAAGCACCTGCCGAGCGCCAAGCTCGATGCCCTGATTCCGGCGTTGCTGGAAGTGAGCGCCGAAGGCAACAAGGCTCTGGTGTTCTCGCAGTTCACGGAGTTCCTCGCACTGGTGCGCGCCGAACTCGACGCGCAGGGCGTGGTGTACGAGTACCTCGACGGACGTACGCGCGACCGTCAGGCGCGCGTGGACCGCTTTCAGGAGGACCCCGCGTGTCCGCTGTTCCTGATCAGCCTGAAAGCGGGTGGGCATGGCCTCAACCTCACCGCTGCCGACTATGTGTTCCTGCTCGATCCGTGGTGGAATCCGGCGGTGGAAGCGCAGGCGATCGATCGCGCGCACCGCATTGGTCGCTCGCGACACGTGATTGCCACGCGTCTGGTGGCGCGCAATACCATTGAAGAAAAGATCCTGCAGCTGCAGGCATCGAAAAAGTCGTTGGCCGACGCGATCCTCACCGCCGACAAGGGCGTGATGGCATCGATCGGCCGCGACGAGCTGGAGTTGCTGCTCGGGTGAGCCATGCGCGAAACCTTTGAAGAACATTCTCGCGACCATTCAACGCACTACGCACCGCACATGAAAGATTTCCTGGAGTTCTACATCGATGGCGCGTGGTGTGGCCCGCTGGAGCCGCGCTCGCATGACGTGATCAATCCCGCGACGGAGCAGCCGTTTGCGCGCATCAGCCTGGGCAGCGCGGCCGACGTGGACCGAGCCGTGCATGCCGCGCGCTCGGCATTCGTGTCGTACAGTGCCTCGTCGCGCGAACAGCGGCTGGCGCTACTCGATCAGATCATCGACGTGTATACACGCCGGCAGAACGAGTTCGCCGAGGTGATCTCGCAGGACATGGGCGCGCCGATCCGACTCGCTACCGCTGCGCAGGCGCCATCGGGACTCGCGCACTTCAAGCATGCGCGCCGCGTGCTGGCGGACTACGCGTTCGAGGAGCGCGTCGGCAAGTCGCTGGTGGTGCGCGAAGCGATTGGCGTCTGTGCCCTCATCACACCGTGGAACTGGCCGATCAACCAGATGGTGTGCAAGGTCGCGCCAGCGCTCGCCGCCGGCTGCACGATGGTGCTCAAGCCCAGCGAAGTCGCGCCGCTGAGCGCACTGCTGCTCGCCGAGGTGCTGCACGAAGCCGGCGTGCCCAAGGGCGTGTTCAATCTCGTCAACGGCGAGGGCGCCACGGTGGGCGACGCACTGGCGCGACACGCCGACGTGGACATGGTCTCGTTCACCGGGTCCACGCGTGCCGGCAGTGCTGTGTCCAAGGCGGCGGCCGACACAATCAAGCGCGTCACGCTCGAACTCGGTGGCAAGTCCGCCAACATCATTCTCGACGACGTGGACCTCAAGTCGGCGATCACGGGCGGTGTGCGCGGCTGCTTCAGCAACAGCGGACAGTCGTGCAATGCACCCGCCCGCATGCTCGTACCGCGCAACCTGCTTGCTGAAGCGGAGGTGCTCGCGCAGGCGGTTGTCGATCGCATGGTGGTAGGCGACCCCGCCAACGAGGCAACGTCGATGGGACCGGTCGTGAGTGAGCAGCAGTTTGAGCGCGTTCAGTCGCTCATCGAGGCGGGCATCGCCGACGGCGCACGCCTGCTGCTGGGCGGCCCCGGACGTCCTGAACATCTCGGTACGGGATACTACGTGAAGCCCACGATCTTCACCGATGTCGACAACAGCATGCGCATCGCACGCGTGGAAGTGTTCGGTCCCGTGCTGTGCATGCTGCCGTACGACACGGAAGACGATGCGATCGCCATCGCCAACGACACGCCGTACGGCCTCTCAGGCTACGTGTGGTCGGCCGACGGCGCGCGCGCGTTGCGCGTGGCCAGGCAGCTTCGTACGGGCAACGTGCACCTGAATGGTGCGCCGGTGGATCATGCTGCGCCGTTTGGCGGCTACAAGCAGAGTGGCAACGGCCGCGAGTGGGGCGTGTTCGGCTTCGAGGAGTTTCTCGAAGTGAAGGCGATCATGGGCGGCTGACGTTGCCGAGCCCTCCTCGCAGCGCCAGTTTTGAGCATGCCATCGTACGTTGATCCCAGACTCCCGCGTCGCCTTGCCGGCTGGCGCAGCCCGGCGCTCGGCCTCGAGATGCCCATCGTTCACTACGGGTGGGGCGGGCAGCCGGTGCTGCTCTTTCCCACGGCCGCGGCAGACTATCTCGAGAACGAGCGTTTCTGGCTCGTGAAGGCGATCGAGCCCATGCTGGCCGCTGGACGCATTCAGGTCTTTTCCATCGACAGCATCAATCGGCTCGCGTGGATGGACCGCAAGCTGCCGGTGCAGGAGCAGGCGCGTCGCCAGTCGCTGTACGCGCGCTATGTCGAAGATGAAGTGGTGCCGTATATGCGAAACGCCGTTGGTGATGCGGGGGCGCGGGCCATCACCACCGGCGCGAGCTTTGGCTGCTTTCACGCCGCCAACGCGCTCTTTCGCCGCCCCGATCTCTTCGGTGGCCTGATTGGCATGAGCGGCTTCTACGATCTCGCGCCCAGCTACTTCAAGGGGTTCAGCAACGAGCACGCGTACTTCAACAATCCGATGTGGTACGTCGCCAATCTCGAGGGCGGGCCGCTCGACACACTGCGCCACGATACGCGAGTGGCGCTGGTGGCTGGACAGGGCGCGTACGAAGCGCCGGACGCCACGCGCACCTTTCACGAACTGCTGGATCGCAAGGGCATCGGACACCTTTTCGATCTGTGGGGTCATGATGTGAATCATGACTGGCCCTGGTGGCGGAAAATGCTGCCACACTACCTGGAGCGAATCGGATGCTGAATCGCACTGCTGTTCTCGCCTGCACGCTGCTCGCCACATCGAGCATCGCATCAATCATGCTTTCACCGTGCGCCGCTACCGCACAGGCGCGGCCCGCATCGGCGCAGCAACCGCTGCGCGGCGCAGACCTGGCAACGCGAATCGCGCACGCGCGCGAACTCGTCAAGCAGGTGCCTCTGGTTGACGGACACAACGACCTGCCGTGGGCGATGCGACAACATGCCAACGCACCGCTCGACGTGGTCGCGTATGATCTCACCAAGCCGACACCGGGTCACACCGACCTCGCGCGTCTTCGCACAGGCGGCATTGGTGGACAGTTCTGGTCGGTGTACGTGCCCGGTGAAGTCGCCGATTCAGGCTTTGCCCGCGTGCAGCTCGAGCAGATCGATATCGCGCGCCGGGTGATCGCCCGCTATCCGCGCGACCTGCAGTGGGCGCTCACGGCGCAGGCCATTCGTGACGCCCACAAGGCGGGGCGCATCGGTTCGGTGCTGGGCATGGAAGGCGGGCACGTGATCGAGAACTCGCTTGGCGCGCTGCGTGCCTACTACGATCTCGGCGCGCGCTACATGACGCTCACGCACAACGTGACGCTCGACTGGGCCGACGCCGCGGGCGGCGAGCAGCGGCACGGCGGACTCACTGCGTTCGGTCGCGAAGTCGTGCGCGAGATGAACCGGCTCGGCATGCTCGTGGATCTCTCACACGTTGCGCCCAGCGTGATGAGCAACGCGCTCGACGTGAGCGACGCGCCGGTCATCTTCTCGCACTCCAACGCGCGCGCGATCACTGACGTCCCGCGCAACGTGCCCGACAGCATTCTGCGGCGTTTGCCCGCCAACGGTGGCGTCGTCATGGTCACCTTCGTGCCCGGCTTCTCGTCGCAGACCGTGGCCGATTGGGGACGCCGGCTGGAAGCCGCGCGCACGGCGGCCGGCACCGATGCCGATAGGCAGTTCAAAGCCGTCGCTGCGTTCCGTGAGGCGAATCCGCTGCCGCGCGCGACCATGTCCGATGTCGCCGACCATCTCGACCACATAAAGAAAGTCGCCGGTGCCGCGCACGTGGGACTGGGCGGCGACTACGACGGCATCACTGATGTAGTGCAGGGTCTCGAGGATGTCTCCAAGTATCCTGACCTGCTCGCCGAGCTCATTCGTCGCGGGTGGACGGATACGGAGCTCAAGCAGCTCATCGGGGAGAACGTGCTCCGGGCGCTGACGCGGGCCGAGTCGGTGGCGGAGCGGCTGAAGCGAGAGCGGCCGGCATCCACTAAGACCATCCAGCAGCTCGATCGTCCCAGGTAGCTGGGGGCGGGCGCCCGTGCACACTAAAGAACAATACACGACAGAACGCAGAGGTCGCAGAGAAACGGAGGGCGCGGAGCACTGCTTGGGAATGAGTAGCTGTCGTTCTGCAGCTCTCTGTGTTCCTCCGCGGCTCCGTGACTCTGCGGTAATGGCAGTTCCCCCCGACGCTGAGACCCCAACGATGACCGTCGATCGCCGCCTCTTCCTCAAGACCAGCGCGCTGCTCGGCGGAGCCGCCTCCCTCGGCATCAGCCCGAGTCTCGCAGCCACCGTCCCAGCGCCCTCCACACCCCGTCTGCCCGCCCGCTCAACCACCCCACTCCGGATGCTGATCCTGGGTGGCACCGGCTTTATCGGGCCGGCCCAGGTGGAGTACGCGCTGTCCCGCGGGCACACGATCACGCTCTTCAACCGGGGACGCACCAACCCCGGGCTCTTTCCCGGCGTCGAGAAACTGGTGGGCGATCGCAATGCGCCGGGCGGCTACGACGCGCTCGAGGGCAATCGCGAGTGGGACGTGGTCATCGACAACCCCACCACGTATCCGCGCTGGGTGCGAGGCGCGGCCGATGCGTTGGCTGGCCGCACGAAGCACTACATGTTCGTGTCCACGATCAGCGTATTCAGCGACTTCTCGCGTCCGGGCATGGACGAGGGCGGCCCACTCAACCCACCCGGTGACCCCGAGGCCACGGCCATGACCCCGCAGGGTCCGGCGTCGTACGGCTCGCTGAAGGTGCGCTCGGAGATGGACGCGCGGGAACGCTTTGGCGCGAACGTGACCGTGGTGCGCCCCGGTCTGATCGTAGGGCCTGGGGACTTGTCAGACCGCTTTTCGTACTGGCCCGTGCGCGTGCAGAAGGGAGGCGAGATTCTGGCGCCCGGCACGCCGGACGATCCCACGCAGTACGTAGACGCGCGCGATCTGGGCGAGTGGATGATTCGTCTCGCGGAGAATCGCGTGATGGGCACCTTCAACGCGACCGGGCCGAGCACGCCCACCAACATGGCGGAGATGCTCTACGGCATCAAAGCGGTGACCGGGGGCGACGCGCGGTTTACATGGGTGGACGCCGATTTCCTGCAGGCGCAGCGCGTGTCGGCGTGGAGCGAGATGCCGGTGTGGCAGCCCGCGCGCGGCCGCACTGCGGGCTTCATGAGCATCAACTGCTCCAAGGCGTACGCAGCGGGGCTGACCTTTCGACCGCTGGCGGTGACGGTGGAGGAAACGCTCGGGTGGTATCACACGCGTCCGCCCGAACAGCAGGAGCGATTGCGCGCCGGGATTGCACCGGAGAAGGAAGCGCAGGTGCTGGCGGCGTGGCACGCGAGGGCGCGCTGAGCTGTCACAGTAATTGCAAGAAGTGATTACTTGACAGCGTTAGGTTAACGCTGTTAGGATCTTTCTATGCCTTCCTCGACTCCTCCAACCCCCGCTGGCTCCGCCGCTCGGCGTGTCCGCCAGAAAGAGGCCACGCGCGATCGCATTCTGGACGCGGCGCGTGAGTTGTTCGTGGAAAACGGCGTCGAGGCCACGACCATGCGAGCGATCGCCGCACGCATCGATTACACGCCCACGGCGATCTATCATCACTTCCGCGACAAGGAAGCGCTGATCGAGGAGTTGTGTTACCTGGACTTCCGGTCGCTTGCTTCGGCGCTGGTGCGCATCGGCGAGATTCCTGATCCGCTCGAGCGCATCCGCCGAATGGGGCTTGCCTACGCCGACTTCGGGTTCGACAATCCGAGCCAGTATAAGTTCATGTTCATGACACAATCGAGCCATGTGCCTCTGGACAAGGTTCGAGTGGAGAAAAACAATCCCGAGCAGGACGCATACGGATTTCTGGTCATGACCGTGGACGAGGGGCTCAAGAAGGGGCTCTTCCGCCCAGAGTTTCAGGATGAACATCAGCTTGCCCAGCTCTTCTGGAGCGGGCTCCACGGGCTGATCTCGCTGCATATCGCCAAGGCCGACGATCCGTGGATCGAATGGAGTGATCCGAGGGCCACGATCAAGCTGGCGGTGGATGTGATGCTGCGAGGAAGCCGGAGGCAGGGACCGTAGATCACCACGGACCACCGCTGGAAGGCCGACCGGGACAGCAATAGGCCCACCCAGCAGAAAAAGCGCCGCCACGCGGCGACGTCCAAACACTACGCCTGTCACATTGAAACGCCCGCCCACCCCGCCAGACTGGGCACATTTTTGCCTTAATACTTAACATTGTTATACAGCCGATCAATGTTCACTGACGAAGCGAAACCAAGGGACCGTGCGAGGAGGAAAGCGAAGGCAAGGCTCGCCGCGGCGTCGCTGGGGCTGGGGGGGCTGCTGATGGCACAGGTGGCCGCAGCCCAGCCACATACGGCAACGCTGCCTGATGCACACGTAGGCAAGGCCGGAGGACCACCGGCGCAGGAGATAGTTCGCAGGCAGACTACCGCGAATCAGATTCTGGACGAGTTGGTGCGTGAAGCGCTGCAGAGAAACCTGGCGCTCGAGCAGCAGCGACTCACCACTCGGCAGAGCGCGAGCGGCGTGCGGCAGGCTCGGGGTGTCCTGCTGCCCACGCTCGCGGTTGATGCCCGGTACTCTGAGTTCAGTGGCGTGGTGAACATCGGCGACTTCATCAACCCGGCCTACGCGGCGCTCAACCAGTTGCTCGGCCAGGATGCGTTCCCCACCAACGTCGCCGCCACCTTGCCCTTCCGACAGGACACTCGCCTGCGCGCCACGCAGGTGCTCTACAATCAGGCCGCCATCGAACAGTGGCGGCTGGCCCGCGCGCTCTACGGAGTGAGCGAGGCGCAGCGGGAACTGGCCGCCCGCCAGATCGCCGCCGATGTGCAGCAATCGTGGCTGGCATTCGCCGGCGCCACGCGGGTGGTAGACGTGTTCGCATCGGCGCTCACGGTGCTCACCGAGAACGAGCGGGTGGCCGACCGTTTGGTGGCGAACGGACAGGGAACAGCCGACGCGGTATTTCGCGCCCGGGCTGATCGCGCCGAGCTGTCGCAGCAAATGGCTGATTCGGAGCGGCAGCGTGATGCCGCGAGACGTCTGCTGAATGCGTTGCTCGACCGCGATCCGGAAACGCCCATCCCGGTTGTTGACGACGCCACGCTGGTGCGGCCGCTGCCGAGCGATCGCGAGGCCACGATGCGCGAGGCGCTCGCACGCCGCGAGGAACTGGAGCAGGCCGAGCTTGGTATCGACATCGCCGACAGGCAGGTACGACTGGCATCATCCGCCTTTTTGCCAAGCGTTGCGCTCGCCGCCGACTGGGGCATCCAGGGCGATCGCTATCGCCTTGACGGCAGCGGCAACGTGGCCGTGGCGTCGCTCGTGCTGCAGTGGAATCTGTTCAATGGCGGGCAGGACGCCGCTAGGCGCGAGCAGGCCACTCTCGAGAAGCGAAAGGCGGAGCTCCGCCGACGCGACGCCGAACGACAGATCACGGTGCAGGTCGCGCAGGCATGGGACGCCGCCTACGTGGCCGAACGCGCGCTCGAAACGTCGGCCGCCCGCCTTGCCGCCGCACGCAGCTCGTTCACGCTCGTCTCGCGTCGCTACGACGAAGGGCTCGCGCCGCACATCGAGTTCGTCGCCGCGCGCGCGTCACTCACGCAGGCGGAGCTCAACGCCGTGCTCACCCGGTTCACCTATGCGGCCCGCCGAG
>JBBQNT010000138.1:0-9932 GCA_038330215.1 Gemmatimonadales bacterium
AACGTGCAGTTTCACGATGGACGCGCGCTCCGGGCATCGCACGTGATCGAGAGCTTCCGCCGCGTGCTCGATCCGGGCTCCACGGGTGGACGCGGCTGGCCGCTTTATCCGATCAAGGATGCCCGCGCCTACAGCGAGGGCGCGGTGACGTCGATCAGCGGACTCTCGGCGCCTGACGATTCCACCGTGGTGATCACGCTCGAGGAGCCGCTTGCGATCTTTCCCAAGTTGCTGGCGATGCCGGTGGCGTCGGTGGTGCCGGACAACGTCGGTGAAAACTTTGGCGAGCAGCCCATCGGCACGGGGCCGTGGAAGCTGGTGGAATGGCGACACGACGACTACGTGAAGTTCGCACGCAACGAGAACTACTTCGGCGGCGCGCCCTCGGTCGATACGCTCATCGCCCGCATCATTCCGGAGCCCAGCACCGCCGTCGCGGAGTTCGAGAACGGCGCGGTGGACATTCTCTACGTGCCCGAAGACCAGACCGCGAGCTGGGAATCCACGCCGGATCGACGCGCCATGCTGCATTCCGCGCCCGCACTGCGCCTCTGGTACGTGGGCGTGAATGTGACGCGCGGTCCGCTCGCGGATGTGCGCGTCCGCCGCGCCATCGCCCACGCCATCGACACGAAGACAATTCTCGACAAACTGCTGGGCGGCCGCGGCACACTGGCCGCCGGCGTCATCCCGCCCTCGCTCGACGGCGCCGACGCTGGCCGCGCACCCTACGCATTCGACGTCGCGCGAGCCCGGGAGTTGCTCGCGGAGGCAGGATACGCAAACGGCATCGATCTCGAACTCTGGAGTTCGCAGACGGCGCCGCTGCCACGCATCGCCGAGGCGATGCAGGCCTACCTCGCCGACGTCGGCATTCGCGTGCAGCTCGTGCAGCGCGACGCGGCTTCGGTGCGTGAGGCGGCGCGCAACGGACAGGTCGACCTCATCCTGAAGGATTGGTACGCCGACTATCCCGACGCCGAGAACTTCCTCTACCCGCTGCTGCATTCAGCGAACCATGGGGTGGGCGGCAATGTGTCGTTCTATCGCAATGCCACCTTCGACTCGCTGGTAACGCTCGCGCGCAAAGAGGGCCGCGACGCAGAGCGCATCGCGCTGTATCGACAGGCCGACTCGCTGGCACACGCTGATGTGGGCTTGCTGCCGCTGTTCTTCTACAAGGAGCTGTATGCGGTGCAGCCGTGGGTGCAGGGCTTCGAAGTGCCGGTGATTTTCAATGGGCAGCGCTGGAGCAAAGTCCGCCTGGGCGCTCCCTGATGCGCGCGCTGCCAGCACACGGTCGAGGCCGCACGTCCCGTTGCTGACGCTCATTGCCCGGCGGCTGACACTCTCCATACCGACGCTGCTCGGCGTATTGGTCGTCGTCTTCCTGCTGCTCTACGTGGCACCCGGCGATCCGGTGCTCGCCATGGTGGGTGAGCGCGCAGACGAAGCCACGATTGCGCGCCTGCGCGCGGAACTGCGACTCGACGATCCACTCTGGTCGCAGTTCGTGCACTACGCCACTGGCGTCGTGCGCGGTGACCTCGGCAACTCCTACATCACCGGACGCCCGATTCTGGGCGACCTGCTCGAGCGCTTTCCGCGCACCCTGCTGCTGGCCGGCGCGGCGATGCTGCTCGCGATCGTCGTCGGCGTGAGTGTGGGAGTGGCCTGCGCCGTGCGCCCCAACGGCTGGTTCGATCGCCTCACACTGGCCGCGACATACCTCGGCATCTCCTTTCCCGTCTACTGGATAGCGCTGCTGCTCATTGTGGTGTTCTCGGTCACGCTGCGCTGGTTTCCCGCCTCCGGCTACGGCGGCATCGCCTTCCTGGTGCTGCCCGCGCTGGCGCTCGGCTCGCGCTCCATCGCCTACCTCGCGCGCATGACGCGGTCGTCAATGCTCGAAGTGATGGGTGCCGACCACGTACGCACCGCACGCGCCAAGGGCCTTGCAGAATCATCCGTGCTGCGGCGCCACGCGCTGCGCAACGCACTGCTCCCGATCGTCACCATCATCGGGCTGGACTTCGGCGGCTACCTCACCGGCAGCATCCTGACCGAAACCATTTTTTCGTGGCCCGGTATCGGGCGCTACGTGGTGAACGCCATCTCGCGTCGCGACCTGCCGGCCGTACAAGGCGCGGTGCTCTTCCTTTCGGTGGTGTTCGTACTCGTCAACCTCATCACCGACCTCGTCTACGCCAAAGTCGACCCCCGGGTGCGCGTCTGAAGACGCGCACAACGCGCAAAAACAAAACACAAACCACAGACCACAGACCACAGACCACAAACCGCAAAAAGCTGTTCTTTCGCGCGTTTGCGTCTTCGCGTCTTGGCGCTTGCTTCGCCGGTCGATGCAAAAAAGCCAGCGTCTCGCCCCATCAAACGCAGTGAGCGCGAAATCGCAAATCCGCAAACGCGCAAAGGCACTGCTTGCTGTTTGCTGTTTGCTGCTTGCTGCTTGCTGTTTGCTGTTTGCGATTTGCTGTTTGCGGTTTCGCGCGTTGCCTATTCAGGTCGTTGGCCGAAGACGGCGAGGTTGCTGGAGTGACCGGGCGCGACTTTTTTCTCGGGGTAGATCCAGTGCACGGCCTGGTTCACCGCGATCGCGGCTTCGCTGAAGCCTGACGCGATGAGTTTGAGCTTGCCCGGATAGGTCGTGATGTCGCCCGCGGCGTAGATGCCGGGCCGTCCGGCTTCCATCTGGCTGTTGACCACAATCTCATCCTTTTCGAGCGACAGGCCCCACTCGCCGAGCGCGCCGAGGTCGCTGACGTAGCCGAGCATCGGCAGCACGACATCGCAGTCCACGTCCTGCAGGAGCTTCGTCTTGATGTTGCGAAGCGTGATGCGGCCAAGCGTGTCGTGCCCATTGGCGTACACGGCCTCGAGTTCGTTGAACGTGTGAATGGCCACGTTCCCGCCTGCCGCGCATGCCGACTGGACCTCGAATACAGTCGCCGCGTGCGCGCGGAAGCGATCGCTGCGGTGCACGAGCGAGACATGCGCGGCGCGCGTGCGCAGCTGCGCCGCCCAGTCGAAGGCAGAATCGCCGCCACCGATGATCACCACACGCTTGCCGATGTAGTCGTCCGGGCTGGTGACCAGATCGTGGATGCCGCGCCCGTACCACGGCTCGGCGCAGGCCTGCGGCAGACGACGCGGCTTGAAGGCTCCAATGCCCGCTGCGATCACGATGGATCGCGTCGGGAAGCGATCCGTCTCCGTCACCAACACGTAGTGGTCGGCTTCCTGCTCGAGCGCCACGACGCGCTGGTTCAGGTGCGCGGGCAGGCCGTGCTCGCGATGGAACTGCGACGCCTGCTCGGCCAGATTCCTGACCAGGTCCTTGGCGAGCACCTTGGGATAGCCCGCCACATCGAAGATGTATTTCTCCGGGTATAGCGCCGTGAGCTGTCCGCCGAGCTCAGGCAGGGCGTCGATGATCTGCGCGGTGGCGCCACGCATACCGGCATAAAAGAGCGCGAACAGCCCCGTAGGGCCGGCGCCGATGATGGTTATGTCACGAATCATGCAACCGAATTTAATCGGTAGTCCACGCCCCGTGTCGTCCCGCCGTTCGTTAGTTTCCCCGCCATGAAGATCTATACGAAAACGGGAGATTCCGGCGCCACCGGACTCTTTGGTGGCGGTCGGGTCGACAAGGACCATCCGCGCGTCGAGGCCTACGGCGATGTCGACGAGCTGAATGCCGCACTCGGGCTGGCCCGATCCATCGAGCTCATGCCGCGCATCGATGAAGTGCTCGTGCCCATTCAGCGGGATCTTTTCGCGATCGGCGCGCTGCTGGCCACGCCCGACCATGACAAAATGCGCGAGCAGCTCAGCAAGGCACGCATCGACGACGAGCGCATTCAGGAGCTCGAACGCGCGATCGACGCCGCTGAACGAGAGCTCGAGCCGCTCACGAGTTTCATCATTCCGGGCGGCACGCCCAAGGCTGCGGCGCTGCACGTCGCGCGCACGGTGTGCCGACGCGCCGAGCGCCGGGTGGTGCGGCTTGCGCACGACATCGAGTTGCCGTCGCTGACCGTGATCTATCTCAATCGCCTCAGCGACCTGCTCTTCACGCTCGCCCGACTCGCCAACAAGCGCGCCGGCGCGGGCGAGGTGACCTGGTAGGCACATGCGCGCCGACCCGCCCGCGCCGCTCGAGCTCGGGTTGCCCTATCCGGTCATCGTCGCCCGCGGGGCGCTGGATTCGCTCTACGCGCTCGTCGAACAGCATGCGGCCAATCATCGCTACGCCTTCGTCATTGACGAGACGGTGAATGCGCTGCACGGGGATCGTGCGCTCGCCGGATTTCCCGCGGCGGGCACACTCCGTCTGACCGTGCCCAGCGGCGAATCGTTCAAGACCCGGGCGGAGTGGCTTCGCCTGAGCGACGCCCTGCTCGAGTGGGGCGCGGGCCGTGACACCACGATCATCGCGATGGGCGGTGGCGTGACCGGAGATCTGGCGGGCTTCGTGGCCGCGACGCTGCATCGCGGGGTGCCTGTCGTGCAGGTGCCCACGACGCTGCTGGCCATGGTAGACAGCTCCGTGGGCGGCAAAACGGGCGTGGACACTCCGGCCGGCAAGAATCTCGTCGGCGCGTTTCACGACCCTCGACTTGTCGTGGCGGACCTCGAAGCGCTGCGCACCCTGCCAGTGTCGGTGCGCGCCGACGGCCTCGCCGAGATGATCAAGCATGGGCTGATCGCCGACGCGGACGCGTTCGCCGAGCTGTGCGGCTGCCTGCCCGAGCTCTCGGGAGCCGGCGCCGCAGAGGTGGAGTCGCTGCCAGCGCTGGTCTCGCGAAGTATCGCGATCAAGGCACACGTGGTACGGCAGGACGCACGGGAGGCGGGCCTTCGGCAGATCCTGAACGCGGGCCACACGATCGCCCATGCGATCGAGCATGCGATGCACTACCAGATCTCGCACGGTGCGGCGGTGGCGACAGGACTGGTGGTCGAGGCGGCCATCGCGGAACGCCTGGGCATCGCAGAGGCCGGACTGACGCACCTCGTCGCGGATGCCGTGCGGCGCGCCGGATTGCCAGACCGGCCGGCGCCGTCTGTCGACGATCGCTCACTGCTCGAGGCGACGCGCTCCGACAAGAAGACGCGACTCGGCGTCGTGCGGTACGCCCTGCCGGAGCGCGTCGGACGCATGTGCGCGGGGGCCGATCACTCGTGGTCCACGCCGGTGGATGATGCCGACGTTCTGGCGGCGCTGGAGGCCGTTCGCGTCCGTCGCTGAGGCGCAGCAAAGGCACTCCGCACGTGTGGTTTTCGACTTCGTCTATTCCCCGCGGACAACCCCCAGCTGGACCGAACGTGATAGTTTCCGGCTCCCTGACCCGTCACAACGTGGATATCTCGGCGCGAAATCGATTAGCTGCGCGAAAGTCGAAATCAGTTGTTTGCGGCATATTTAGCGCCACCACAAAGACAGTATAAGCATATAGAAGCGGCACAAACGGTATATTTGTGCCAATCTGGTCGCAGAATAATTACCGCGCATCGTCACACGGGAATCACGTCGCAAAGATTTGTGTTGACCGATTCGACTTCGCGCCGTATCGTGGCAATCCTTCCAGTACAGGAGCCGGCAGCGCACCGCCGGTCCCACCTACCCGGTCACCATCGGCGAGAGGGCGTGTATGCAAGCAGCGGCCGCCAGCAGGACCTCCCAACCACGGTCCAAGGGTTTCTTCCGCTCTGCTCCATCCTCTGCATTCGACCAGTACCTGCATGACATCCAGAAGCTGCCCCTGATCAAAGATGTTCAGGAGGAGCGGCGCCTCGCGCGTCTGGCACAGCAGGGGGACGAAGCAGCGGCAGAGCGGTTGGTCACGGCGAATCTTCGATTCGTCATCTCCTACGTAAAGAAGTACCAGGGACATGGGCTCGACCTGAGCGAGCTCGTCGCCATCGGCAACGAAGGACTGCTCAAGGCGGTCCGCAAGTTCGATCCCGATCAGGGCGTCAAGTTCATCTCCTACGCCGTATGGTGGGTGCGACAGGCGGTGCTCAAGGCCCTCGCCGAGCAGACACGATCGGTGCGCATCCCGCTCAACCAGAACTCGCAGCTGATCCGGCTCTCGCGCGCCGAAACGGTGCTCAGTCAGGTGCTCCGGCGCGACCCGACCGACGAAGAGCTCTCCAAGATGCTCGAGGAGCCCGTCGACTCCGTACGGCAGTCGCGCCAGATGACCGGCACCGAAATCTCCCTCGACGCCCCGATCGACCGACAGGACCGCGAGGCCAGCACGCTTGGCGAGCGTTTTGCCGGCGAGACAAACGTCGAGATCGAAGAAGGCACCGATTCGCGCCTCATGCGCGAGTTCATCGACCGCGTGTTCCGCCGCTACCTCACGCCGCGCGAACGCAAGATCCTCTACCTCTACTACGGGCTCGAAGAAGGCTCCGAGGCGATGACGCTCGAGCGCATCGGCGCGCTCATGGGCGTCACCCGTGAACGCATCCGCCAGATCCGAGAGCGTGCCTTCGAAAAGCTTCGCGAGTCGCCTGACGGATTTGCTCTCTCCGGATTCTGGGGCACCGCCTGATCGCATCACCTCATGTAGCTGCTTCACCACTTTGGTGCTAGCGGTCTCGCGCGCTTCGGCGTGCTCTCGCAGGACCCGGACGCCTCGGCTTTTGCCGGGGCGTTCGGCGTTCTTGTACCAATCTCTGCTGTAAGGCGACGCTGACTTGTGACGACCTATGCCGTGAGCCACCTTCTTCCAATGCCAAAGAGCCGAGTATTGCTTGTCGACGATGAAGCCGGCATCCGCCTCGCGCTGCGCAAGTGGTTTGAGCGCAACGGGTGGGACGTGGATGAAGCCTGCGATGGCGCCACGGCGTGCGTCTGGCTTGAGCACGTCAATACCGGATATGCACTGATCATTTGCGATGTGCACCTGCCTGACGTGAGCGGCCTCGACGTCGCGTGTCGTGTGGAGCGCCAGTGGCCGGAACTTCTGGCACGCTTCGTCTTCTCCACGGGCGACGACAGTCATTTCGGCGCCGATCATCCCGGCCTGCGTGAACGCACACGGGTGCTGCTCAAGCCGTTCGATTTCTCAGTGCTGCACACGCTGTTCTCGCACGATTTGCACGGAACGCACGGAACGCACGGCACGCATGGCACGCATGGCACGCATGGCACGAATGCCACAGGCGTTCGTCAGGAGAAGGGCCGGAACCAGCTCGCTTCGTAGCGCGAGACGACGCGGAGCCTGGTCGCACCGCAGCGTGCGATAGACAGCCGCAGGGATCGGTCGCTTCGCTCGCAGTACTTTCGCAATCGCAGGCCCTCCCGCTTTCTTTCCGGGACGCCATGCGCACAGTGATCGAGAACGCCGCCCAAGCCACTCCCGTCGGTATCGCACCGGCGCTCGCCGCCATCGTCGGTGCCCGCTGGGTCAAGCACCGGCCTGCAGAACTCATCGCCTATGACTCCGACGGTTTGCCGGGATACCGGGCGATGCCGTCTGTGGTCGTGTTGCCGGGTTCACGCGATGAAGTCTGTGCCGTGGTCCGACTGCTGGCAGAGCACGGCATTCCGTTCGTGCCTCGAGGCGCGGGGACCGGACTTTCCGGCGGTGCGCTGGCCGACGGCAGCGTGATCATCGGGCTCAACCGCCTCACACGCGTGCATCGCATCGACGCGGGCAATCGCATGGCGCACGTGGAGCCCGGCGTGGTGAACTCGTCGCTGCAGCGCGCGGTCGCGCCCTACGGCTTGTACTACGCGCCGGACCCGTCCAGCCAGGCGGCGTGCACCATCGGCGGCAACGTGGCGGAGAACGCGGGCGGACCGCACTGTCTCAAGTACGGCGTCACGCTCAATCATATCGCGGCGCTCACCGTCTGCCTGCCCGACGGTGAACTGGTCACGCTCGGCTCCCCCGTGAGTGAGCTCGACGGGTATGATCTGTGCGGTCTGTTCATCGGCAGCGAGGGCTGCTTCGGCATCGCCACCGACATCTGGGTGCGCCTGCTGCCGCTCCCGCAAACAGTGCACACACTGCTCGCGGATTTCACGTCCGTGCATGATGCGGCGCAGGCTGTTTCGGCGATTATAGCGACAGGTGTCGTGCCAGCCGCGCTCGAGATGATGGACCAGTCCACCATTCGCGCCGTGGAGGCGAGCATTTATGCCGCCGGCTACCCGACCGACGCGGGTGCGGTGCTGCTGGCCGAGGTGGACGGCCTCGATGCCGGGCTCGAGACTGATGTGCGCGTGATCGAAGAATGCTGTCGCAGTGCCGGAGCGCGCACCGTTCGCATTGCGACCAATGCAGATGACCGTGCGCGCCTCTGGCAAGGCCGCAAGAAGGCGTTTGGTGCGCTAGGCCGGATTGCGCCGCATCTCGTCGTCCAGGACGCCGTAGTACCGCGCACAAAGCTGCCCGGTGTGCTCGCGCAGATTCACGAGATTGGCGAGCGGCATCAGGTCAACGTGTGCAACGTCTTCCACGCCGGCGACGGCAACCTGCATCCCAACATCTCGTACGACGCGCACGACGCCGGCCAGAGCGAGCGCGTGCATCTCGCCATGACGGAGATCATGCAGGTGTGCATTGCCGCGGGTGGAACGATCACGGGTGAACATGGCGTCGGACTGGACAAGTTGCGCTACATGGATGAACTGTTCACTGAACCCTCGCTGGCCGCGATGTGCGCAGTGCGGCAGGTCTTCGATCCGGAGCGCCGTGCAAACCCCGGCAAGGTGGTGCCCGTGCACGCGTGTCGCGAGTGGGCCGGAAAGCACCGTCGCTGATGCTGCACGACGCACTGCCGGAGCTGATCGAGCGGGTGAAGCACGCGCATTTCACGCGTGAGCCGCTGCGCATTGTGGGCGGCGGAACATGGCTGGACGCGGGTCGCCCGTGTACGGGTGCACACCTGCCGATCGGGACGCATCGCGGTGTCATTGAATACACGCCGGGCGATCTCACAATCACGACGCGCGCGGGTACGACACTTCGCGAGCTGCACGCACTCACGAGCGAATACGGCCAGTGGCTTGGACTCGACCCGGCGCACGCACCCGAAGCGACGATCGGTGCAACGATTGCCACCGCGTCGGATGGTCCGCTGTCCACGTCGCTTGGTCGCGTGCGTGATCTCGTGCTTGGACTTGAATGCATATCGGGCGCTGGCGAGCGGGTTCGCGCGGGCGGACGAGTGGTGAAGAATGTGGCCGGATTCGATCTCGTGCGGCTGCACACCGGCGCGTGGGGCACGCTCGGCGTGATCAGCGAAGTCACCATGCGATTGCGCGCGCGGCCCGAGACCGATCGCACGTTCGTGATCGCCTTCGACGAGCGTGCCGCACTCGAGTCGGTCATGGCACCGCTGGTGAATCTGGCAATCGCGCCGTTGGCATTCGAGATGATGAACGGACCACTGGCGCAGCGACTCGGTGTGCACAACCCCGCGTGTCTGCTCGTCCGCCTTGGTGGCAACTCGGCGCGCGTCGAAGGGCAGTTGGCTGCGCTCGCGCTGCTGGGTGATGTCGCCGAAGTTTCGTCGGACGTGTTCGACCAGCTGCAGTCAGTGGAGCCTGAGGCAGCGATCGTGGCACAGGTATCGCACATGCCGACGTTGATCACGTCCACGTGGCGTCACGTGCTCGAGCAATGTGCGACGCATGGGATCTGGCAAGCGCAGATTCGCGCGTCGCTTGCGCGCGGCATGGTGCGCATCGCTGTACCGAACGACGAGGTCAATGCGATTCCCGACGCGACGCTGGCAGAGTTCGTGCGCAGGCTTGCGCCACTCGGTGCGCACGTGACATGGGAACGCTTGCCGGCGCAGACCTGGCCGCACGTTCGTTCATCGGTCGCCGACCGCTTGTCGGTTGGGCTTCGGCGCACACTCGATCCGTCGCACGTGCTCAATCGCGG
>JBBQNT010000139.1:0-9924 GCA_038330215.1 Gemmatimonadales bacterium
CTCACCATGGTGCACCTCTGGGTGACCGATCCACCGGACGGGCCGTTCGCGCACGACAATGCGACGTTGCCGTTCCTCGCCCGCGGCATGAAGGTGCCGCCGGCTGAGTGGTTGGCAGGACGCGAACTGCGCAATCTCGCGCTGGCGCTCGCGCTGGCGGACGCGCCTGGACAGCGACTGCTGCGCACGGCGCGCATGGGCGGCGAACCGCTTCGCGCTGCGATCGCGGTGGAGCGCGACAGCATCAATGGCATTGCCGCGGGGCTCGAGCAGGCGCAGACTGCGGGCGATCGCGCGCGCTACCAGTCGCTTGCGGCCGATGCAGTGAAGCACAGCGAGCAACTTGTCGCCACGATCAAGAACGCGGCCCCCACGCCACAGATGCGCGATGCGGTGAGCCGCATCATCGATGAGTTGATCGGCAATCACGAAACAGCCGCGGGCAAGCCGTAAGGCTCACCCGCGACTGTGCGTTGCAAGCACGCGTCGGCGCCCGTCAAAAGCGCGCGAGCAGGCGCGCTGTTCGCCCCGATTACGACCAGCTCAGATCGTGATCGGAAAGCGGCAGTGAGCGAACGCGTTTCCCCGTCGCGGCAAAGATCGCGTTCGTAATGGCCGGCACGACCGGCGGCAGCGCCGGTTCACCAACGCCCGTGGGCGAGTTGTCGCTGAGCATCCAGTGACATTCCACCGGCGGCGCCTGTGTGAGGCGCAGCAGCGGGAAGTCGTGGAAGTTGCTCTGCACTGCGCGCCCGCCCTCGAACGTGATCTTCTGGCCGAGCACCTGACCAATGCCGTCGAGCGCCGCACCCTGCGCCTGCTGTTCGGCACCGCTGGGGTTGATGATCTGACTGCCCACATCGCCGGCCACCCACACCTTGTCCACTTTCACGTCGCCGGACCGCGCAACGGTAACCTTCGCAACCTCGGCGAAATACCCACGGTGGCTGAAGTAGAACGCCACGCCCATGCCCGTACCCTTGGGTAGCGAGGCGCGATTCGCCCACTCTGATTTTTCGGCGACCAGGTCGAGCACGTCGCGCATGCGCTTCGCATCCAGTCCGGGCGCGGGCTGACGCGCACCGGAGGGCACGGCCGACGCGGGTGCCGGCTGCTGGTTGTCGAGCATGGAGCGCAGGAACGTGACCGTGTCCTTGCCCGCCGCATGCGCGCATTCGTCGAGGAAACCCATGAACGCGAACGACAGCGCGTTGCTTCGTGGCGCGCGCAAGGCACCAGTCGGTACGCCGAGCGGCATCACCGAAGAGGCGATGCGCAGGTTGGGCACGAAACGCGAAGGAAACTCTGTCGCTCCGATATCCGCACTGGGCGCAAAGCGCTCACCCTCTCCAAACGATACGAAGTGATTGGAGAACGCGGTCAACATGCCGTTGGCATCGACACCGGCGCGGAACTTGTGAAAGCCGCCGGGTCGATAGAAGTCGTGCTGCGTGTCTTCTTCGCGCGTCCAGAGCAGCTTGACCGGCACGCCGGTTTCGCGCGCAATCCACGCGGCTTCGACCATGAAGTCGTTGTACAGCCGACGGCCAAAACCGCCGCCTGAGCGCGTGATATGCACCGTGATCGCATCCGGCTCGAGGCCCATCGTGCGCGCGACGAGTTGGCGTCCGCTCTCGGGCAGCTGCGCGGGTGCCCAGATCTCGAGCTTGTCAGCGTCGAAGTGTGCCGTGCAGTTCTGCGGTTCGAGCGGCGCGTGCGCGATGAACGGATAGCTGTATTCCGCTTCCACCGTCTTGCTCGACGAACGCAGCGCAGCGTCCACATCGCCATCGGAGCGCAACGTGCGCTGCGGGGCGGCAGCGAACAGCGCTTTCGCCTGTTCGGCAAAGCCGGCGGTGCTCTGCGATGCGGTGTCGTGGCTCGCCCACTCCACCTGCAACTGCTTGCGCGCGGTCTGCACTTTCCACCAACTGTCGCCAACGATTGCAACGCCGCCAAGCAATCCGTTCAAGTTGTCGCCGCCTTCAACGACAAACGCGTGCGTGATGCCGGGCAGCTTCGCGACCACCTCCACATTCGCGCGCGCCACCTTCGCACCGAACACGGGACTCTTCACGTATGTCGCGTACTTCATGCCGGGTCGCACGATGTCGATGCCGAACAGCGGCTGGCCAGTCACGATCTTCTGGTTGTCCACGCCGCGCACACGCTGTCCGATGATGCGGAAGTCCTTCGGATCCTTGAGTGGCACCGAGGCCAGATCGGGCGGAGCAATCGTCGCCGCCTGCGTTGCCAGCGCGCCGTAGGTGAGCGTGCGCTGGCTGGCGCGGTGGTGCACGACGCCGGCTTCGGTCGTGACTTCTGCGACGGGTACGTTCCACTGCTTGGCCGCCGCACCAACGAGCATCGCCCGCGCTGCTGCACCAACACGACGCATCGGCAGCCAGTTGTTCGGCGTGGCCGTGCTGCCGCCCGCCGTCTGCCCCTGGAAGTTCCTGGTATCGAGGCTCGCCTGCTCGACACGCACCTGCGACCAGGCAACATCCAGCTCTTCGGCGATGAGCATGGGCAACATTGTCTTGACGCCCTGTCCGATCTCCGGATTCTTGGCCATGATGGTGACCACGCCATCGGGCGTGATCAAGATGTACGCACTCAGTCGCGGATCGGCGGCGGGCGGGAGCGCACCGTCGCGACGCGCGACGAGCGCCTCGACGGCGTCGAGCGGCTCGAACACGCTGGCCAGAAGCAATCCACCGCCAGCGATGGCGGATGCGCGGAGGAACAAGCGGCGGGAAACCTGAAGCGTTGGAGTGCTCATGACTGTACGCTCTCCTCGCGCGGCTCACTGCTGCGCGCGCCGCCTGCGGGGGTCGGCGCCGCCATGAGCTCTGCTGCCCGATGAATTCCCTGTCGAATGCGCAGGTACGTCGCGCAGCGGCACAGGTTGCCGTTCATGGCGGCGTCGATATCCGCGTCGGTTGGCTTGGGCGTCTTGGCGAGCAGTCCTGCCGCCGACATGAGCTGGCCGGCCTGGCAGTAGCCGCACTGCGGCACGTCGAGCTCGTCCCACGCTCGCTGCAACGCATGTGCGCCGTCGGGCGAAAGTCCTTCGATCGTTGTGACGTCGGCGCCTTGCACCGCCGCAGCGGGCAACACGCACGAGCGCGTGGGCGAGCCGTTGACGTGCACGGTACAGGCGCCGCACTGCGCGACCCCGCATCCGAACTTGGTTCCCTTGAGCTCGAGCTCGTCGCGCAGAACCCAAAGGAGTGGCATGTCGGACGGCACATCGACCGTGCGCGACCGCCCGTTGACCTTGAGCGTGATGTTCATGCGGCGGGCCCTGGAGGGAGGAAATGACCTTGTAATGTCTCCCCTGCAACCCCGAAGGTCCAGTCACCGTGCCACGGGGCGCGCCCCGATGGGCGCCCGAACGCAGCCTGCAAGCAGCGACTACCAGCGCACGTCGTACCGCCGGATTTCGAAAACGCCGTCCGCGCCTCGGCCCACACCCAGCAGGTATTCCGCGCCCACTTCAGTGGGCAGGAACCGGGGCGGGAGGGCGAGCGTGCCGAGCAGTCGGCCGCGCGCATTGAACACGGTCACGCTGTCGGTGAACTGCGCCGGCGCCGTGAAGCCGTTTACCCAGACCGTGCCGTCGTCGCTCATCAGCAGCCGTCCGAACGCGGGCACAGAATCGGCAAACCGCACTGACGCGGCCGACACCGCCGACCGATTGGCCCGTGCGAGCGAGGCCAGCAGCGCCTGCCGCTCCGCATCACTCACGGCGCGAGGCCGCCACTCACGCGTGAGCGTGGTGACGCTGTCACCGTTTGCGTCAAGCACGCGCACTTGCCAGGAGGCGTTGTAGCCCAGCAACACCCGGACGCCGTTGGTGCCCATCTGCAGCGCCGGCGAAAAGAACCGGAATCCCGTCCGCTCGAGCTCGCGCACCAGCACGTCATCGGCGAGTTGCGCAACCTGCCGGCCCTGTCCGTCCATGCGAATTACGATCGCTCGCACGGAGCTCTGCACACTCGACGGAAACGGGGCCGCGGGCTCCACGCCGATGCCGATCGACGGCGTGGTGCCACCGAAGCCGCCCGCGATCGGCGACGGCGGCCGCTCGAATCCCTCCTGCACCTCGTGCTTCACCAGCAGGGTACCGTCGTTCATCTGGCCCACGATCGGCGAGCTGCCGTACACAAGACTGGTCTGCAGGAGCAGGTCGCGTGTTTCGCCCGTTTCGAGGCTGAGCCAGGAGACGCGCCGCAGTACAGGATCCCAGAGCAGCAGTGAATCGCCCGGTACGACCTGAACGAGCGTGGGCGCGCGAAATGCCCCGGCCCCGTTGCCGTCGCGCCCATACACACGTTGCAACGCGCCGAGGGAGTCGAAGCGGAGCACGCGGCGCCTGACCCAGTCGGCGATCGCCACGCCGTTGTCCGACAAACGCAGCGCGCGTCCCATCTCGCCGCTTCCGCCACCGACGGAGTCGGGCACACGAATGGTGAGTGAGGGCGTGGCGGCGATCGTGGGCGGTGCGGACGGCACGGACTCCCCGCACGCGGAGGCGAGCACACACAGCGTCAACAGCAGAGTCGAAGAGCGATGCATTCGTGCAGGGTAACATCGCGTCGGCTCCGGTCGCCATACCCGAGGTCGGCCGCATACAGGCGGTTAGCTTGTTCGAATGTCCGACCAGATCTCACCGCCTCCCGCAGCGTCACCGTTCCACGGCCTGTCGACTGAACAAGTCTCGGCACAGGTCGCCGCGCTCGCGCGCGACGCCGCGCACCTGCTCGAGGCGATCGTGAACGACCGCGCACTGCTCGCGCACCTCGACGAGGCGCAGCGCACGCGCCTGCTGCACGCCGCGGGCCAGGTTTCGCGCCCCGACGCCACGGCGCGTCGCCGACTGGTGAAAGCCACGCGCAACCAGCGCAAATCGGAGCGCACGCAGCGCGCCGAGTCGGTGCTGCAGGAGACCGGCATCCGGAAGCTGCGCCGCGAGGAGGTGTTCATCACGCCGCGCCTGTTCGCGCCCAGGGACTTCGTGCAGGAAACCGTGAGCGAGGAGCCGGATTTCCGCGCCGCACCCGAAACGCTCAACTGCTACATCTGCAAGCAGGATTATACCGAGCTGCATCACTTCTACGATCAGCTCTGTCCCACGTGCGCGGCGTTCAACTATGCCAAGCGAACGGAGACGGCGGAGCTGAGCGGTCGCGTTGCGCTGCTCACGGGCGGGCGCGTGAAGATCGGATATCAAGCCGGCATCAAGCTGCTGCGTGCCGGTGCGCACCTCATCGTCACCACGCGCTTTCCACGTGATTCCGCAATGCGTTACGCGCGTGAACCCGACTTTGCGGAATGGGGACACCGGCTCGAGCTCTTCGGACTCGACCTGCGCCATACACCGAGCGTGGAAGCGTTCTGCCAGCAGCTGCTGCAGTCGCACGACCGGCTCGACTTCATCGTCAACAATGCGTGCCAGACGGTGCGTCGCCCGCCCGACTTCTATCAGCACATGATGGACGCCGAGAATGCGGCGCTGCACGCCATGCCGGAATCGGTGCGTCACCTGCTCGGAGCGTACGAAGGCGTGCGCGGATACCGCATGCTGCCCGAGGGAACGGGCCAGACGCCGTCGGTGGATTTACGGGATGCGGTGGGACTGACGCACGCCGCACAACTGTCGCAGCTCAAGCTGCTGGCCGAGGAGGAAGCCGCGCAGCACGCGCTCTTTCCCGAAGGCCGGCTCGATCAGGACCTGCAGCAGGTGGACCTGCGCGACCGCAACTCGTGGCGTATGCAAATGGACGAGGTGCCGTCGGTGGAGTTGCTCGAGGTGCATCTCGTGAACGCAGTGGCGCCCTTTCTGTTGAATGCGCGCCTCAAGCCGCTCATGCAGCGCGCGCCGGGCCGCGACAAGCATATTGTGAACGTGTCGGCGGTGGAGGGGCAGTTCTATCGCCGCTTCAAGACCACGCGGCATCCGCACACGAACATGGCGAAGGCGGCGCTCAACATGATGACGCGCACGTCAGCGCCCGATTACTTCGCCGACGGCATCCACATGAACAGTGTGGATACCGGCTGGGTAACAGACGAGGATCCCGCGGAGATCGCGGCACGAAAGACGGCGGAGCATCGCTTTCATCCGCCGCTCGATATCGTGGACGGCGCGGCGCGCATCGTGGATCCGATCATCGACGGCATCAATACCGGGCAGCACGTATGGGGGCAGTTCCTCAAGGACTACGTACCGACCGACTGGTAGCCCATCACGCACTTCCCCCCGTTCAGGCCATTATGAAGCGGAGCGCACGCTGAGCGTACTCGGATGGATGACGGCCGCTGGCGTGCTGCTCCTGTTCATGGCGCTCACGGCCGCGTACGTGCGGCGCTGGCCGATCTCGACCGCGATCATCTACCTCATGGCCGGGTTCGCAATCGGGCCGACCGGCTTTGCGCTGCTCACACTCGACATTGTGCACGAGTCGGTGTGGATGGAAGTGCTCACCGAGATCGCGGTCATCATCTCGCTGTTCGTGGGCGGACTCAAGCTTCGCCTGCCGCTGCGGCATCGTGCTTGGCGCCCCGCTTTCCTGCTGGCGAGCGTGGTGATGGTCATGTCGATCGCGGGCGTGAGCGTGGCCTCGCACTTCCTCTTCGGCTTGCCGGCATTTGCGTCGATCCTGCTCGGCGCGGTGCTCGCCCCAACGGATCCGGTGCTGGCATCCGCGGTGTCGGTGAGCAGCGCGACGGACCACGATCGCGTGCGATTTGCGTTGTCCGGCGAGGCGGGACTCAACGACGGTGCGGCATTTCCGTTCGTGGTGTTCGCGCTGGAGGGATTGCGGGCTGGCGGACTCGATGTGTGGGTGGGCACCTGGTTCGCCTCCCGCATCCTGTGGGCGATTCCGGCCGGCCTGCTCATCGGTTACGTGCTTGGCGCCGGACTTGGGCGAGTGGCCATGGCACTGCGGTCGAAGAACCGCGATACGCACTCACCCAACGATTTTTTCGCGCTCGCGCTGATCGCGCTGTCATACGTGCTCGCGGAGCGTGTGCATGCCTGGGGATTCCTGTCAGTGTTCGCCGCCGGTGTCGGCTTGCGGCACGCAGAACTCAATGTGGTGGCCGCCGCGCCGAAGCAGCGCTTTGTCGACATGGTGCAGCGCGCGTTGTGGCGAGTGCTCCGACGCGGACCCGAGCGTGAGGCACATCACAAGCCGCCACATCCGCCAGCGGAGCATTTGGTCACCGGCGATCTCGAGGCCTCCGACCTCGACGAGCCGTCTATTGCCGCCGGCATGCTGATCTCGGACGTCTTGTCATTTGGCAATACCGTCGAGCGACTGCTCGAAGTGCTGCTGGTGGTACTGGTGGGCATCGCGCTGTCCCAGGCATTCACCCTGCAGGCGGCCGTGCTGGCGGTGCTGCTGTTCGTCGTGATCCGTCCCGCTGCCACGATGCTCGCACTGCGCGGCACCCGCACGACAGTGAGCGAGCGGCGCCTGCTCGGTTGGTTCGGGATTCGGGGAATCGGCAGCCTGTACTACCTGAGTTATGCGCTCAACCATGGCGTCGCCGGCGAGGCTGCCGACGTCCTGACCGGCATCGTGATCACCGTGATCGCCTGCAGCATCACACTGCACGGTGCCTCGGTGGGCCCGATTGCCTATCGGCGCGCTTTGCGACGGTTGGACTCGAACCAGTCCACCGCGTGATCGCCGTAGAGCGGCAACACGATGCGACTATGCTTGGCGAACGGCTTGCCCACACTGAGGCCAACCTCCTTGAGCCAGCGCTTGGCCAGCCGCAGCTCGGCGTTGGACACGAGCACGAGGCGCACTTCGGAGCCTTTTTTGTATCGCTGGGAGCCCAGCTCCTCCAACCGATCGAGGTTGGGGCGCCGGACGTATCCGCCCCGTTCAAAGAGCGCGCGAAGGTTGCTGGAAGCCGATGCCATTCGTGAAGTTTAGTGAGCGCTTAACGGGAGTTCATCGCGGCATGGCCGAGCCATCACCAGCAACAGACAGTACACAGCGCGTCGACCGCTTCTTCGAGATCGCGATCGACATGTTGTGCCTGCTCGATTTCAACGGGTACTTCATCCGACTCAATCCGGCGTGGGAGCGAACGCTGGGGTTTTCGCGTGAGGAACTCATGTCGCGCCCGTTCATTGAGTTCGTGCACCCTGACGACCGCGAGCGTACACTGCGCCAGAACGCGGCGGTGCGAGCCGGAGGTCAGGCACTCGCGTTTGAGAATCGATACCTCTGCAAGGACGGATCGTTCCGTTGGCTCCTGTGGAATGCGACGCCTGCGATCGATGAACAGACCGTGTATTCATTGGCACGCGACATCACCGAATGGAAGCGAGCGGAGGAGGAACGCGAACCAACTCGCAGTTGAGCCACGGCATCTGCCCCGATTGCATGGCCTCCGTCATCGAGCCGCAGTTCGTCGCCGACGGGCCACCGAGCCTCACAAAGTAGCGCACCCACGGCATGCGCAGCGCACGTAGCGCACGATAGTTTATCCGATCTATGCGCACTCTTCGCGGAATCCACCTGTTGTTGTGTGTGACCTGTCTCGCGGGTCCCGTTCGCACGGCGGAGTCCGCCCAACGGCCCGAACCGGTAGCAGCGTCCGCGCAGATATTCGAACCGGTGGCGGAGTCGGCGCAGACGCCCGAACCAGTGAGTGTGCAGCGCGCGGCAAGGGACGAGGACATTCGCAGCGAGCTGCAGGCCGTCTTCGATCGAGTTCCGTCGCTTGATCGCGTTAACGTTCAGGTCGCCGCCGGCGTTGTGCGGCTCGATGGCACGGTGCTCGACGCGGAATCGCGCGAGAAGGCGGAACAGCTCGCCGCGGAGCTCGAAGGCGTCGTATACGTGGAGAATCGCATTCGCGAATCCACGTCACTCGACGAACAGCTCCAGCCCACCTGGACACGACTGCAAACACTCGGGTACGGCATTATCGCCAAGCTCCCCCTGGCGTTGGTGGCGCTGCTCATTGTGGCCGCCGCCGGCACACTCGGGAGACTGCTGGCACGATGGAGCGGACCGTCCTTCCTCGACACGCGCAATCCCTTCCTGCAGAATCTCATCCGCCGCGCCCTGCAGGCGGTGCTGGTCCTGCTGGGCTTCGTGCTCGCCCTCGACCTGCTCGACGCCACGGCCCTCGTCAGTGCGGTCATCGGGACTGCCGGTCTCGCCGGCCTTGCCCTCGGCTTTGCCTTCAAGGATATCGTCGAGAACTATCTCGCCGGCACGATCCTCGCCATGCGTCAGCCGTTCGCAAAGAACGATGAAATTCAAGTGGACACGTTTCATGGTAAAGTGGTGAGACTCACACCACGTGAAACGATCCTCATGACGCTGGACGGCAATCATGTACGGCTGCCGAACGCGCTGATCTTTCGCAGCCCAATGATCAACTACACGCGTAATCCGCTGCGCAAGTTCTTGTTCACGGCGGGACTGGGACCCAACGATGACCTCGCGCACGCCCGCGACGTGGGCGTGAGCACTCTGGAACGACTCACCGGCGTGCTGCGCGATCCCCCGCCGCAAGCGCTGGTGCTGGAGCTCGCCGACTCGACGGTGACCATGGAGTTCTCCGCGTGGACCGATCAGCGCGAAGCGAACTTTCTGCGCGTCCGCAGCGAGGCGATTCGCATGGTGAAGATCGCGCTGGAGTCGGCGGGGCTGACACTGCCGTCGCCGGGCTACGTGGTGCAGGTGCAGCGCGACGGTGGCGCACAGCAGGACGCACCGTCGGCGCTCGCGCCGGCAGGGCCTGAGGAGCAGCAGGCGGATGTCTCCGTTGACCGTTCCGTGGAGAAGCAGATCGACGCCGAGCGTTCCGTCAGCGACGAAGCCGACTTGCTGGACACCTCGGCGGCCGATGCGCCAAGCGCGCGCGTCCGATCGCGATCCGGCG
>JBBQNT010000140.1:0-9854 GCA_038330215.1 Gemmatimonadales bacterium
GCGCGAGGGTGCGGGGCTGTGGATCGAAGCCGCCTACACCATACTTGTCCAAGAGGGGCATAGGGGACTGACAATCGAGCGATTGACGACAGTCACCGGTAAGACGCGCGGATCATTCTATCACCACTTCGGCAGCGTCGACGGCTTCACCACCCGCCTGCTCGATGACTGGCGCGAGCAGAATACTGAGCGGATCGCGCGCCTGGCTGCGACTGATCCTGAGCCAGGCAATCGGCGCGCCCTCGTGCATCGCGAAGCGGTGCGTCTTGACGCACGCATTGAAATCGCCATCCGCCGCTGGGCTGGGGCGGATGGAAAGGTTCTTGATGCCTGCCAAGGGGTGGACCGTCGTCGAATGGATTTGCTGGTCCATGATCTCGTTGCACTGGCCGAAACGAAGGGGCATAACCTGCTCCCGGGCGAGGCGGAGATGCTCGCGCGACTGGAATACGCTGCCTTCGTCGGTGGGCAGATGTTGGCTCCAGAGGGCAGGCTTGATGCGCTGCCTGATATCGGGCCTCTCTACGATGAAATGCTTCATGCCTTTCTTGAGCAAAAATCGGCAGCCTCAAAAAAATCTGGCTCGAGCCTGAGCTGAGGCGCTGCTGATAGATCCCGAAGCGCTCGCGGGCATCGGCATCGACCTGCCGTGCCACGCACTGGCACGGGAGTACTTGCCGGAAACCGCTCCTGTATATATCTATCTATCCGGATAACCGGATATGACTGCTCCCGCTCGCGCCCTCGTTCACGACCGTCTTGCCACACTCGCCGATGCCACGCGGTGCCGGCTGCTGCTTGCCCTGGACGGCCGCGACCTCACGGTAGGTGAACTGTGTCAGGCGCTCCAGCTCCCTCAGAGCACCGTGAGCCGGCACCTGCGCGTGCTGGCCGACGCCGGTTGGACGGCCTCGCGCGCCGAGGGGGCGAGCCGGTGGTACGCCATCGAGCCGCAACTCGACGAACATGCGCGCGACCTGTGGACGCTTGTGCGCGCATCGGTCGAAGTCACCCCATCCGCTTTGCAAGACCTGGCGCGCGTGGACGCGGTGATCGCCGCCCGCCGCACCCGCTCCGAGCAGTTCTTTGCCGACGCGGCCGGTGAATGGGACGCCACACGCTCCGCGCTCTTTGGCTCGCGCTCCGACCTGGCCGCCACGCTGGCGCTGCTCGACTGCACATGGACCGTAGGCGACCTGGGATGCGGCACAGGTTCGCTGACAGCCGCTCTCGCGCCTGTCGTGCAGTCCGTTATTGCAGTCGACGCATCACCCGCCATGCTCGAATCGGCACGTGCACGCACTGGCATCTTCCCGAATGTGGACGTGCGAGACGGCTCACTCGAAGCGCTGCCCATCGACGACCAAACGCTTGACGTGGCGATTCTCATGCTGGTGCTGCATCACGTGGCCGAACCGGTGCGCGTGTTGCGCGAGGCACTACGCGTGTTGCGGCCGGGCGGGCGCTTGCTCATCTGCGACATGCGCGCGCACGACCGCGAAGACTATCGGCAGACGATGGGACATGTGTGGCTGGGCTTTCCGCAGGACACGCTCACCGAGTGGTGTGAGCAGGCGGGCTTTGGCTGTGTGCGCTACACACCGCTCCCCGCGGACACGCAGGTGGCCGGACCCGCGTTGTTCACCGTCACCGCGACGGCGAGCGGCGCGCTGACCGCAACAACGAACGCAACAACGAACGCAACAACGAACGCGACAGCGAGCGCAACAACGAGCGGCGCGCTCAACCAGAAGGTGCAGTAGCACGGCAGTCCATTGTTCGATCAACCGCGACCGGCACCGGTCGCTCACGATTCATTCCGCGCATCACGCACGATGCACGGTTTCCACGGAGCAGACGCATGGCGAGCACAATGAAGGCAGAAGCAACGGCTGGCATTCCGGCCAACGTGATGACGATGGACGGCGTGACGGAAAGCAACGCCGCGCGCCCGCCGTTCGCGGTGCGTGACTTGTCGCTCGCCGAGTGGGGTCGCAAGGAGATGCGCCTGGCCGAAGTGGAAATGCCGGGCCTCATGGCGCTGCGCGAAGAGTTCGGCGCAAAGCAGCCGCTCAAGGGCGCGAAGATCATGGGCTCGCTGCACATGACGGTGCAGACCGCGGTGCTCATTGAAACGCTCACCGCACTCGGCGCCGATGTGCGCTGGGTGTCGTGCAACATCTTCAGCACGCAGGATCATGCGGCGGCCGCGGTTGCCGTGGGACCGAACGGCACGGTAGACAAGCCGAGTGGCACGCCCGTGTTTGCGTGGAAGGGTGAGACGCTCGAGGAATACTGGTGGTGCACGGAGCAGGCGCTTACATGGCCCGATGGCAGCGGTCCGAACCTCATTCTCGACGACGGCGGCGACGCCACGCTGCTCGTGCACCGCGGCGCCGAGTACGAGAAGGCGGGCGCGATTCCCGGTTTTGATGCTGACAACGAGCCCGAAGAGTGGGGCGTGATTCTCGATCTGCTGCGCGCGCAGCAGGCCGTCGACAAGCAGCGCTTCACGAAGATGCTCGCGGCCATTCGCGGTGTGAGCGAAGAGACCACCACCGGTGTGCATCGGTTGTACGAGATGCAGCGTGACGGTACGCTGGCGTTCCCCGCGATCAACGTGAACGACGCCGTCACCAAGTCCAAGTTCGACAACCTGTACGGCTGCCGTCACAGCATCATCGACGGCTTGAACCGTGCAACTGACGTGATGCTCGCCGGCAAGATCGTGGTCGTGTGCGGTTACGGCGACGTCGGCAAGGGCTGCGCGCAGGCGTTCAAGGGGCAGGGCTCGCGTGTGGTGATCACCGAGATCGATCCCATCTGTGCCCTGCAGGCCGCGCTCGAAGGCTATCAGGTCACCACGCTCAATGACATTGTCGAAGAAGCCGACATCATCATCACCGCCACGGGCAACAAGGACGTGATCACGGTGGAGCACATGTCGCGCATGAAGGACAAGGCGATCATTGGCAACATCGGCCACTTCGACAACGAGATCGACATGGCTGGTCTCAAGAAGGTGGAAGGCATGCGTCGCATCAACATCAAGCCGCAGTACGACGAGTTCGTGTTGCCGAACGGGCGTTCGATCCTGATTCTGGCGGAAGGGCGGTTGCTGAATCTTGGCTGCGCGACGGGTCATCCGTCATTCGTGATGAGCGCGAGCTTTGCGAATCAGGTGCTGGCGCAGATGGAGCTGCATGCGAACGCCGAGAGCTACGAGAAGCAGGTGTACACGTTGCCGAAGCATCTCGATGAGAAGGTGGCGCGGTTGCACCTGCCGAAGCTTGGTGTGAAGCTCACGGAGCTGACGCCGAGTCAGGCGAGCTACATCGGTGTGCAGCCGGAAGGGCCGTTCAAAGCGGAGCAGTATCGGTACTGAGCATTGGTGCTGAGCATTGGTGCTGTGGTCGGTACCTGAGTGTCGGTACTGAAGAGACGGAGTGATCATGCAGCGCGGTTGCCAGGTGGCAGCCGCGCTGTATTGTCATGGGATGCCTACTGCCCCGCTCGACCGATTGCGCGCGATGTGTCTGGCGCTGCCTGTGGCGCACGAAGTGGAGGCGTGGGGCGAGCCCACGTTTCGCGTGAAGAACAAACTGAGCTTGACGAATAGCCGTGAATCTTGCTGGGGTGTCTCACGCGTGATACATTCGAGACATGGACAAGGTTTCCGTACGAGAGCTCCGCAATAACGGTGGTCGGGTACTGCAGCGGGTCGCCGACGGCGAAACGCTCACCGTCACGATGGACGGCCAGCCGATTGCCGAACTGCGCCCTGTAGCTGGTCGTGCCGTGTCGGCGGCCACGCTCTTGAAGCGGTGGTCCAGGTTGCCGCCGGTGGACGCACAGCAGTTACGAGCCGATCTTGATCGTGTGATGGATTCGTCGTTGTGATCGACCGCGTGCGCCATGCACGGGGGATCCTCGACACCAGCACCGTCATCATGCTCAGCCGACTGGAAGACCCGACCGTGCTGCCGGACGAACCGTTGATCACAGCCATCACGTTGGCTGAGCTGACCGTCGGCCCGTTGGTGGCGACCTCGGATCAGGAGCGTGCGGCGAGACAGGCGCATCTCCAGCAGGCCGAATCAGACTTCGAGGCGTTGCCGTTCGACGCCGCGGCCGCGCGCACCTTCGGGCGAGTTGCTGCATCACTCCGGCAGGCCGGGCGCAAAACGGTGGCGCGGTCGTATGACGCGATGATTGCCGCCACCGCGCTGGCGCATGCCTTGCCGGTATACACGTGCAATCCCGACGATTTTGCCGACATCGACGGACTCGACGTGATCGCGGTTCCGGTGCCCGCACGCTGATCCATGACCGAGAGTCTGATCGCCCATGCGGGGCTGGTTTCATGATCTTCTTTGGCACCGGACTCGACGTCTTGGTGCCGTCGCCGAACCGATGAATCGAACGGCCGCGAACGCCGGCACACCGCTCCGCACACCTGCACCCGAGTGCGTCGCGGCCCCCAGGCGTTGGCTCCTGATCGCGGGCATCGCGCTGGTCGCGCTCAATCTGCGTCCCGCACTCGCGAGCGTCGGCCCGCTCGTCGCCGACATCCGCGCGGAGACCGGGCTGTCGGACGCGGCGCTTGGATTCATTACCACGCTGCCGCTGCTCGCCTTCGGATTCCTGTCGTTTCTGGCCTTCGGGGTTGGGCGTCGCCTCGGTATGGATCGCGCGGTTGGTCTGGCGGTCGGCCTGCTTGGTGTGGGCACACTCCTGCGCGGTGCGACGCCAGTTGCCGCGCTGTATGCCGGCACCGCGCTGCTTGGCGTTGGCGTGGCGTTGGGCAACGTGCTGCTGCCAGCGCTCGTCAAGCGCCACTTCCCGCACCGCTCAGGGCAGATCACCAGTCTCTATTCGAGCATGATGGGGCTCGGCGCCACCGCGGCGGCGGGATTGAGTGTGCCGATCGCCGCGCAAATCGGTTGGCGTGGTGCGCTGGCGGTGTGGATCATCCCCGCGGTGGTCGCACTGCTCGTGTGGCTGCCGCAAATGCGGACGGCGCCCGAGGTACACGCGCCATCTTCTCCCGGCTCCTTCGCGATGCTCGCCCGCTCGGCGCTCGCCTGGCAGCTGGCGCTTTTCCTGGGGCTCCAGTCGCTCACGTTCTTCGTGCTGATCGCGTGGCTGCCGGATTTGCTGCAGTCACGCGGCGTGAGCGAAACGGCGGCGGGAGGGCTGCTCGCGCTCTCACAGGCCATGGGCATGGTGGGCACGGCGCTGGTGCCGCTGTGGGCCGGCGCGTCCCGTGATCAGCGCGCGATCATTTGGGTGCTCGCCCTGCTCGAGGCCGTGGGGCTCGCTGGCCTCGCCCTCTCAGGCGTCACCCTCGCCTGGCTCTGGGTGTCCATCGTGGGGTTCGTGCTGGGCGGCACCTTCGGTCTGGCGCTCGTTTTGCTCGTGCTGCGATCACACGACGCGGAAACGACGGGCCGACTTTCGGGCATGGCGCAGTCTGCCGGCTACCTGATTGCGGCGACCGGCCCACCGATCTTTGGCTGGCTGCACGACATCACGAACGGATGGCGCGTACCGCTCGGCTTTTTGATGATTGTGCTGGTGGCGAAGCTGGTGGCGGGGCTTCCGGCCGGTCGGCCTGGCACGGTGCGCGCGTCGCGATTGTGATCCCGCCGCGCGCGTAGTGGAGCGGAGGACTACGCCAACGGACAATCGGTCTGCACAAAATCCTCACCGACACAGAGCAGCGTCGCAGCACCGATCGCGAGCGACGGCGCCTCACGCATGCGATCGAGCAACGAATCGGCGTCCGGTTCCTGCAGGACGATGGCGACTCGTTGCGCACGCATCTGTACAATCTGCGGCAAGCGCTCGATCGCCCCTTTGTGCGCCCGATGCTGGTCACGATACACGAGGCCGGTTTTCGCCTGGAGGCCGATCAGTGAGACGCCGACTACGGACGCGCGTCGTGGTGGCGTTCGTATCCTTTGCGGTGCTTGTAGCGGCGACGTTCGGGTTGTCCACCGCCGTGACCACGCGCTGTCGGCCATGCCGCCTGATCTTCGTGAACAAACTCAGTGCGAGCCGGAGCGTCGGGAGTTCGCCGGAGATTCCGGTCGACACTATCACGTGCGCAGATTGTAGTCGAAAGACTCGGTACCGGCGACCTGGTTGGTCGCTGAAGTCAGCGATCAACTGGTGGTGCGCCCAATGCGACGCAGCTTGCTGACGAAATGGTTGCTGATCGAGGCTGTCATCCTCTCGCGAGATCGACGTGGTAACACGCGCGCTCGCAGACATGCGGGCCCGTGTGCACGCGTCGATGGTGCGCGAGCGGTCATTCACACGCGACGCCAGTCACGAGCTGCGTACGCCGCTCAGCGTGATTCGTTCAACCACGGCGCAAGCGCTTGACGATCCGGGCATCAGTGCGACATCACGGAAACTGCTCGCGCTCGCGCAGCAATCCGCGGAACAGCTGGAACGCACAGCTTCCAGCCTCCTCGCGCTGGCTCGTGATCACCCCGTGTCGCGGTCTGATGTTGCCACGCCAGTGTTGCCCGCTTTGGAGCAGGTCGTGCTCGAGCATTCATCGCCGCTGGTCGATCGCGAAGTGTCGCTGGCCATTGAGCTGACGCGGCACGATACGTTGCCGGTGGCGGCGCCGCTCTCGCACATTCTGCTTTCGAACCTCATTGGCAACGCATTCGCACATTCGGCGTCCGGGGTGATACGCGTGACGATGCACGAGAATGTGCTGCGCATTGCGAATCCGGTCGCTCGCGAACTATTGCCTGCTGCGAGCAGCATCAGTGCATCCGGCGTTCGGCGAGCCGGCAGCCCCGGGCGTTGCGCTTGCTATCGCCCTTGCCGCCCCGCTGTTTCGCTGCGAGGCAACTCAGCGCCAGCCGACACGCTCTGGAGCGAGGAGCGAACTTACCGCTTCCTTCCTTGTCGACACCTGGACGGCACGAGATGCACGGCGCCCCGCCCACCCTGAGCTGCCTGCGCAGCAGGTGAGCGTGCGCATACTCGAACTCAATGCAAGGGATTGCTTGCGGGCACTCCACCGCAACGGTGGCGTAGCGGCTATTGCCATGCGTAAAGACTTATGGTATGTATGATGGTATGGCACTAATGACCCATCGCACTACGTTCGCGCTTGATCGCGCCACCGCCGACCGAATCCGCTCGCTGGCCGCCCAGTGGGGCGTTTCTCAGGCCGAGGTGATTCGGCGAGTAATTGCGGAGGCCGCCGAGCCCGAGAAGCCCGATCCAGTCGCGACGCTTGATGCGCTGCATGCCGCCGGGCACGGACTTCCGCCCGAACAGGCGGCCGCGTACCTCTCCGACGTGCGCCGAGACCGGAAAACGTGGCGCAGCCGATGATCTGTCTGGACACCAACTATCTGATTCTCGGGCTCGTGGCGGACAGCAGCGAAAGTACCGAGCTGCGCGCGTGGGCTTCCGCTGGGACAGTTCTGGTCACACCCATGGTGGCGTGGTACGAGTTTCTGTGCGGACCGGTCACCGTCGTGCAGCGCGATACCATGCGCGGGTTTCTGCAGGCGCTGCTTCCCTTTGACGAAGCACAGGCACAAACCGCGGCCGGACTCTTTAACGCGTGCGGGCGTCGTCGGTCGCTGCGTGTCGACGCCATGATCGCCGCCGCCGCCATCACCTCGGACGCCAGTCTCGCCACGAACAATTACGAGGATTTCGAATTGTTCGTGGAGAGCGGACTGCGGCTGCAGCAGCGTGCGTAGTGCCCGTGACCGATGGGCCTGGTGCGCCTCGGCTCCCCCAAATCGATGCGTTCGCTATCTGATGACTCTGCGATATCAGTTTGGCGGCGACGCCTGGCGCTCAGGAGTGAGCGGCCGAGCAATCACCAAAGCGTTCCCCGGATGGCGATCTGATCGCTGGGGCAACGTGATCCGACGCGTGGGATCCGGCACACCGCGCCGCGTAGTGCCGTGTGCGATGGACGAGTCGGCGTACGTCGTCTCGCAGATCACCGACGACGGCTATTTGCGTTTGCGTCGGACCGGTACGGCACGTCACGCATCCCGGTGTGATTGCGGTACCCAACGGTCACTTTGCGCGTGCACACGAAGTGATTTGGCCAGCCGCGAAGGTAAGCGCCACGGGTGTCTCGCACGCACGACTGACAGACGCAATGCTCTGGAGAGCGGAATATGGCGAAGAAAGCATCGAGCAGTCGGGGCATCCGTCCTGTGCGGTACGCGTGGCTCTGCGGGCTGGTGACGGTCGCCGGCATCGGGCTCATCCTGATGGGCGTGGCGGACATGCGGGCGACGGGAAAGGCGGGGTCGCCGTTTCTCATGCTGGGGTTGTTCCCGGCGCTGCTCTCCCCGATCGGCCTTGGATACTACCTGCTCAAGATTCCGGTCGTCCGGGGCATGCGTCGCGGGACAACGGCGATCGCGCGCTGGACGGTTTCAGCCGACGAGTTCCGCCGGTTCTGCGAGGCCGATGCACGCATCGGAGCCGAGACCCGCACCAGCAACTTCTACGAGCCGCCCCGTACCATCCCCGCTGAGGGCGTAGAGGTGATCTTTTCCGACGACGGCGTGCTGATCGGCGAAGGCTTTTTCCCCCTCTCGACCACGGGCGGGCGGCGCGTCCATCGCGTGCGTTCCATCGCCCCCGGTTCGCCGATGATCGAGTTCGGCACGGTTCTGGAGACGCGGGCCCGCACGTCGAGCGTCACGACCAGCGCCGTCCGCAGCGCGGAAACGTTGCGCGTCCCTGTGGCGACCAACGCGACGGTCCAGGCCGACGGCGTCGTCCGCCGATTCGACATCGCCATAGCGAGACGGTAGGGAGGGTGCGAATCCCGTGAAATCGCGACTGGCAGCCGGGCGTCACGCCGCTGTTCACCAACGAGGCCGGCAATATTCAGGTTCGTTGATGAGTACGCTTCAGCGCTGACGGGCTGCGTGGCGGTGACTCGCTGCCGCGACGCATCCAAGTCGGTCGCTCGCTACTGCGGCAACGCGTACGCCACAATCTCGGAAGGCTGGCCGGCGCCCGTGGTCGCGAACACCACATATTGCCGGCCGTTGTGCAGGTACGTCATCGGGACACCCGTCTGCGTGCCGCTTGGAATGTCCAGCCGGGCAATGCGCTCACCCGTGCGCTTGTTCAGCACCCAGAAGTTGCTGCTCCCGTTGGTGCCTTCACCTGCGAAGAGCAGCGTGCGCGTCACCAGGAGGCCGGCGCGCGACGCCCGTCCGGTATTGGGAATGCTTTCCGGCGACAGCTTAAGCCGCTCGGCGACGTAGGCGGGCGTGTCGCCATTGGGCACCATCCACGCATGGTCGCCGGTGCTGAGGTCGATCGCGGTGATGCGGCCCCACGGCGGCTTCACAATTGGCACGCCGGGCGCGATCTGACCGCGACCGCCGCCGGCGATGTAGTTCATGTCCGAAACGCTGCCACCGGCGACGAGCGAGAGGAATGACGGGGCCGTCACCGACGGGATGTAGAGGAAGCCGGTCTGTGGGTCGAGCGCGCCACCTTCCCAGTTGGCGCCGCCCAACGCCGAGGGCAGCGTGATGGTGCCGCGTGTGCTGTCGGCCGCGTCCTGGAGTGAGGGCGGGGAGTAGAGCGGGCCCCAGCGATACTGGCTCGCGATCTCCTTGGCCTGCTTGAAAATCTCCGGGGTAAAGTTGAGCAGGTCGTCTTCGCTGAAGCCCTGTCGCTCAAATGGGGCGGGCTTGGTCGGGAATGGCTGCGTCGGGCTGTACCACTCACCGGGTGCGTCGCCCTTGGGCACGGGGCGCTCCTCGATCGGCCAGATCGGCTCGCCCGTGACGCGGTCGAGCACAAACACAAAACCTTGCTTTGTCAGT
>JBBQNT010000141.1:0-9837 GCA_038330215.1 Gemmatimonadales bacterium
CCCGACGGACGCTGGATCGCGTTCACGAGCAATCGACTTGGCAACAACGACGTATACGTGATGCCGGTGAGCGGGGGCGAGCCAAGGCAACTCACCTGGCACAGCGGTGATGATCAGGCGCTGTACTTCACGCCCGACGGATCCGAGGTGGTGTTCACCTCCGCGCGCGGCGTCGGCATGTGGGGCTCGCCGCTCTATCGCGTGGCGCTCGACGGCAGCATTCCGCGCGCCATGCCGATGGACGCAGGGCGCAGCGGCATGATCAAGCAGGACATGAGCATGGTGGCCTTCAACCGCTCCGTCCCCACCTACTGGCGCAAGGGATATCGCGGCAACAACAATGCCGACATCGCCGTGCAGAACCTGCAGACGGGCGCGATCACCGAGCTCACCGACACCGACGTGAAGCAGTACCAGTCGCACACGCACGACGTGCATCCCATGTGGGGAGCGGACGGCCGCATTTATTTCGCCTCGGAGCGCGACAGCATCTTCAACATCTGGCGCATTGCGCCGTCCGGCGGTGCACCGGAGCAGGTCACGAGGCACAGCGACGACGGCGTGCAGTTTCCCGCCATCTCGCCCGACGGATCGAAGCTCATTTACGAAAACGGGTTCGAGCTGTGGACGCTGGACGTGCCATCGGGCACGCCGCGCAAGCTCGCGATTCGCATGGCGTCCGATCCCAAAGAGAATGACATTGGCGTGATCGCAGCAGGTGGACGCGCCGATGGCTTCACCGTCTCGCCGAGCGGCGACTATGCGGCCGTTGACGTGCACGGCGATATCGTCATCGTGCCGACCGAGGGCGGCGTCGGGGAGATGACGCGCGTCACCGAGTCGCCGTGGCGCGAGCGCAGCCAGGTATGGTCACCGGACGGCTCGCACATCGCCTTCATCTCTGACGAGACGGGTGAAGAGGAGATCTGGCTGTGGCAGCGTGGAACGCGCGAACGGCGCAAGCTCACCACGCACGAGTCGATCAAGGCGGACATCACCTGGTCGGGAGACAGCCGCAAGCTCGCGTTTACCGCGGACAACCGCTTGTGGGAAGTCGACGTGGCGTCCGGTGCGCCGCGTGAACTCGCGCACAATCCGGCGGGTGGCTTCTCCATCGCGCAATACTCACCCAGCGGACGAGAGTTGCTGTATACGCGCCGCGACGACGACCAGAACGCCGAGGTGTATCTCTTCGACATCGCGAACCGCCGCGAGTACAACCTTTCGGACAATCCGTTCACCGACGGCAATCCGGTGCTCACAACCGACGGCAAGCATGTGGTGTTCACGTCGTCGCGCGACGAAGGCACCAATCACCTGTTCGTCGTATTGCTTGCCAAGCGCAGTGAAGATCCCGATGATCCGCTCGTGCGCGAACGACTGCGCCGCGCCGCGCGTCGCAGCGAACGCGCGGACAGTGCAAATGGTGCATCGGGCGGGGCCGGTGACAACGCCAACAGCGCGCGCAACGCCGCCAGCGCAGCATCGCAAGCCACGCTTACCGTAGACACCGTCGGAATCGGACGCCGTGCGATCCAACTCACGCGCGGTGCCGGCTCAGCGGGCAACGTCTTTCTCGCGCGCGATGGCAGCAGCGTTCACTTCACGGTGAGCGGCGGAACGGGCGAGGACGCCAACGGTCTGTTCAGCATTGCCCTCGACGGCCAGAACCGCCGCCGCGTGGCCGCTGGCAGCTTCCCCGGACTCACTCCGACGGCCGACCGACGCACGGTCTTCTTCCGTCGCAGCGGTGGCAGTACGACCGACTCCGACGCACCGCCCACGACAGCGGGCAGCGAGCTGCACAAGCTCACACTCGCCACGCCGCAGCGCACCGAGCGGGTGGACTTCGACTTCATCGTGCGCGTGGACCGTCGCGCCGAGTGGCGCCAGTTGCTCGCGGAGTCGTGGCGTGTGATGAAGTACCGGTTCTATGACGAGAAAATGCACGGCCGCGACTGGGACGCGATCTGGCGCACGTACGAGCCGCTGCTCGCGCACGTCGGCACCAACGAGGATGTGTACGATCTCGCCAATGAGATGATCGGTGAGCTGAATGCGTCGCACACTGGCGTCAGCGGTCCGCCGTCGCGTCGCATGCCGCGCATCACGCAGACACACTTGCTCGGCATGGAGCTCGAACCCGACGCAACCTCCGATCGCTATCGCATCTCGCACATTCACCAGGGCGGGCCGGCCGATCGCGAATGGCTAGGTCTGGCTGCGGGCGACTACGTGCTTGCCATTGACGGTGAAGAGCTGTCCGCCGGCGACAACTACTGGAGAACGCTGAGCAACGCGCTCAACAGCTACGTGCCAGTGCGCGTGTCGAAGCAGGCCAATGGCGACGGTGCACGCACCGTGCGCATCGCCACCGTCACGTCGCTCAACAACATCAAGTACGACGAGTGGGTGGCCGAGCGGCGCGCCATCGTCGACAAGGAAACCGACGGTCAGATCGCCTACGTGCACATTCGCAGCATGAACCAGCCGTCGCTCGCAAAGTTTCGCAACGAGATCAACCAGTTCAGCAACAAGGCCGGCATCATCGTCGATATCCGCTACAACGGCGGCGGCAACATCGACCAGGAGCTCATCGACATTCTCGAGCGGCAGCCCTACCAGTTCTGGAACAACCGCAGTGGCTCACGCGCCTGGGGACGCCGTCCCAGGCAGGCCATTGCCGGCCCCAAGGTCATGTTGGTGAACCATCGCTCCGGCTCCGACTCCGAAGTCACGCCCATGGCGTTCCGCCAACTCGGACTCGGCCGCATCGTCGGCAACCCCACCGCGGCGGCGGTGATCGCCACCGGGAGCTACACGCTGATCAATGGCGGCAGCATTCGCACGCCGGGATCATTGGTCGTCACGTATGATCCGTCGCAGCCCAACAACTACGGCGTGAATCTCGAGAACTACGGCGTGCCACCCGATGTGTGGGTGCGCAACTCGCCCATGGACGAACTGGCGAAGCGCGATCGTGAGCTGCAGGAGGCGATCGCCGAGGCCATGCGCATGTTGCGTGCGGCGCGCGCGGCCAACGAGGAGGATTCGGGTGCACGATAGATTCTGGCGCGCGTGCGGAACCGCGGCGCTTGCTGCAACGACGCTCGCGGCTGGTGCGTGCGCCGCGCGATCAATGACCGCCGCACCCCCGATCATGACGCCGGCTTCAGCCGCCACGGCACTCGAAACGTGCTGCGGCGACAGCGCCGTTGGCGTCGCACTTCGCATTGCCGCCGACTACCGCGAACCTGCGATCACCACGCGGCGCTTCACGCACGAGCAGTTCTGGAACGCGGTACTACCCGTGGTGACGTACGCGGGCTTCAAGGTGGACGAGGTAGGTCGCTCCATGCACGGCCGTCCGCTTCGCACGATCACCATTGGCCGTGGTCCCACGACCGTACTGCTCTGGTCGCAGATGCACGGTGACGAGTCCACCGCTACGATGGCACTCGCCGACATCTTTCGCTGGTTCGCCAATACCCGGGCCGAAGATCGCGACGAGGCGCTGCGTGAACGCATCATGAATGGTGTGACGCTCGTGTTCCTGCCCATGCTCAATCCGGATGGCGCGGAGCAGTTCCAGCGCGAGAACGCGGTGGGTGTGGACATCAACCGTGACGCGCGCCGACTTTCCACTCCCGAGGCGCAGACGCTCAAGGCAGTGCGTGATCGGCTGAATCCGCAGTTCGGCTTCAACCTGCACGACCAGAGCGCGCGAACCCGCGCGGGTACCGATGGCGTGCAGGCGGCGATCGCATTGCTCGCGCCGCCGTACAACGAAGCGCGGGGGTACAACGACGTTCGCGAACGCGCGCGCCTCGTGGCCTCCACGCTTGCCACGTCGTTTCTCACCGAGTTGCCTGGCCGCGTCGCCAAGTACGACGACGGCTTCAATCCGCGCGCGTTCGGTGACCTGATGCAGCAGTGGGGAACGAGCACGGTGCTCATCGAGAGCGGCGCGCTGCCGTCCGATCCGGAGAAGCAGCGACTGCGCGCGCTGCACGTGGCCGCGCTGCTGTCGGTGTTCGACGCGCTCGCCACCGGTGCGTACGCCGGCGCGCTGCCGAGCGTGTACGACAGCCTGCCATTCAACGCCGGGGGCTCGAGTGATGTGCTGATCACGGGTGGACAACTCGTGTTGCCGAACCTTGCACCCACACGCGTGGACATCGCGATCAACTACGACGATGCAGTGGCACGCACGGGCCCGCGCGTGCGCGAGGTGGGCGATCTGGCCGGCGTGATCGCGATCGACACGGTGGACGCGAACGGATTGTTCATCCATCCCGAGCCCGCCTTGCTCACGCGCATGCCGCAGGGCGTCACACTCGGCATCGGTGAGCGCACCGTGCTGCATATCCGGCGCGGGCCGGGCGCCGGTAGCGCGCTGGTGACCACCATCGGCTCACGGCTGCCGTAACGCACCGGGACCGTTTGCTGGGCACGGTTACCGGCAACCGGTCACTGCCACCGTTAACCGTTCCGCGCCGAGATCGGCTGCACGGTTGACGGTGGCAGTTGACGGTGGACGGTTCGGGTTTCCCTCGTCGTCTTCCGCGGCATCTCGGCTATCCGGCGGCAGTCCCCCACCGAAACCGTTCACTGTTCACCGCCACCGTGAACCGTTCCGCGCCGAGATCGGCTGCACGGTTGACGGTGACGGTTGACGGTGGACGGTTCGGGTTTCCCTCGTCGTCTTCCGCGGCACCTCGGCTATCCGGCGGCAGTCCCCCACCGAAACCGTTCACTGTTCACCGAAACCGTCAACCGTTCCGCGCCGAGATCGGCTGCACGGTTTACGGTGGCGGTTGACGGTTAACAGTTCGGGTACCCCTCGTCTTCTTCCGCGGCACCCGGGGTATCGGGCTGCAGTACCCCACCGAAACCGTTCACTGTTCACCGCCACCGTGAACCGTTCCGCGCCGAGATCGGCTGCACGGTTTACGGTGGCGGTTGACGGTCGACGGTTCAGGTACCCCTCGTCATCGTCCGCGGCACCTCGGCTATCCGGCGGCAGCGCTACCACCGAAACCGTCACAGCGGCGGAATCGCTGCGCGACGCCGGGAAATCAGCGGGAACGCTATGCCGGCTGCAGCGCCTCGCGTAGCGTACCGCCGTCTTCATACACGATGTCATACACGCGCCACTCTCCCTGCACGCGCTGCAGTACGAACGTCGAGCGGGTAGTGCGGTACGCATCGCGGAACACCACCTGCACCCGCGACTCGGTCGGTCCTTCCTCGAGGCTTGTGAGCACAAACCGCGCGGGGTACCCCTGCGAGTCGGTGAACGGATCGCCAGTGATCGCCGGCGGTTCGTCGGCGGAGACCGGACGCGCGAAATACGCCTGCATGTCGAGCCAGAGCGTCGGCGACAGCCACTGCTCCGTGCGCCCCGTGCGCACGCGATCGAACGACATGTCGTCGGCAAAGTGGGCCTCGAGCAGCGCCTGCACCACACCCGCCGGATGCGTACCCGGCAGGCGCGACAGCTCGGATTGCACGAGCGTGTAGATCACGCTGTCCACCGCCACCAGCAGGCTCGCCGAATCGAGGCGGTGATAGTCGTATACTCCGTCGTTGCAGGTGACGCGCACGGTTGCCACCGGAAACGCCCCGACGCCCAGCGCCACGGCCATCGCCGAATCGCGCAGTGCACCCTTGAACAGTTCGCCCGCGGGCACATCGACGAGCGCGTGCTGCGCACCGTTGCACGCCATGGCAGGCGGACCGCCCACGGTGCCGTCGTAGAATCGCACGCTCGCCCCGATGAGGCGGCGCGTATCGGGGACATTTGCGGTATCTGCGCTTGCCCACGGTGCCACGACCGCACGTACGATGCGCCACGATCCTTCGCCCCACTCCGGCAGCGGCGCCACGCCCTGCAACGGCATGGACGGTGCGCTGCTGTCAACAGCGGCTTCCGCGATTGGCGACGTCTCGGCGGCGTCGCCGCAACCAGTCGACGCCGCAGCGATCACGAAAAGCAGAGTCGCCTTACACCACGACATACGCCTCCATCGCGAAGTACTCGGCCAGACCGAGCCGGTCGAGCAGCGCAGCCGTCTCCTTGTTGCGCGCGTCCACCCGCTGCCAGAACTCACGATCATCCTGTCCGGGAAACGGCGCCGAGTCTTTCTGCGACTGATGCTTGAAGATCGCCTGAATCTTGAGTCGGAGCTCGTCCTGCGAAATCGGCACCAGCCACGTCGCTTCAGTGACGGGCCACTCCTGCCACGCGCCGCGATAGAGCCACACGTCCGGCCGCACGAACGAGGCGTCGTCGATGGTGAGCTCCTCGAGCGCGCGCTCCACGGCTTCCTTGCACATGCGATGCGTGCCGTGTGGATCGGACAGGTCACCGGCAACGAAGATCAGGTCCGGGCGTTCGTCCAGCAGCAGCTTCTTCACGAGCTCGACATCAGCGGCGCCGATCGGGTCCTTGCGCACCTTGCCCGTCTGATAGAAGGGCAGGTCGAGGAAACGCGCCGCGTCGGCGGACATGCCGAGCGTCTCGATACCGGACACCGCCTCAGCCTCACGTATGACCCGCTTGATGTCTTGCACTTCCTTGCTGTCCACGTCACCGGCCTTCTTGCTGGCCAGGAATTGCAGCACACGTTCGCGCGTTGCGGAGATGGCGGTCACATCGAGATTGCGGTCGCGGGCCAGACGCACGAGGAAGTCGACGTGTCGTCGAACGTCATGATCGAAGACGGCGATGTTGCCGCTCGTCATGTATGCCACCACGATGTGGTTTTCGTTGAGCACCAGCTTGCGCAGGATGCCGCCCATCGAGATCACGTCGTCATCCGGATGCGGCGAGAAGCAGATGATGCGCTTCTTCAGCGGCAGCTTCGACCGACCACGAATGCGCGATCCCAGCCGATTGAAGATGAGCCCGTTCACGTCGCCCGCGCTGCCATGCTGCGCGAGCAGCGACGACAGGTGATACTCCGCGTAATCGCGCTCGGTGAGCTTGAGGATCGCCTTGCCCGTGGTGCGCGAGAGCCAGACGACCGCGTTGAGCGTAAGTTCATCGGTCCACTGCACTTCGTCGAGCAGCCACGGCGTCGCAACGCGCGTCAGCTCCGCGGCGGCAGCGCCGTCCACATAAAACGTGGTGCCCGAATGACGCTGCAGGAAGGTGGCCGCGACATCCACCGCGATCTCGCCCTCGACCGAGCGCTTGACGATGCCCGCCTTGTGTTCGCCGGTGGCGAGCAGCGCGATCTCACGCGCGGCAAGAATCGTGGCCACGCCCATCGTGATCGCTTGCTTGGGCACATGCTCTTCGCCGAAGAAGTCGGCAGCCGCGTCGCGCCTCGTGACCATATCCAGCGCGATCACACGCGTACGGCTCTCGGCGCCGGAGCCGGGTTCGTTGAAGCCGATGTGTCCTGTCTTGCCGATGCCCAGCAGCTGGAAGTCGATGCCGCCGGCCTCCACGATCGCGCGTTCATACTCGTCCACATGCGCATCGAGCTGCTCGCGCGGCACCTCGCCGGACGGGATGTGCACGTTCTCCGGCTTGATGTCGATGTGCGCGAACAGGTTCTCCCACATGTACCGGTGGTACGAATGCACGCTGTCCCGCGGCATCGGGTAGTACTCGTCGAGATTGAACGTCGTCACATGCTGAAAGGAAAGTCCTTCCTCCTTGTGCATGCGAATGAGCTCGCGGTACACGCCAATCGGCGTCGAGCCGGTGGCGAGACCCAGCACGCATGGACGCTGTTCACTGGCGCGGCGGCGCACGAGTTCGGCAATGCGCGCCGCGACGAGACGTGCAATGTCGTCGTGGTCGGGGACGACGACGACAGCAATGCGTTCACGGGCGGTGGTGTGTTCTGATATGGTCACGGATCAACAGGGAGTACATGGGCGAAAGGCAGCACAGTGCGGCCGTCAGCGAAGGCCGAACATGTAGCTGTTGAGGTACTGAATGGTGGATTCCTGCTCGGCGACGCGAAAGGCCAGAATGTCACCGATGGTCACCACGCCGTACACGGTATTCTCGTCCGACACCGGCAAGTGGCGGATCCGGCGGTTTGTCATGATCGCACTGCATTCGTCGAGACTGGTCTCGGGAAGGCACGTGACCACCTCGGATGTCTGTACCTCACTTACCGGGGTGCGGTCAGGATCCTTGCCCGCCACGATGACCCGTCGCAAGATATCGCGTTCCGTGAAGACACCGAGCAATTGTTTCATTTCGTCGACCACGAGCAGGCCGCCAACGCCCCGTTCGTTCATCAGGGCCGCCGCGCTCCGCACGGTGGTGGAGGGGGAACACGAGACGACCGAGGTCCCCTTGCGGGCGAGGATGTCGTGAACTGTTGGCATGGACGTGGCTCTGGGGAAGGAAGGGGTGGTAGCGGGAGTCGCGTTACCGCGTGAGGCCGTACACGATGTAGTTCGTGGCGAACTTGTAGGCATCGTTGGACAGGTTGACGGGATACCAGCCGCCGCCGGACCATTCCATGTAGTCGCCGATGTCGTTGTTGTAGTTGATGATGACCATCAGGCGGCGCGAGGGATCGTTGTCCTCGAAGATGCCGTGAAATTGCGCCCGCGCGCCCGGCGTGCCGGGGTGATGCATCCCGTCGAGCGATTCGATGGAGAAAAACGAGTGAAAGATGGGATGCTCGACCGTGAGCGGCATGATCTGCGCTTCCGGCAGCACCCGCTTGATGGCCGCCTCGAATGGGCCCCACTGGTTGTAAAGGAAGTCGTCCACGATCAGAAAGCCGCCTTTGCGCAGCCAGCGTCGAAGCCCGTCCACCTGCGACGGCTCTGGATACCAAAAACCGGGCTCCGACAGATACGCGACGGGATATCTGAACAGCTCCGGATCGTCCATATCGAACACGTTGCTCTCGCGCACATGGGGCCGCACGGTGGAGAGATCGTGCAGAATGGTCATGAAGTTGCGCTCCATGGCCGGATAATCGTACGACCAGCCCGGATGCCCATCGTAGCGCAGCCGCACGAAGGTGTAACGCCCGTCGTAGTCGGCGTTCGGCTCCACCCACGCCTGCCGGCGCTGCGAGTCGGCATGTGCCGCCGTCAGCACGAGCGCGAGCACGACCGCGAGCGGTATCAGCCATCGGCGGATGCGTGCATCGACGGAGCGGGGGCCGCGCATGCTCATGATCAGGCGGAGGCGTCATACGCGGTGCGGATCCAGGCGACCAGCTCCTTGTCGACCTCGTCCGTGGTGCCCAGTCGCACCTTGTAGTTGCACATCCCGCCGGGCGGAATCGCGACCAGCCGGTCGGTGGCTTCGACGTTCTGCATGTTGAGGCCAATCTCGATTTTTGAGTTCGTGGCCGGTCCCACGGTCGCGAACTGCTTGCTGCGACGCAGGCTGAGATACGACTTCTTCGGCGCGATCTCGAAGTCCCCGAACGCGTGGATGCGCGCCAGCAGTGCCTCGTGCACCGGACGCAGCGCGGCCTTCTCGCCGGTGTAGATGCCGTCCAGCACCTCGTCGTACGACTTGCCCTTCGCGGCCGCCTCACCGTGCGATTGCAGCGCCACGTGCACGAGCATGTTCGCGTCGCCGTGTCCCATGCCCAGCTCGCGCTTGAGCATGTCCCGCATCTCTCCGTGCTTGCTGAGGCCGCTGTTCTTCACCATGGCCGTCAGCGCCGCGAGGGACTTGCCGGTGCGCTTTTCGATGTTGGCGAGCTGAACCGCTCCTGCTTCCGATAGGTCGGCCATTGGCGGGGTCCACAATTGGGGTGGGCAGCGACAGACGACGGCGAGGTGGGAGCGGAAGCATGGACCGAGCCCCGCCGGTCGTCAATGTTGCGCGGCTCGCTC
>JBBQNT010000142.1:0-9650 GCA_038330215.1 Gemmatimonadales bacterium
CGGGCGCGAGTTCTTGTGGAGTCGTGGTGAAGACCTGCTCGCCGGCCGATTCCCCGAGGTGGAGGCGGCCGTGTCATTCCTGCCGGACGGCACGGTGCTCGACGGTGAGCTGCTCGCGTGGCAAGGCGGTCGGCCCATGCCCTTCACCGCACTGCAGCGACGTCTCAATCGCAAGACCGTCGGCAAGAAGTTGCTCGCCGATGTGCCGGTGCATCTCGTGGTCTACGATTGTCTTGAAGTAGATGGCGTGGATATTCGCAGCGAGCCGTTGCATGTGCGACGCGCGCATGCGGAACGCGTGGTCGCGGCGCTGCCGAGCGGTGCGCCGGTCACCACATCACCGCTCATCGTGGTTGACACGTGGGAGCAGGTCGCCGAGGCGCGTGCCATGTCGCGCGCGGAAGAAGCGGAGGGGCTCATGCTCAAGCGACTCGATTCGGCGTATGGCGTTGGACGACGAACAGGAGACTGGTGGAAGTGGAAGGTGGCGCCGCTTACCGTTGATGCTGTGCTCGTGTACGCACAGGCCGGCAGCGGACGGCGCGCCGGCTTGTTCACGGATTACACGTTTGCCGTGTGGGACGGCGACGTGCTCGTACCGTTTGCGAAGGCGTACTCCGGTTTGACCGACGTGGAGATACGCGAAGTCGATCGCTTTGTGCGCGCGCATACGAAAGCGAAGTTCGGACCCGTGCGCACCGTTGAGCCGAAACTCGTGTTCGAGCTCGCGTTCGAAGGCATTCAGGAAAGCAGTCGCCACAAGAGCGGCATTGCCGTGCGCTTTCCACGCATGGCGCGATGGCGTCGTGACAAGCCGGCAGCGGAGGCGGATTCGCTCGAGACGGTGAAAAACCTGCTGCGGGCGCAGAAGGGTGAGCAGTGACGCACTCGCTCGACCACATCGAGCATTGGTTCACCTCGCGCGGCTGGACTCCGTTCGAGTTTCAGCGCGACGTGTGGAGCGCATATCTGCAGGGCGAATCGGGGCTCATTCACGCGGCCACCGGTACAGGCAAGACATACGCGGCGTGGATGGGGCCGGTCGCGGAAGCGCTGCACGAGTTACAGTCCGAGCCGCCAGCAGGCGTGCCCGCTCGCCGCTCTGCCTCGCGACGAGCACGCGCGGATAGCGTCGAATCCGCTCGCCCCGCTCCCCTCAAGCGCAACGCCGCGAACAAACTGCGCGTGCTCTGGATTACGCCGCTGCGCGCACTCGCGGCCGACACCGAACGCGCGCTGCTCGCGCCGATCAATGAGCTCGGCTTGCCATGGACCGTGGAGTCACGCACCGGCGATACCAAGGCCTCGCTGCGTCAGCGGCAGCGCGATCGCTTGCCCACGGCACTCGTGACCACGCCCGAGTCGCTCACCCTCATGCTCTGCCGCGAAGACCACGCCGAGCTGTTTACCGATCTGCGCTGCGTGATCGTGGACGAGTGGCATGAACTGCTGTCGTCAAAGCGTGGTGCACAAACGGAGTTGGCGCTGGCACGACTGCGCGCGATCGTGCCGGCGCTTCGCACGTGGGGCTTGTCTGCAACGCTGGGCAATCTCGAAGTGGCGCGCGACACGCTGGTTGGCAATCGCCCGGTCGCGCAAACCACCACCGAGGTGCCGACGGCGGTACCGCATCCAGCCCGACTCATTCGTGGCCTGGTGCCGAAGGAAATCGAAGTCGAATCACTCGTGCCGGAAACCATTGAGCGTTTTCCGTGGGCCGGACATCTGAATGTGAAACTGCTGCCACAGGTACTCGAACGCCTGGAGCGCGCACAAAGCGCTATCGTCTTCACTAACACGCGCTCCCAGTGCGAGCTATGGTTTCAGTCCATCTGCACCGCGCGTCCCGACTGGTTCGAGTTCACCGCGATTCATCACGGCTCGCTCGATGTGAAGCAGCGGCGCGCCGTTGAAGACGGCATGCACAGCGGACGCTTCCGCATTGTGGTGTCCACCTCGTCGCTCGACCTCGGCGTGGACTTCGCTCCGGTTGACGTAGTAATGCAAGTTGGCAGCCCCAAGGGCGTGGCGCGACTGCTGCAACGCGCGGGTCGCTCCGGACACTCGCCCGGGCGCGTGTCGCGCATTGTCTGCGTGCCAACGAACGCACTCGAACTCATCGAGGTCTCCGCCGCGCGTGACGCCATTCGCAACATGGCCATCGAATCACGTGATCCGGTCGACCGGCCACTCGATCTGCTCGTGCAGCACCTCGTCACGCTCGCACTCGGCGGCGGATTCACGGCCGACGGTGCGCTCGCCGAGCTTCACACAACGCGTGCGTATCAGTCGCTCACGCGCGCTGAGCTCGACTGGGCGATCGACTTTGCCACGCGTGGCGGCGAGACGTTGCAGGCGTACCCCGAGTACGCGCGCCTGGTGCACGACGGTGTGCGCTATCGCGTCCGCGACGCGCAGGTGGCGCGGCGGCACGTGCTCAACATCGGCACGATCGTAAGTGATACTGCCATCGCGGTGCGTTTCATGACCGGTGGACGCATCGGCTCCGTGGAGGAGAGTTTTATTGCGCGCCTCTCACCGGGCGATGTGTTCCTGTTTTCAGGGCGTGCGCTCGACTTCGTGCGTGTGCGTGACCTCGTCGCGTGGGTGCGCAAGTCCAAGTCCATGGCGCACGCGATCCCGCGCTGGATGGGCGCGCGCATGCCGCTGTCCACGGAACTCGCAGCGGCGGTGCGTGATACGCTCGAGACCGCACGCACAGGTGTGTTCAATACACCTGAGTTGCAGGCCATCAAGCCACTGTTGCTGTTGCAGGCTGAACGGTCCACCATTCCGCGTCCGCACGAGCTGCTCATTGAGCGGTGCGAGACGCGTGAAGGGTTTCACCTGTTCATCTATCCGTTTGAAGGGCGTCTTGTGCATGAAGGCTTGTCCGCGCTGTTTGCGTATCGCATTGCGCAGCATGCACCCATCACCTTCAGTTTTGCGTCCAACGACTACGGGTTCGAGTTGCTGTCGCCGGAACGTGCGCCGCTGGAAGACGCCCTGGACGGTGGTCTGCTGTCGCCTGCGCACCTGTTGCATGACATCACGCAGAGTCTCAACGCCGCCGAGCTCGCGCGGAGACAGTTCCGGGAGATTGCGCGTGTGGCAGGACTTATCTTTGGTGGCTTTCCGGGGCAGCAGAAGTCCGTCAAGCAGGTGCAGGCGTCGAGTGGATTGCTCTACGACGTCTTTACGCGTTTCGATCCGGAGAATCTGTTGTTGCGTCAGGCGCAGCGCGAAGTGCTGGAGCGTCAGCTCGAAGCCAGTCGTATTGGCCGCGTGCTCACACGTCTCTCCACGAGTGATGTACGCGTGATCGATGTGGAGCGACCCACACCGCTGGCGTTTCCGCTGTTGGTGGACCGCACGCGCCAGAAGGTGACGTCGGAGAAGCTTTCGGATCGTGTGCGGCGCATGACGGCGCAGTTCGAGCGACCGGCGGGGCGCGGGCGGGAGTCGTTGTGGACGCGTGCGTTCAAGTAGCGTGACGCCTAACCATACCTTGCGGAGATGATTCGACTCGACGGACCCTGGCGCGGGCTGGAGTATGTCGAATACGAGACGCTGGAATGGGTGAGCTGGTTCAACACCGTGCGCCTGATGGAACCGCTCGGCTACTTGCCCCCCGCCGAGTTTGAAGCGCAGGATCACACCAGCATCTTGGACCTCGCCGAGCTGGTCCTCAAGTAAAGCAGTCTGCTCGAATCCCGGGGCGATTCAATCACTCGTCTGTCCGCATCGACTAACTCTGCGGTACGGCCCTTGTTTAGCCGGATTAGGGTCCGCTGGGTTCCCCGGCTGGACACGAATTTGCTCACCGCGATTCGTAGGATGTTGGTATCGCGTTCCGCCAGTTCGCGACGGTTCACGAAGCCAATCGGGCGGAACCGCCTCTTCAACCTCCTCCGGAGACTTTCCCTTGAGATCTCCAGGCGAAGGTCCCTCCCAACTTTCTTCTGCCTTCAACGCGAGATACGCGGCTCCAATCGTTGCGCCAGCAGCTCCCACTATCCATCCCGCCCGATTTCCGATCGCCGCGCCCGGAATCGCTCCAATACCACCACCAAACGCGCCGACACCAGCGCCGACGAGCGTGCCGACTCCAGCACCCATTCGTCCTGCCGCGAGCGCGCACGCGGACCATGGAACGCACAACCCGAAGGGATCCGAAAATTCACCGGATCGCCGTTCGCAAAGCCATACAGATTCAGCCCACCCGCCAGCCCGATCGGATCCGCCTGCGTAAACCGCCCGCTGACCGGATCGAAATACCGGTTCCGCCGGTACAGAATGCCCGTCGAGCCCGCCCCATTCTCGGCCAGCGTGCCAAACCACGTGAACGGCCCGCTGGAGCCACTCGCGAGCACGTTCGGCGTAAAATATACCCCACCCTGCGTTCGGGTCGGCCACTGAACCGCCAGGCTGCCTCCCGGAATCGACACGTCGCCCGGTGCGCCGTTCACGAACACGCTCGATTCGCCGAGGCCGCGCCAGTTGTAGTTGATGACGCGCGTGCCATCGCTCCGGATGAGGCCGACCGGTTGGTCGATGCCCTCCACGTGCACGTAGCCCGCGGGGCGGAAGTGATTGCACGGCCCACTTGCACCCGATCGCGCGAGATAGCTCAGGCCGCAGCCGTCACCGAGGGCCAGGCTACAACCGTGCTCATTCCACCTCGATTCGGAGCTCAGCCGTAGTTTTTGAGCAGCGTGGCAGAGAGACTCGTGGGCACCGCTTGATCCGAGTATCGCAACGCGATGAGATGATGAAGCGCTTCTGACAGCGAAAACCAACGAATTGTTTCAGCGTCTGTGCTCCTGTCGACAATCTCATCAAATACGGCCAGTACAGTCACTTCCAGGTTTCGCTGCGCCCAGATCGCCCAGGTTGCGGACGGTGGTTGGAATACGATTACCTCCGCAGTGTAGGCAATCGAATCCACGCGGGAGTCTTGATTCGTGCGGTGCAGCCACTCGAGATAACTGTCTAGTGAGTTCGTTGAGATTTCTTTTTTGGTAGAGACACCTAAGCCGTTGTAGTACGCGTCTGGTGGATCAATGACGGCAGCGTGAACTATGGTGTCGCCGGACCCCTCGGCGAGCCGCGCAAGTCCGTACCAGAAGTGTTCCGAGAACACAATGTCGAACTCGCCAAAGCGATACTGGATCGCGGGCTGACGGAAAACCTGCTCGGGAAGACGAGCGTTCAGCGTAAACAAAGATTCGTCGTGTTCATGCCGGTCCGCGCTGCCAATACTCATGGCTTGTTCCCTCCTTCGAGCCGAATCTTTAGATCTGGACGTGTGCTTCCAGACCGATTAAAGTCGGCTGTAGGTACACCTTCTCCCGAGTTACGGAGCACATATCTCGCGCCGTCTTTCTCAAAAATTGTTGCCTTCTGGTCCCTGCTAACGCTGCGAACCCAACCGCCATCGGCTAGGTTCTTTGAGAAGTCAGCGTGAGTCACATCGGTCGTGCGATTCGTGATGCTACCGCCTCGTGTTATGTCCTCGTATCGCGAAGACTTCGAGAGGCCGCGCCCTACGACTCCTGCGCCTGCTGGCACGAACGGAACGGCTGTGGCCAATACATCGAGTCCGAGGGCGATTCCTCTTCGCCATGTGAGACCGTTCCTTCGAATGTCGTCGATGTCTGCGGCGATAAACGCAACATCGAGTATGCAGTCGGGACACAACCCAAACGGATCCGTGAAGTTGACCGGATCGCCGTTCGCAAACCCGTACAGATTGAGCCCACCCGCCAGCCCGATCGGATCCGCCTGCGTGAACCGTCCGCTCACCGGATCGAAGTAGCGATTCCGGCGGTACAGCAGCCCCGTTGAGCCCGCCCCGTTCTCCGCCAGCGTGCCAAACCACGTGAACGGCCCGCTCGATCCACTGGCGAGCACGTTCGGCGTAAAGTACACGCCGCCCTGCGTCCGGGTCGGCCACTGCACCGCGAGACTGCCGCCGGGGATCGAAATGTCGCCCGGGGAGCCGTTCACGAACACACTCGACTCGCCCAGTCCGCGCCAGTTGTAGTTGACCACACGCGTGCCGTCACTGCGGATGAGACCGACCGGCTGGTCGATGCCTTGCACGTGCACGTAGCCCGCCGTGCCCGAGTTGAGGCCGGTCGCCGTGCCGTCGGCTGTGCGCCACTCGTACAGGAGCTGGTCGCCGTCCCAGAGCGTGCGCTGCCAATACGACTGGCAGCTGTTGCCCGCGGGATCGTTGCACAGCGGGCCGGTGCCGGTGGGTGGGCTGCCGCTGCGCCGCGCGCGCGTGAGGATGCGCCGGCCCAGGGCGTCGTACCAGTACTCCTCCCAGCTGCCGAGGCTGGCACTGTTGCCGACGCGGAAGTCGTAGCGCTGCACCACGGCCAGCTGCTCGTCGGGTCCGCAGTACTGCCGCCCGCCCGACTGGGAGACGGTGCCGCCGCCGTTGACGGGCGGGATCGTGACGAGCACGCCGCTCAGCGTCACGCGACCGCCGTCGCCCTCCTGCACCAGCTCCTCGTCCACCATGTTCTGCGTGATCTGCCCGGGCGGCGGCAGGATCGTGTTCCGGCTGATCAGCAGGCCGTCATTGAAATAGTCGGAGAGCGCCGGCGCCTCGTCGCCGCTCGCCGACGAGCGCGTGCGGGAGTAGAAAACGTTCCCGTACGCGTCGTTCCGGAACTCCTGCACCTGGTAGGCGAAGCCGCCGCTCCGCACGCGCTCCTGCGCCACCACCGCGCCGTGCGGATTGTACGCGTAGCGCACGCGCTCGCTCGTTTGCGCGCGGCTGTAGGCCTGGCTGCTGTCGACCGTGCCGCGCGGGGTGTACCAGAGGCTGTCGAGGTTCAGCTGGCCGACGGTACCGAAAGTGCTGACGCGCTGGCGCCGGATGAGCCGACTGTCGGCATCGTATGTGCGCTGCTCGCGCACCCCGACCGTGCCGCCGCTCGTCGCGATTACGAGTGAACTGACTTGCTGATGCGGGGTCTGGCGCGCTCAATCGACGTGCCGTAACGACTCCGGGTAGCTGTCAGAGTCTTCCTCCAATACAACTTCTCAGTCTTGATAGGCTACCTTCGCGTGAAGAGACGCGCTCATTGCTCTGCCAGCCAAGCGATTTCGCCGATGTCGGGAGGTCGTCGGAGCGCCTGCAACTCCGTTTTCACGCGACTGATTTTTGCTTCGGCCTCGCCCTGCCATTGGACGAACACTCCATCGTGAAACTGACCAATGTCGACCCGTGAGTCGCTCAGCAGCTCTGACACGACGTCCAGCGTTAGCTTGGAAAGCTCTATCGCGGGTACATTGGCATCGGTCAGCACGCGACTGATTTGCCAAAGTCCGACGTAGTCTTCGCTGCACTCCTTTCTCAGCGCCGATACAATATCTGCAATTGCTTGCATGGGATTTCATCCTCACGGGTTGAACTTGATTTTGGAGAACGGAATTCCTTGTACATTAACGTCGATGGTCGCTGCCGTACCCGGACTTCGCGACATGACTGTGCGTATGCCGGCCGAACCTCCGCTGGACAAGGTCATGCGTGTTCCGGGATAGCTTCCTGCTACCGGAGTTCCGCCGCGAGTAAGCTGATTGAAGAATGCCATCGCTTCGTCAACGCCGCCGCTCATTTCGCGGGTTCGGGCGCTTGAACCAGCTGCGCCGATGGGAGATCCATTCGGCATTAGCAGGTCGGAAATCGAGAGCTCGGATGCTGCGGCCGCACCTCCGGCTCTGGTCGTTCTGCCGATAGGGGCTCGGATTCCTGTTCCCAAGAGAATCTGGCTTGCGGCCACACCAGTTCGCCAGCCCGGCCCGGTCTCGGTCAGGTTGCCTGATGCGGTTGCCCCGAGGCCAGCGAGAAAGTTCTTCCCAAACTCCCTGAGCCCTTCAGCGAAGCCACACGGCTGTCCAGTCACCTCAGGCGGACACAACCCAAACGGATCCGAAAAGTTGACCGGATCCCCATTCGCAAACCCGTACAGATTGAGCCCACCGGCGAGCCCGATTGGATCCGCCTGCGTGAACCGCCCGCTCACCGGATCGAAGTAGCGGTTGCGCCGATATAGCAGCCCCGTCGAGCCCGCCCCGTTCTCGGCCAGCGTGCCAAACCACGTGAACGGCCCGCTGGTGCCGCTGGCGAGCACGTTCGGCGTAAAGTACACGCCACCCTGCGTGCGCGTCGGCCACTGCACCGCCAGGCTGCCGCCGGTGATCGAGATATCACCGGGGGATTCATTCACGAACACGCTCGACTCGCCCAGCCCGCGCCAGTTGTAGTTGACGACGCGCGTGCCATCGCTCCGGATGAGACCGACCGGTTGGTCGATGCCTTCCACGTGCACGTAGCCCGCCGTGCCCGAGTTGAGGCCCGTCGCCGTGCCGTCGGCCGTGCGCCACTCGTACAGCAGCTGATTGCCGTCCCAGAGCGTGCGCTGCCAGTACGACTGGCAGCTGTTGCCCGCCGGATCGTTGCACAGCGGGCCGGTGCCGGTGGGCGGACTGCCACTGCGGCGGGCGCGCGTGAGGATGCGCCGGCCCAGGGCATCGTACCAGTACTCTTCCCAGCTGCCGAGACTGGCACTGTTGCCGACGCGGAAGTCGTAGCGCTGCACGAAGGCCAGCTGCTCGTCGGGTCCGTAGTAGTGTCGCCCGCCCGACTGGGAGACGGTGCCGCCGCCGTTGACGGGCGGGATCGTGACGAGCACGCCGCTCAGCGTCACGCGGCCGCCGTCGCCTTCCTGCACCAGCTCCTCGTCCACCATGTTCTGCGTGATCTGCCCGGGCGGCGGCAGGATCGTGTTCCGGCTGATCAGCAGGCCGTCATTGAAATAGTCGGAGAGCGCGGGCGCCTCCTCGCCGCTCGCCGACGAGCGGGTGCGCGAATAGAAGACATTGCCGTACGCGTCGTTCCGGAACTCCTGCACCTGATAGGCGAAGCCGCCGCTGCGCACGCGCTCCTGCGCGACGACGGCGCCGTGCGGATTGTAGGCGTAGCGCACGCGCTCGCTCGTTTGCGCACGGCTGTACGCTTGGCTGCTGTCGACCGTCCCGCGCGGGGTGTACCAGAGGCTGTCGAGATTGAGCTGGCCGACCGTGCCGAACGTGCTTACGCGCTGGCGCGACACGAGCCGGCTGTCGAGATCGTACGCGCGCCGCTCGCGCACGCCGGCCACGCCCGCACTCGTGGCGACGACGAGTGAATCGACGCGCGACTGCAGGTCGTAGCGCAGCCGATACGTGTTGCCGCCCGGATCGGTGACCTGCTGCAGCGGGCCGAAGTCGGCGACGCCGGCCGCGCTGTACGCATAGTTCGTCGTGCCGAGCCACCACGTCATCGCGGTGCGGCGGCCGTTCCGGTCATACGTGTAGATCTGGCCGCGACGTTCGAAATCGCTGGTGGGCGAGGTGTAAAAGCCAAAGATGAGCGAGTCGCGGACGATCAGGCCGTTCAGCGTATAGCCACGCTTGATGCGCGCGTAGCGATTGTCCGCCGTGAGCACGTTGCCGACGGCGTCGTACGTGAAGAGGCTCGAATCGGCGGGGAGGCGATAGCCGGTGCCGTTGTTCGGGTAGTAGGGGAACACCATGTTGCAGCCCGGCCCCACGCCGCCGTCGGAGATCGGGCCGGTGGGGAAGCCGAAACA
>JBBQNT010000143.1:0-9608 GCA_038330215.1 Gemmatimonadales bacterium
CCCCACGCGATCGACGCCCACGGCGTCGACGGCCACTGATCCCCCGCACCGCGCACCACATCCAGCCACACCCGCTCGGCGCTGAACAGATCGAACTCCACGACGCTCGTGTCCGCATACGACCGCCGCACCCACGTGCGCCCCGCCGGATCAATGTGAAACGTCTCGAACGGCGGTCGCACGTTGGGGATCTGTTCCGGCTTGAACGCCGCGCGCAGCACCGCCTCCGGCACATTGCCCGGACCCGACGCTGACGTCATGCCGCGAATGCGCGTTTCCACCAGCTCCTGCTTCTCGGCGGCCGACACGGCGGCGGCGGTGAACGGACGGCCGTAGAGCGCAACCGTGTCACGGCCGTCGCTCGACACGCGCAGCAGGTACTCGCCCGTCCACGCGGTCACGAAGCCGCCCTGCGGATCGGCGCGCTGCACGTCGCGCGGCTGCAGCGGCACGGTCACCGTAAAGCGGGTTACGTCGCCGTCGCGCACTTCCCACACCGCGTCGCGCTCGGACGACGCGCGATACGGTACTTGCACGGTGTCCGAGACGCCGGAGCTGAATGGAGAACGCACAAAGCTTGTGGACGGCCCCTTCGCGGAATCCGTCTCGGCGCTCATCGCCGGCACTACGGCGCGGCCGCTGCCGTCCACTGCGATCGGTGACCAGTAGCAGCACGCGGTGTGCCGCGACGTGATGAACTCGCCGGTGCTGATCAGAAAGCTGCTGCCGCGCGCCACCTGCGGGTCCTGCACGAACAGGGTGTCGCCGCGCGTGGTAATCCAGGCGTCGTGAAACTCTCCCGGTCCCTCGCCTCTTCGGCCAATGGTGCGCAGGTAGCGGCCGTCGGGCCCGAATACCTTCACGTGCGCCGAGCCGCCCTCGGCCACGAGCACCGTGCCGTCTTCGGTGATCGCGATGTCGCTGGGCTGCAGCAGCTCTGCGCTGTCGCCCTCGGGTGGCTGGATCTCGTGCAGCAGCTCGAGCGCCCAGCCACCGGAATCGGACGGGGCCATGGACAGCGTGCGTACGGCGCCGCCGGGAAGGGTGTCGATGGCCAGGGACGCGCCGCGCGATTGCTCAGCGTCGCCGCAGGCGGTAACGGACACGCAAAGGGCGACGGCCAACAGTACCGTCGCCCTGCGAGCCGGGAACAGAATCGGAGTGATTGAAGAGGGCATGACCATTCGACGCCGCATCCACCCTCACGGTTGCATGCGCCGCGCTACTCCGCGTACATCGACTCGATCAGCTCAGCATACGACTTCTCCACCACGCGCCGTTTCACACTCAGCTTCGGCGTCAACTCACCACGCTCGATGCTGAAGTCGTGCTCCAGCAGCCCGACCTTCTTGGGCGTCTCGTAGCTGGCCAGCCCCGACAACTCACTTTTCACTTCCTTCTCCATCTTGGACTGAATCGTGGGCATCTTGACCAGCTCCGCACGACTCGTCCACACAATGTTCTGCGCCGCTGCCCACTTCTCGAGCTGATCCCAGTCGGGCGCGATCAGCACGATGGGATACGCGCGCTTGTCACCAATCATCACGGCCTGGCTCACGTACTTGTTCGTCTTGAGCTGATTCTCGATGGGCTGCGGAGCGAGATTCTTGCCGCCGGCCGTGACGATGATGTCCTTCTTGCGATCGGTGATCTTGAGGAAGCCATCCTGCAGCTCGCCAATGTCTCCGGTGTGGAACCAGCCCTCGTGGTCAATGGCTTCGGCCGTCGCTTCGGGATTCTTGTAGTACCCCTTCATCACGTGCGGACCGCGCGTCAGGATTTCGCCATCGTTCGCAATGCGAACTTCCACGCCACGCAACGGCTTGCCCACGTACCCGATGCGCAGATCTTCTGCTGTGCTCGCCGTGATCACGGGCGACGTTTCCGTGAGGCCATAGCCTTCAAGAATCGTGAGCCCAGCGGAGTAGAAAAACTTGCTGATCTGCGGCGAGAGTGGCGCACCACCGGAAATGAAGAACCGCATGCGCCCGCCCGTGCGCTCCTTCAACTTCGAGAACACGAGTTTCTGCGCGAGACCATACTGAAAACCGAGCAACCTACCGGGTTCACGACCCGCGAGCTTCTGATCCGCCCACTTCTCGCCTACTGCGCGCGCCCAGAAGAAGATCCGCGCCTTGAGCCCGCCCGCCGACACCGCATTCTCCAGCACACGCGCATAAATCTTCTCGTACAATCGCGGCACCGACATCATGATCGTGGGCCGCACTTCGTTCATGTTGATCGGCACCGTATCGATCGACTCGGCGTACGCAATCGTCGCGCCGTTGGCGAACAGATAGTAATCGCCCATGCGCTCGAAGATGTGACTGAGCGGCAGGAAGCTGAGCGCGACGTCACCGCCACTCAGCGGAATGCTGTTCACCGTCGCCATCACGTTCGAATACACATTGTCGTGCGTGAGCATCACGCCCTTCGGCTTGCCCGTCGTGCCTGATGTGTAGATGAGCGTGAGCAGTTGCTCCGGCTCCACCGCGAGCGCATTGCGCTTGAACGCCTCCGCCGCTTCGGCGTCGTCATGTTTTGTGCCGAGTGCCTCGAGTTCCGCGAACGTCATGTCGCAGCCGTCTTCCTTGGTCGCGCTGAAGCCGATCACCCACTGAACACCCGGTATCTCGCTGCGCACGGACGCGATCTTCTGCGCCTGCGCACTCGTGGATACGAACAGCACCTTTGCACCGGAGTCGTTCAGGATGTACGGGATCTGTTCCGCCGGCAGCGTCGGATACACGGGCACATCGACGACGCCAGCTGTAACGCACGCGTAATCCGCGATCGCCCATTCCGGTCGATTTTCGGACAGGATCGCGACGCGGTCCCCCGCCACCACGCCCAACTGGTTCAATCCGATCGACGTGCGTCGCACGCGCTGCAGCACGGTGTCGTGCGACAGTGATTCCCACACGCCGCCGACCTTGTGCATGTACGCGTTGGGAAGCTTGTGCGACTCGATCGCGCGAAAGAAAAGCGCATTGATCGTGCCGGGCGGTTCCGTGCGTGGACCACCGGAAGCGAAGCGCGTTGGCGAAGGCATGGACGACAGCGTATTGGCGAGCGATGGGTAGGCGTTTCCGGCGGGAGCGGACATCGCCACCTCCTGGCAGGCGTGGGCGGGAAGGAGCGCAGGCAGCGCTGGTTGCAGGCGCGCTGCTCCGATACCCCGGAAATTGCGATACGTACCCGGTAGGCGCGAGCCCTCAGCCCGCCGCGTCGCCCGGCGCGCCACCCAATGCCCTACGGCCTGTTGCGCGTGCTCGGGGCGAACACGGGGATCTTCAGTCGAACCGTGTCGCCCGAAACGGGCAATCCCTTCACGAAAGCCATCGCCTCCACTTCCACCGTGTCCACGGTGCTACTGCCGGAAAAGAACTGCCCCGGCCGCACTCGCAGCCGCCGTGACGCGATCCCGTTCGTACCGCTCGTGTCCAACTGCGAGCCGCGAAAGTTGTCATTGAGCAGGAACACCGCCTGCGTCGTGTCGTTCTGCAGGTTCTGCGGCTTCACCACCGCAAACCGCACCAGCCAGTCGGCAACGTTCCGCAGCGCATCAAGCGAATCGCGGTATTGCAGCAGCACCTCCACCGCCACGCTGTTGCTGTCCGCGCCGGCCCTCCCTGTATCGGGAGCAAAGGTCACAAGCTCGCCCGTAGCCCGCGCGGTTATCGTATCAGGCGCGTTCGTCACACGAACCGGAATCAGAATCTGCAATTCATTGGCGAATCGCGCGGCAATCTGTACCGGACCGGTTGCCGGACGCCTGAGCACGCGCACCGAGCCGGTGATTGGATCCACATCGAGCGCCGAGTCGCGCGCAAATTGCACGTACAGGTAGCGAATCTCCGCACCTTCGATCACGTCGCCCTGGATATTGCGCACGATCGCGCGCACGTGTTGCTCGACGCCAAGCGTATCACGCAGCACGTCGCCGATCGCAATCGCGGGTGCGGCCAGTGGCAACGCCTCGATGGACACGGGCACCGACGGATCCGTGACGATCTCGGCGCATGCGGCAGCCACAACGGCACCGGTGATCGCCGCCAGTCCGAGACCGCGATGTACGCGAGAGACGCGCGTGGTCACGGACTGCTCGCCCGCGTGTTCACCCGCGTTGTCGCCCGCGTTGTCGCCCGCGTTGTCACCCGAGTCGCTCAGCGAGCAACGTCGCGAGGTTGACGTACGCTTGACTCGCCGCATCAGACGGCGCGCGCAACACCACCGGCTGACCGGCCGCAAACGCATCGGCCGTGGCCGGTGTGCGCGGAATGCGCGTATCGAACACCAGATGAGCCGGCAGATGCTCGCGCACGTAGTGCACCACGCGCTCCGAGGCCGCGCTGCCCGACTCGTACATCGTGAGCAGCAAACCTTCGAGCACCAGCTCGTCGTTCTCGCTCACGACATCCTGAATCGCGCGAAGAATCTGCGGCGTGGTCTGCAGCGCCAACGGTTCGCACTGGAGCGGCACCAGCACGTGCTGGCTCGCCGCGAGCACGCGCCGAGTGATCGCACCGAGCCCCGGCGGCGTATCCACCACCACCACATGACACCGCTCGCGCGCCGTGGCGAGCAGGTCGGCGAGCGCCGTTGAGCCGCCCACGCGCGCCTGAAACGCCGTATGGTCCGCCTGATCACTCACGGAGCCGGCCAGGATCACTCGCAGCCAGGGCAGGGCTGTGGGCAGGATCACCTCACGCAGCGAACGCTCGCCGCGCAGGTAGTCGTCGAAGCCGAAAGTGGCATGGCCGCGCCGCAGCCCCACGCCGTAGCGCACCGCGCCCTGCGGATCAGTGTCCACAAGCAGCGTCTTGAGGCCGCGCCTGGCGAATGCCGCCGCAAGATTCACCGCCGTGGTTGTCTTGCCGACTCCGCCCTTCTGACTGACGACTGAGAGGACGCGCCCCACGCTACCGCCCGGGCTCCGGCTCGGCCGGTCCCGCGCTGCGATGGGTCGGGGCGGCGTGCTGGTCGTCCGTGCCCCAGCCAGCCGAGCTGTCCGCGTCGAGACTCACATCGTCAGGACCGGGCGCCGCGCCGCTGATGGACGCCAGCGTGCGCTCCGCGTGTGCAATGAACCGCGTGGACTCGTCGTCGCGTCGCGTAGTGCGCAGGAACGCCTCGAGGTGCGCCGCGCAGCCCGCCGTATCGGAGCGCTTGAGCAGCAGGAAGGCCAAGCCGTAGTGCGCACCCGCCAGCGACGGCTCCAGTTCCAGGGCGCGACGATAGTGGCGGATCGCCTCCTCGGGCTGCGCGGTTTTGGAGAAGGCGATGGCGATGTTTTGCAGCACCTTGGGATCATCCGGGCGCTGACGCAATGCGAGGCGATACGACGTAAGCGCGTTGGCGTAGTCGCCACGCGCTTCGAGGTCGATCGCCTCGGCGAGATAATCCGTGGAGCGGGACGAACGGTCTCGCTCGGAAGAGCCGCCGGTGAGGCGGTGCCACAAGGACATGCGCTCGCGCGGGGTCGAAGGAAAGTGAAGAGGACAGATCGACGCGGATCGCCGGTGCGAATGGCCTAAGCTACCCAGCCGCTCACGCGCCTACAAGCCGCGGCCGCTCACGCTGCAATCACTTCGGTGCGCGTTGTCACGAACCGCGCCGAGCCGCTGGCCCCCTGCGCGGGTAGGGTGTACACTCTTCCAGTAGTGGCGCGCGTGGGCGTGCTGCGACGTTCACCGACGAGATGTTCTCGCGACACACGGAGCTGCTCATGCCATCAGCAACGTACGCGCCCGATCCGGCCCGTGGCGTCCTCATTGTCGACTGGCCGTTCTTCGGGGAGCTGTCGCGGGCGCTGGCCCTCAAGGTGGCGCGTTCGTACACGCCGGATCTCGTGGTCGGCATTGCCACCGCTGGGGTCGTCCCGGGTGCCGCCATTGCGGCCATCCTCGACCGCCCGTTCTACTCGATTCTCGTCAGCCGCCGCTACAGCGCGGAACGCATTCGTGAGACGCCTGCGGTCTTTGGCGCCGCGCCTCCTGAAGTTCGCGGAAAGCGCACACTCATCGTGGACGAAACATGTGGATCGGGTGACACCCTCCGCCTGGCCGTCAGCGCGCTCGTCAACGCGGGTGCCAAGGAAGTGCGCACCGCCGTCAGCTTCAAGACGGGATCGTACGAGCCGGACTATCACGGGCTCGCAACCGAGAGCGCGATCGTCTTGCCATGGGATCGCGAGATTCTCGTGGGACAGGACCTGATCCCGAATCCCAAGTACGCGGGTTTGCTGCCCGACTGACGTTGTGCAGGACGACGCGGCGTCTGCCTGTTATCGGCCGGTGCCCGCGTCGCGCTTGCCCGCGTCGCGCCTGCCCGCGTCGCGCCGGGTCACGTCGCGGGTGCTCGCTCAGCCCGTCGTCGCGCTCTCGGCCGCGCGGTCGTACGGCACACCTCGCTCCATCGCCTCGAACACGTAGTTGAGCACATCCACGCTCCCGACGAGAAATCGGCAACGCTGGTCGCCCGCTGAACGACACTCGACCTCGAGCACCGCCAGCGGGGCGTCGGCGACACGTCCAAGAAATCCCGCCAGCAGCCCTGTGCCCACGTGACACGACGCCGATGACGTGGCGTCGCCTTCCGTGGCCTCGGCCCAGTCGTAGGTGTCGAGCGCCATCACGGCGTCGCTCACGGTCTCCACATGCAGCGCGCCCCAGCCCACCGAGTGAAGGAACTCGCCCATCAGCGGCCCGAACTGCTCATCGGTGAGAAAGGCCGGCGCGCCGGCGCCCCGTTCGTCCAGCCACGCCGTGAACGTGTCATACAGCGCCACGCCCGCGGCAAACCCCGCATCGCGCAGCGCGCCCACCGTCTCCGGATTGCGTTCGGCTGACGCGCGCAGCGCACCGAAGAACTCGGCGGACACGGCGACGGCGCGGGTGCCCTGGCTTGGGATGGTGCTCGTCATGACCCGGTTTTCACGAATGGCGGACGGTGATCAGGACCTCGCGCACGAGGCGTGTGCTAGGGGGACGCTCGCCACGCGACGGGGTCACGTCAAGGCGTATGTCGCGATCCGTTGCGGTGACGAAAACTGCCGCGGGCGTGACGATCCGCGCCTCAGCCGCCCACGCGCTCAAGCAACGTGGCCTCGTCGATCACTTCCACGCCAAGCTCGTTGGCCTTGTCCAGCTTGCCCCCGGGTTCGTCGCCCGCCACGACAAACGTCGTCTTTCGCGACACGGAACTGGTCACGCGACCTCCGGCCCGTTCCACGAGCGCGGTGGCGTCACCGCGCGACAGCGTCGGCAAGATTCCCGTGATCACCACCACCGCCCCGTTGAGTGTGCCCGACGCCTGCTGCGCCTGGGGTTCGTCGAGCCGCAGTCCGCGTTCGCGCAACTTTTCCATGAGCGCGGCCGATGTCGGATCGTCAAAGAATGCCCGCACCGAGTGCGCGATCACCTCGCCAATGCCGCGCACTGCGCTGATCTCATCCACCGACGCCGCTGCCAGCGCATCGAGTGTGCCGAAGCGCCGCGCGAGCAACTGCGCCGCCTGTCCGCCCACGTGCCGGACGCCGAGCGCAAAGAGCAAGCGCGACAGCGGCTGCGCCTTGGAGCTCTCGATTGCAGCGACGAGATTCTCCGCGCTTTTTTCGGCGAACCGTTCGAGCTGCACGACCTGTTCGACCGTCAACGCGTAGATGTCCGATGCGTCATGCACAAGATCCGCGTCGAGCAACTGCTTGATGCGTTGATACGACAAGCCGTCGATGTCCATGCAATCACGCGCCGCGAAGTGCACCAGCCCTTCGAGCTGACGTCCCGGACACAACACGTTCGGACAATACAGGCCAACGCCGTCTTCTTCGCGCGCCACGACACTGTTGCACGACGGACAGTGCGTGGGCGCCACCCACGGCTGCTGCGAGCCGTCGCGCTTCTCGGGCACCGGGCCGATGACCTGCGGAATCACATCACCCGCGCGCTTCACCTGCACCGTGTCGCCCACGCGCAGATCCTTGGTGGCAATGAGATCGGCGTTGTGCAGGGTCGCGAACGTCACCGTGGTGCCGCCCACGAGCACCGGATCCAGCACGGCGTACGGCGTCAGCACACCGGTGCGACCCGTATTGACCTTGATGTCGAGCAATGTCGTCTCCGCAATGTCGGCGGCGAACTTGCGCGCGATTGCCCAACGCGGCTCGCGTCCGCCAACCACGCCCAGATCCTCTTGCACACGCACGCGGTCAACCTTCACCACGCCACCATCGATCGCAAAGTTGAGTTCTGCGCGAATGCTGTGCTCCACCTCATGCGCCCAGGCATTCACTTCGGTGACGGTCGCACAGCGATGCCGATGCGGAGCAACCGGCACGCCCCAGTTGGTGAGTTGCTCCAGCAGTTCCCACTGCGACTCCGCCGGCGGACGACCATTGGGCAACAGCGCCGTATACCCGAAAAACCTGAGCGGACGTGACGCTGTGATCGCCGGATTCAACTGACGCAGCGCACCGGCTGCCGCGTTGCGCGGATTGGCGAAGACGGGTTCGCCGGTGCGCACGCGCTCCTCGTTCATGCGCTCGAATCCGTCGAAGGGCAGATACAGTTCGCCGCGAATCTCGAGCAACTCCGGCGCGTCTCCCGACAAGCGCAACGGAATGTCGCGTACTGTGCGCACGTTGACGGAGACGTTCTCACCCGCCGTGCCATCGCCACGCGTGGCCGCCGTGACAAGCACGCCGCGCTCGTACGTGAGCGCGATCGCTGCCCCGTCGATCTTGAGCTCGACCGTGTAACCGCTCTCCGCGATATCGCGTCCCGCCAGCCGGATCAGCTTGGCTTCCCACTCGCTGAGCTCGTCATCCGAAAACACGTTGCCGAGCGAGATCATCGGCACCAAGTGTGAATGACGGGCGAATCCGCTCTGCACAGGCGCCCCAACCCGCTGGGTGGGGGAATCAGCGGTGTGCAGCGACGGGTACTGCTGCTCGAGCCGCTGCAGCTCACGAAAGAGATGGTCGTACTCGCTGTCAGCCAGCGTCGGTTGGTCGCGCACGTAGTAGTCGTACGACGCCTGCGTGAGCGTTTCGCGCAGCATCTCCGCTCGTGCCAACGCGTTGGGTGGAACGGTGCCAGCGAGCTGATCCGCTGAGTTGGTCGTGTCGCGACGGGCTATTGACATAGGAACAAAAAGCGCGAAGGTGGGTAGAACAGGAATCGGTATTGTTCGAATGCATAAAGAAGCACTGCACGTGCGCGTCATCACGGCAAGCCCGTCGGTGCTGCCCCAATTCTGCCTTATACCCCCGATCGGAGGAAGCTGTATGCCCATGCTCGACTCATTGCGTCGCGAGCGTCGTCGCGAATCAGAAAAGCTTCAGATTCTTGGCATTGGACTGCTCATCGGTGCCGCACTCGGCGCTGCTTCCGCGCTCCTGCTCGCGCCAGCCACGGGCGAAGAGACCCGTCGTCGACTGGCCAAGCGTGGTCGCAAGGCCTACGAAGAAGGACGCGAGCTGGTCGAGGATTCGTGGGAAGACGCCGAGCGCGCCGCCCGTCGCGCCGCTCGCGCCGGCATGAAGCGCGCCCGCGCGCAGGCCGCACGCCTCCGCGACATCAGCGAAGAGACCATCGAGAACGGTCGCA
>JBBQNT010000144.1:0-9600 GCA_038330215.1 Gemmatimonadales bacterium
AGCGTAATGCGATATTCGCGGCCTTCGGGCAGCGTGCCGTCCGCCTCGGCGGTGGACAGCAGCACGGTGACCATGTCGCCCGGGAGTGCCTTCTCCGTGACCGGCGTCCACGTGGCCTTCTGCTCGCGCAGGCGGTCGATCTGCTCGTTCACCGACTCGTCGGTGATGGCGGGCTCGGTGCGCGTCAGCGCGAACCCCTCAGTCTGACCGAGCACCACGTCCGGGCGCACTTCGAAGTGCAGCTCGAACGTGAGGTCTGCGCCTGGCTCGAACTTGAGGTCGTGCACGTGGGGCTGTGCGGCGAGCTTGATCGTTTCGTCGGCCACCACCTGCTTGAACGCATCGTTCACCAGGGCCTCGATCGCCTCCTGGCGGATGGCTTCGGCGAACTTCTTGCGCACGACGGCGGCCGGTGCCTTGCCCTGACGAAAGCCCGGCATGCGGACCTTGGTGGCGTATTTGCGAGCGGCCTTCTCTTCGGCGGCGGACACCGTGTCTGCCGGGACCGCGACCTGCAGGCGGCGCGAAACTCCGGTGGACTCGGTGGGCGTGATCGTAATAGTCATAAGACGGAAATGGGCGCGGGATTGGGTTAATCCCGAATGATAGTCGGATCCTCAGGTCGGGCACAGCGTCACGCGGACAGCACCTGCACGGTCGCCGCGAGCGCCCAGTCGCTGTCAGGCAGGCACCGCCGTGGGCGGGATGACGCGACGCGCCGACCGGTTTGCGGCGGGCCCGATGAGGTCCGCCACGATCTTGCCCGAACTGATGACACCGGGCAGTCCCGCGCCCGGATGCGTGCCCGCACCCGCAAAGAACAGGTTCGTGATGTCGCGGTCCTTGTTGTGCGGACGCCAGTAGGCGGACTGCAACAGCGTGGGCTGCACGGAGAAGGCGCTGCCCAGGTAGCTGTTGAGCGTATTCTGGAAATAGCGCGGATCGACGCGACGCTCGGACACGATATGCTGCCGGAGATCGGGCAGGTAGCGTTCCTCCAGATACTCCATAATGCGGTCCCGGTACCGGTCGCCCACCGCCGCCCAATCCACGTCGCCGCCCAGGTGCGGCACCGGGGAAAGCACGTACCAGCAATCGTGGCCTGGCGGTGCCAGCGACGGATCGGTCGCCGTGGGGCGGTGCAGGTACAACGAGAAGTCGTCGGCCAGCAGCTTGCGCTCGAAGATGTCCTCGAGCAACTGCTTGTAGCGCGGGCCCATGAGGATCTCATGGTGCGCCACGTGGTCGTAGGTGCGATTGGTGCCGAAGTAGATCACGAACAGCGACATCGAATAGTCGTACTTCTCGATGCGCTTGTCCGTCATGCGCGGACGCGCCCAAGACGGCACGAGCTGCCGGTACGTCTGCGCGACGTCGCCGTTGGAGACGACGGCGTCAGCGGTGAGCGTTTCGCCGCCCACCAGCGTGATCCCGCTCGCCCGTCGCGTGGCGCGGTCGATGTTGATCGCCGACACCTCGCTCTCGAAACGAATGGTGCCGCCGATCTCGGTGAAAAGGCGCACCAGCGCCTTCACCAGCGCTCCGGTCCCGCCCATTGCGAACCAGACACCCCATTCACGCTCGAGCGTGTGAATGAGCGCATAGATCGATGACGACGAGAATGGATTGCCGCCCACCAGCAGCGGATGAAAGCTGAACACCTGACGCAGCCGCTCGTCCTTCACGAACTGCGACGCGTAATCCGCCACGCTGCGATCCGCGCGCAGCCGCACGAGATCGGGCAGCACCTTCAGCATGGACGTGTACGTGGGGAACGGCTGGTCGATGAGCGCCATGCCCGTGCGGAAGATGTCCGCCGTGCGTCCAACGAAGCGGTCGTAACCGGACACGTCGGACTGGTTGAAACGCGCGACTTCGGCGCGCAGATGCTCCGGATTGCCGTTGTAGTGAAACGTGCTGCCGTCCTCGAAGCGGATGTTGTAGAACGGGTCGAGCAGGCGCAGATCCACGTAGTCGGCGGTCTTCACGCCACAGAGGTCGAACAGGTCGTGCAGCAGCCACGGCGCGGTGATGATCGTCGGCCCGGCGTCGTATGTGAAACCATCCTGTTCGAACACGTACGCTCGACCACCCGCCTTGTCGAGCTTCTCGACGATGGTGACGTCGTGGCCCTGTGCCTGAAGACGAATTGCGGCGGAGAGACCGCCAAACCCACTGCCAATGACGAGTATGCGCATGTCACGCGAAAGCTGAAGAAGGCACGTGTCAGCGCCGCGCGAGCAGCGCGAGATGCCACACGTGAAAAACGAGCGCCAGCGTCAGCGCGATGATGAACGTCGCCGACGCGCCCTCATGTGCCCGGGCTGCGTACAGCGCCACAACGAATGCGAACCCAGCGCCGAGAAACGTGAAGACGGCCAGTGGCCGCGGCCCTTTGCCGCTTCTGTGCGCCACGAACATCAGCACACCCGCTTCGACCACGATGCCGGCCATCAGCAGTTGCAGAAAGAGCGGGGTGGCGAGAAACGCGAGCAGGCTTTGCAGTCCCGAGCCGGTGAGGGCGACGTCGGCCGGTTCGACGCTCAGTCGCCGGCGACGGCGACGTCGCGAAGCCCGAGAGAGCCGCGAGTCGCACGCGCTTCAGCGAGGGCTGGCGCCCCTGCACGCAGCGCCAGTCCGAGCGGAATGGCCATGGCAATGAGGCCGAGCAACCCTGCCCAGAACATGTCCTGCCGGAAGCAGATCGCAATCGGGAGCAAACCATTCACGCCGTACAGCACGAGCGGGAACCGGCTTGGCGCCACAGCGCGCGCCCACGTGGTGGGCGGAACGATGGCGAGCATTAGTCGCGCCACCAGGATGCCGGTGAGCAACCAGCCGAGCCAGTTGGTGAGCGGCATGCCGTAGAACATCTCTCGTCCGATGAACTGCTGGAACGCCGGCGCACCGCTCAGGTCGGGAACGGACCACATCCAATGGTTGGTCTTCACCATAGCGGGATCCATCGAAACGTCCCATGCGGTGAGCACGAGGCCGGCGATGAGGGCCCACCACCAGCGCGACGTGCTGTCGTCCTTGGCGCGCAGCAACCGGCCACATATGGCCAGCGACGCATACAGCATGAAGAACCAGCTGGTCGGAATGTTGAATGGCACAAGGTCGAGGATCTTGTAGCCGAGCAATCCGGAGTACGCGTACACGCCGAACGGCAGTCCCGTGTAGGTGCCCAGGAGTTCGGAGCCGAGCGAGACGACAAAGCTCACGCCAAAGATTGTCAGGCCGGTGCGCGAGCCAAGCTTGCCCATCGCGTGCAGGATTCCGGCGAGCGCGCCGAACACCACGGTGGTCTGACCCCCCCACGCGTATCCGATCGCATACACCTTCATGTTCTGCGGCGTGCGCAGCCAATCCGGCAGCGGCGGGGACAGGAAGGTGGCAAAGGCAAACGCTGAGAACGCACTCAGCACGGCGTGAACAACGAGACAGACGCCGGCGATCTTGAGCAGCGATGCCGTCTGGTCCCGGTCCGCCACTTGATTGGATGACAGCGAGTTCATGATTTGGGTCGAGGCGGTGTACGCGCTCAGGCGAGGCGCACGCGTTCCTTTGATGTCGCGGTCGGGCTGTGGTCCCAGCGCAGTGTGGGCCCCTCTCCGACAGTAGCCGTGTCCAGTGGCGCTGCGCGGAAGCGCCAGGCATCCCACAGCACACTCATCCGCGCCATCCGTCCAAGACGGGCGCGGGAACTGATCGTATCATAACGCTGCGCCTCGATCGCACCGAGAATCCCAGCGTAGCCGGTCGCGCAGGCACGCGCGCACCGATGCGCATCGTGTGACAGCAGCGCGATACCAGGAACGGACGCCTCATAGAGCGCGCGAGCGCGTCCGACTTCGAAGGCCATCATGGGACGCCAACGTTCGTCGCGCGGCAGCGCCTGATTGCTCAGCAGCTCGCGCTGTGTGAGTCCGAACATGGCGAGATCTTCTTCGGGCAGATAGCAGCGACCGCGATGCGCGTCCTCGCCGATATCGCGCAGGATATTGGTGAGCTGCATGGCCACGCCGAGTGTGCGCGCGTAGCGAACCGCACGCGTGCGCACTTCCGGCCCGCCCGGCACGCCAAATACATGGGTGCACATTTCGCCCACCGAGCTCGCGACCCCTTCGCAGTAGCGCTCGAGGTCGCGCCAGGAGCCGTACCGCGTAGGGCGCAGGTCCTGGGCGACACCGGCGAGCAACTCGTAAAGCGGCTCCGGAGGCACTTCGTATTCACGCGTAACCCAGGCGATCTCACGGAAGACGGCGCTGCTCGGACGACCGTGCAGGGCGGCCGAGAGCTGACGCTCGTAGTCGGTGAGCTGCTGCTCGAGCTGCGCTTCGGTGCCGGGTGTTGCGCGGTCCACCAGATCGTCGGCCACACGACAAAACGCGTAGAGCGCATAGGCCGCTCGGCGCTTCTCTGCCGGCAGCAGATAGCTCGCGAGCGTGAACGTGCGGGCGTGCGTCTTGACGATAACGGCGCACGTTGACGCGTCGTCGGACTCGGATGCGCGGACCGATACCGAATCGCGAGTGCCCATCGGCGAACTCGGCGCGATGGTTACGTCTGCCATTCCGACGATGGACGTCGGACCCAGGGCCACTTCACGATCGGTCATGCGCTGTGCCATACCGGCGTGAGGAGACATACCATACGGTGTGCAATCTGGGGATAGGCGTCCACGAGGGCCATGAACGCGGTGAAGGACATTGCCAGCGCTCGCAATGTGTACTCGAAGGTGAACGCCCAGCTCGCCCGACCGTTCCAGCCGCCGTTCAGACTGGCGACGCTGGTTCTACAGTGCCGCCGCGCGGCGGCACTGTCAACACTCCTTGACAGTTATTTGTCAGCTTTGCGCCGTGGGGAACCGTCGCGACGGTGGAGCCGCGGCGCAAGCCGTTTCCTGCGCCGCGGTGCGCGTCTATACTGATTGCGTGACTGTCACTGTGCTCTCCCCGGATGCGGCGCGCCTGATCGCGCCAGCGCTGATCCACACGCGAAGCCCCCACGTGTGGGTGTACAAGTACGAGAAACCCGACGACGGCTGGACGCTGAGTGTCGCCACGCACGCCGAACCCGGCTCAGGCAAGCTGTCGCTGGGCGGCTTTCGCATCGCTCCGGCGGAACGGGTGGCGATGCCGGGTTTCACGCCCGAAGGCGAGGCCATCGCGCTGGCCATCGGCATGGAGGAAAAGGTCTGGTGGTCGCGCATCACCGGCATCGGCGGACCGCGAGCCAAAGCGCAACTGTCGCGCATCGTGGGGGGAAAGTGCGTGCTCGCCCCGAGTCCGGACGCCCGGGTTGGCCAACCGCGGGACACGGAACTGCTCGATTTCGCCATCGAGGCGTTTCGCTCCATCGAGGAGACGGGCGGCATCTACCTGATCACGGGGCAGGACCTCGGCCACGGCGACCTGCATACCGGCGAAAGCTCGCTGGAGTATTTGAACGCCCGGTACCGCGGCAGTGTCCGTGCCAATACGTCGGTGTCCACAGGTGAAGGCAATGTGCGGCTGCTGCTGGGCATGCTGCAGGGGGCCGATCTGAGGGCAGCCTCAGCGACGGTGGGTCTCGTCGGATGCGGCAACATCGGGATGCATGTGCTCACCCGGTTGCGCGGTCTGGGTCTCACGCCGCTTGTGCTCGAGTCGAATCCGGCTCGCCGAGCGGAGCTGCAGATGATGGGGATTCCGCTCTGGAGTCCGGAGCAACGCGACGATTTCCTGTCGCAGCCGATGGACGCGCTGGTGGTCAATGCACTGGGCGGATCGCTCAACCCGGACGCGGTCGCCGTGTGCGTGCGCAATGAGCGACTGCGAGTCATTTGCGGCAGCGAAAATCTGGTGATGCCGGATGCGAGCCAGTCGGATGTACTGCGCGACGCAGGCAAGGTGTACGCGCCGACGGAGCTGGGTGGGATGGTGGGCTATCTCACTGCGGTCGAGGCGTACCTGTGCAAGCAGGCCGGTGCGCCGTTCAAGGTGGAGGACATGTTTGCTGCCGCAGCGGAGCTGGAACCGGTGGGGATGAACGCGACGCAGCGCGTGCTCGCGGGTGGAAATCGGGAGAGTTTTGAGGACGCTGTCGTGGCGCTGTACTCCACTCCGGCCGCCACCCGATAGCCGCCAGGCAGGCGCCGTCTGGCCCCAGGCTTCGGTTCCGGCCGCTGCAAACGGTTATCTGGCCATATGGCTGGATAACACGAAATGGAACGGCAGCCTTTGGCCGTCAGCCATCGGGCGGCGATTGGGTGCTGCCCTCGAGCACGTGACGCACCATGCCGAGCAACTTGGCCAGCATGCGCCTGACCACGATTGTGTCTGCGATCAGGCGCTCCGCCTCCGCCCTTGGCACCGCCCGCAGGTCCGCGGCGAGCTCGAGGTGATTCTCCACCTCAGCCGCTGACGCCACGGCCATCTGCAGAAACCGCGCAAACTCACGCCGCGACGAGTGCCCGCACCCCTCGGCGATATTGGACCCCACCGCCGCCGCCGCTCGGCGAAGCTGCGTCACGTTCCCGGGGTATCCCCGACTCGGCACCCGCGCCGACGCCGTGTAGATCGCAACGGTAAGCCTCTGCGCCCGCTGCCACACCGTAAACCGTCGAAAGTCTCGCATGCCCGATGATGCCATGCTCAACTCCGTTTCCCATCACCAATCCCCTTCAGGGCGAAGCCTTTCCATACGGCCAAACGTCACACCAGCCCATACCCCGCCAACCCTTCGCGCCTTACCTCGCCCGAAACCCCGCAATCGCCGCTTTCGTGAACTCCGACAACACCATCTCCCCACTCAGCGCCGCCCGTTCGGCCAGCAGCGCGTCCCACCCCTCCGTGCCCGCCCAGAACACCTTCTTCAGCTCCCGCATCGCCTGCGGGTTGCTCGCCGCCAGCGTGGCCGCCAGCCCCGCCACCGCCTCGTCCAGCGCTGCCACCAACGGAAACACACGCGCGTAGAGCCCGTGCCGCTCGCCCCACTCCGCATCGCGCCAGTCCGCATCCACCGTCATCGCGGCAAATGGTCCCCGCCCGATGCGCCGCTCCACGACCGTCCCCACCACGAACGGGCCAATTCCCACCGCCAGCTCGCTCAGCCGCGCCGAAGCCGTCGACACCGCCATCGCATGGTCGGACGCCGATATCAGCCCCACTGCGCCGCCGGCCGCCTTGCCGTGTACTCTCGTAATCACGAACTTTGGCGCGCGAATCATCGCCAGAATCACGCGGGAGAACCCGCTGAAGAACTCCGCGCCCGCATCCGCGTCGGGAATGGTGGAGAACTCGTCGAATGACGCGCCCGCGCAGAACGGGCCTGTGCCGCCGCTCCGCAGCACGATTACGCGTGCATCCGGGTTTTCGCCGAGCGCGGTGATCGCCGCCGCGAGTTGACGTAGCAGCGAGCCGGGCAGCGAGTTCCCTTTCGGATGAAAGAACTCGACTGTGCCGATGCCGGCGGCAATGTGCACCGAAACCTGGCCTTCGGGCGCGGAACTGGAGGGAGCGTCATTGTGCATGCAGGGTAAAATAGTGGGAGCGCACGATTGTCGAACTCCTGTTTTTCCCCGTACATTGCATCTCATGGAACAGACTACGACCGCAACTGCCGACGACTCGGCACTCGTCGCCGCCTTCGAGGCGCGCATCGCCGCCGGTGAGAGCATCGAGCCCAAGGACTGGATGCCCGAGCGCTATCGCCGCCAACTCGTTCGCATGATGTCGCAGCATGCGCACTCGGAAATCGTGGGCATGTTGCCCGAGGGCAACTGGATCACGCGTGCGCCGTCGCTGCGCCGCAAGATGTCGCTCATCGCGAAGGTGCAGGATGAAGCGGGACACGGGCTGTACATCTACTGTGGTACCGAGACACTTGGCGTCGACCGCCACGAGCTGGTGCAGCAGCTGCTGGACGGCCGCGCGAAATACTCCAGCATCTTCAACTATCCCACGCTGTCGTGGGCCGACATGGGTGTGATCGGCTGGTTCGTGGATGGTGCGGCAATCGTGAACCAGACCATTCTCGCAAAGGCGTCGTACGGCCCGTACGCGAGAGCGATGGTGCGCATCTGCAAGGAAGAGAACTTCCACAAGCGCCAGGGCTACGAGATCTGCGCGACGCTGGCCAACGGCACGCCCGCGCAGCGCGAGATGCTGCAGGACGCGGTGAACCGTTTCTGGTGGCCCTCGCTCATGATGTTCGGACCGAGCGATACCAACTCGCCGAACTCGGCGGAACTGCTCAAGTGGCGCGTCAAGCGCAAGACGAACGACGAGCTGCGACAGCGCTTCGTCAACCTCACCGTGCCGCAGGCCGCGGCTATTGGCGTGACGCTCCCCGATCCCGATCTCCATTTTGACACCGAGACCAGCGACTGGGCGTTCGGCGAGATCGACTGGCAGGAGTTCTTCCAGGTCATCGGCGGCAATGGGCCATGCAACCGTGAACGCATCGCCGCGCGCCAGCAGGCGCACGATGAAGGCGCGTGGGTTCGCGAAGCCGCCATGGCGCACGCGGCCAGGCAGCAGCGCAGTGTGCAGGCGGCATGATGTCGAATCCTGCGAGTGGCGCGCGCGAGGGTGCAGCCGCCAACGGTGTCGACGTCGACGGTGAGTGGTCGCTGTGGGAGGTCTTCACGCAGCCGGGCAAGGGCGCGCCGCACGAGCACGCGGGCAGTGTGCACGCCACCGACGCGGAGCACGCGCTGCAGAACGCGCGCGATGTCTATGCGCGTCGCGGCGAAGCGGTGAGCCTGTGGGTTGTGCCCGCCGAGGCGATCGTGGCGTCGGCTCCGTCTGACGCCGGTCCGTTCTTCGACCCAGGCAACGACAAGGCGTATCGTCACCCGCAGTTCTACAAGGTGCCGCGCGGCGTGCGCGTTTTCTGATGAGCGCACACGACGAAGACAACGACGGCGACAACGACAGCGCAGTCGCCACCGCGGGTGGTTCAGCCAGTGCGGCCTCGCTGAACGTGGCCGGCACTCGTGGCCCGCGCCTCGGCGAACCCATCGTGGAATACGTACTGCGCCTCGGTGACGACCGCCTCGTGCTGGGTCACCGCTTGTCGGAGTGGTGCGGGCACGGCCCGATTCTGGAAGAAGACATCGCCATGGCCAACATGGCGCTTGATCTCGTGGGCCAGGCGAACATGTTCCTCGCGCTCGCGGGTGAACTGGAGGGGCAGGGCCGCGATGCCGATGCGCTCGCCTATTTCCGTGACGGCGTGCATTACCGAAACGCCTTGCTCGTCGAACTGCCGCGTGGAGACTTCGGCTTCACGATCGTACGACAGTTCCTGTTCGATGCCTACAGCGTGTTGCAACTCGATGCGCTCGCGTCATGCGGCCACGCACCGCTCGCCGCTATCGCCGCCAAGTCGCTCAAGGAAGGCAAGTACCACCTGCGCCACAGCAGCGAGTGGGTGGTCCGTCTCGGCGACGGCACGGCCGACAGCCGCTCGCGCGTGCAGCAGTCGCTGAATGCACTCTGGCGCTACACCGGTGAACTCTTCGAGCACGATGCCATCGATGAGGCTGTTGCCGCGCACGACATACACCTCGATCACGCCGGATTGTTCACGCGTTGGGATAGCATGGTGCGT
>JBBQNT010000145.1:0-9600 GCA_038330215.1 Gemmatimonadales bacterium
CAGGTTGCTCTGGAGCGAACATGCCCGACACCGAACCGACGCGTGACGAAGATCTTCGCCTCCTGCTCACGGATGCGATCGAAGTGCAGCTGGCGGCGCTCAAGGCCGGTATCAGTTTCTGGACGGAGTGGATTGACCACACCACCACGTTTGTCCAGTCGGCCACAAAAACACTGACGTCGATCAACACCGACGATCCGAAGTCGCGCGACGTTGTGCTGGAGTTACTCGATGCAGGGCGAGCCAGCGTGCGCTCGCTCACCGAGATCCCGCGCAACACGGCGTCACATTTCATAGCAGAACTCGACAAGTTTGCGGCGCAGAAGGCGAGCAAAACGTCGGCCAGGCGCTCCTCAGGTGGCACCGCCACGGCCACTGCCGCAAAACGCTCGACCGCGCCGCGCCGAAAGCGCGCCGGACGCGCCAAATCCTGAGCCGAGTCAACCGTGGCAACTGCGGTTGCGCCGAACGAGGTGCCCGCGGGCCTCGTCATGGCCGAGGGCTTCGACAAGGAACTCGAACTCCTGAAGATGTTTCTTCACGAGTGGGCCGCGCGTGGAGACAACGAAGTCAAGCCGCTGCTCGCGTGGCAGTTCCTTGGCCGCTCCAAATACTTTCGTCCGGTCACACTGTTTGCGTGTCACGTGGCCATGTCCGACGACCCGGTTGGCGCCGAGACGATTCGCGCCGCCGCCGCGATCGAGATGGTGCACAACGTCTCGCTCATCGTGGACGACATTCTCGATCGCTCGCGCTATCGTCGTGGCGTGCTGACGCTGCACTGCCGCTTCGGCCTGCTGCCAGCGCTGATGACGTCGGGCTACATCACCGCCGACACGTTCCAACTGGTTGAGGGCAACCCGTTCAACACGCAGCGTATCGCCGAGTTGTTCAGACGGCTTGCAGCGGCGGAGACGCTGCAGTGGCGGTTGCGTCGTCAGCCGCTCGGCGTTGAAGACTGGCGCTTCATCGCGGGCGAAGATACCGGCAGCATGTTCGAAGCGGCTGCGTGCCTTGGCACCGGCGACGAGAAGTTGCGTCAGTTCGGGCACCTGCTCGGCATGCTGTATCACGGATGCGATGACGTGGGCGACGTGAAGGGTGCCGTCGCACTCGGTGGCGGTGGTGAAGAAGACCTGCGCGACGGCATCCTCACCCTGCCCGCCGCCATCGCGATTCGTGATCCCGAAGTCGCGCTGCTCTTTCGCAATCCGACGCCCGACGGCCTGCAGGTGCTGCTCGAGAAAATGGAGGCCGCGTTGCCGATCGCCGAGCGATATCTCGACAGCATCGCGGCGGAAGCGGAGGCCGAGGCGCTGCGCGTGGCGCGCGCACCCGAACTGTTGATCAAACTCGTCCGAAACACGCGACGCCTGTCAGCCTGACGTCTGCAGTTCCTTGAGCCGAAGGTGCACGGTGGCCTGCGCACGCGGGTCGCGCAAACGTGTCGTGGAGGCGAGCGCGAGCCCCTTGCGTGCCACATCGGTCATCCATCGCGCGTGCCACGATGGATCTTCGGCCAGGGAGCCCCACCAGCCCGCGTACCAGCGGCCAAGATCACCCATGCCGGGAACGCTCCGCAGTCGTCCCTCCGCGAGTCCGGAGCCGAGCCGCTCCCAGTCGGCGATGATGAGCGCGGCGGACTTGGTCCACATGCGGCTCACAATATCGAGTGGTCGTACGTCGAGTCCGCCGAACGCCGCACCACTCATTTGTGCGAAGGACTGGTCGCGCATGGCCAACTCGCAGCCGCGCGCCACGACGCCGAGCCAGTACGGACCAAGGTGACGGTTGCGCATCATGCACGCCACGAAGTCGAGGTAGCACATGGCCGGATCGAAATACGCCTGAAACTTGCGACGATACACGGCGAGCGCAGCGGCATCGGTACGGCCGATCTCGAGCGCATCCGCGATGACATTGGCGCCAATGAGTGCCGATTCAGCGGCTGGCGTGATACCTTCGCCGGTCATGGGATCAACAAAGCAGCCCGCGTCACCGACGAGTATGCCGCCGTCGAAGTAGTTCGGACCATGGCCACCGTACGTTTTGACGATGCCACCAATTGGCTTTGAGGCCAAACGGATATTGCGACACCCCGGGTGCAGTGTGGTGAGCTTCTGCAGAAAGGTCGCAAACAACTTCGGGATGCTCGTCTTGTTTCGGTCCCGGGTCTCCGCGAGAAGGCCAACACCCACGTTCGCGCGACCGTTCGACATGGGGAACATCCATCCGTAGCCCGGGAACAGATCCTCATCGAAGACAAACGCCGCTTCACCGTCGGCGATCTCGAGACCATCCACATACGCGCGCTGCGAAACGGCCATGTAGCGCGAATCATCATGCAGTTGCCCGACGGAGCGCGCCACAACGGAATGTGTTCCATCGGCGCCGACCACAATCGGGGCAGTGACGGTGTGTTCACCGCCGCCGTCACGGTAGTGCACCACCATCGAACCATCGATCCGCTCGACGGCGGAGACGTGGCAGCCTTGTTGTACGTTCGCGCCCGCGCTGACAGACGATTCGAGAATGCGCTGATCAAGTAGCTCGCGCGGAATGATGTAGCCGTGCTGCGGCAGCTCTTTCTGGCCGGCGTAAAACGGAATGTGATTCCGGTATGCGGTCTTGCCGTTGAGCAGCAGATTTACGTGCGTAATGGCGAGCGGCCCGGTGGACTCGAGCTCGCCGAGGCAGCCCATCGTCTGGAAGATGCTGAGTCCTCGCGGTTCCACAAAATCGCCGCACACCTTTTCGCGCGGAAAGGTGGCGCGATCAAGCACGAGCACGCGCAGCCCGCGGCGCGCGAGCGACCAGGCCATCACGGCTCCAGCCGGACCGCCGCCCACAACGATGGTGTCGTACGCAGGTTTACGACGGCGGCCCGACGTTGGAGGGCGCGGCATCTTACCTACGCTCAAGGACAAAATCACAGGTAACCCACGGCAATCCGGATTTGTGCACAGACAGCTGGGCCAGCGTCAGCGTGTACGACTCACCGTCAACGTTGAACTGTACCGGATCGCCGAGTCGCACTTCACCGTGCCATTGGTCCTGCAGGCAGGGAGATGGTTTGGCCAGCAACCACACCCCTCCATCGCGCGGCACATCACGCATGGCGTGAGAGGTTGCGGCGATCTCAACCGTGACGAAGTCGCGCGAACGAGGCGTGCGCACGGCAACGACGAGGTCGCCAACAAACGCATACGGCTCGGATTCCGGAGAGTCTACGACAGTCGCATTCCAATGCGCAGGTGTCATCGCACGCCCTCGTTGCAGGTTGTCAACGCGTACTCGTACATGGTGTGCATGGCTGGCACAACGCGCAAGTACCGTGTACGGCCGTGCTCGGTGGAAAGTACAGTCTTGACGCGATCACACTTTCGCGTATCGTCAGGAAGTTCTGGTTGTTCATAACGAGCAACAGATCAACCTGCAAACGCGGATGTTCACATGGCGACCAATGTCCATGTCAAGAGCATGCCACGCGTCGATATCGACGAGTTGCCCCCCGTCGATGTCAGCGTTCTCGACCTACCGACGGTCGACGTCAACGTGAACTCGTTGCCCGATCTGCGCATTACGGACATCGGACCGGTCGGGCCCGTGACGCTGGCTGGAATTCCGAGCAACTACTCGGTCGGTGTGACCAGCTTGCCCGATGTGAATCTGCGCATTCGCGAGATTCCGTCGTTGCGTGTGCATGTGCCGGCCAACTTTCGTCTCGGGCTCTCGGTGCTCGGCGTGGAGCTCGCTGCGCTCCATCTGTGCGGTGAAGCGCAGATCATTACCGAGCCATACGTCGCCAATCCCTGTGAGCGTTGCAGTCCGCCGGATCGTACGCCGAACATGCAGGGGAACGAGGTGGGTGCAGTGCTCCGCATCGGCAACACATGAACGCGGTGCGAATCGGCGCCGAGCTCACGCTCAGCGGTCCACCGCGCAGCGTACGGGCCATCCTGTCGTACAGCGTCGAGCGATCAACGGTGGTTCCTGTTGCGCTCACCATCGGGTCGCGACTGAGCATTCATCGTGCGGTGCATCGTGCGCTCGGGTCCGGTGCCAGTGAAGTGCGTCTGCGACTTCCCGATCAGATTGCACCCGGTGTGTACAACGGTGAAGCCACGCTCAACGGCAAGCCGCAGGCGGTCATCGTAGAGATCGAACCGCAACTCCGCCTTCGTGTGCAGCCGCCGCAGACCACGCTCACCCTTGCACCCGCTTCAAGCGCATCGTTCGCGCTGACGGTCATGAACGGTGGCAACGTGCCGATCGACATACCGAAGCAGTTCGAGTTTGACCTCGATGATGCCGACGGTCAGGAACGTGCGCTCGGTCGATCGTTGCGCGCGACACTCCAACCCGGCGAACCACGCGTCGAGCGGTTCTTCGAGGAACTGCGTGAGAGCCACGGCGGAGAAGCCCGTGTCACGGTGCGCAGCGGTGCCGGCCCACTCGCGCCTGGTGAAACCCGTGATATCGCTTGTGTGCTTGACGTTCCGCGGTATGCGCGCGCGGGTCGATCGTACTCAGGCTCGATTGAGATCGGACCCGAGTCGCACGTGCTGGTCGCCGACATCATGTCCAGCGCACGTCCCAACAAGGAGCGGGCCGCCCAATGAACGCCTCCACCGAAAAGCTTCCCACGCTGTCGCTCGGTACCTCGATAGCCAAGCTGCTGGAAATGCCCACACAGTTCGCGGCGGCCGTCGTGGGTGGTGCGCTCGAGCGCACCTCGTCAGGGTGCACGATTCCCCCTCCCTGCTGGGAGCCTAAACACGCTGGAACGTGCAATCTGATGCTGGTGCCGGGCAACAAGGCACTCATCCGTATTCACGTGATGAACTGTGGGTGGAGTCGGCAGGTTGTTTCCGTGACGGCGCTTGGCAAGCTCGCCGGCTGGATCACGTTCTCTCCCACCACGCTGCTGCTCGATCCGCAGGAACGTGCGACCCTCCTGGTTGCAGTGCAGGCGCCCGAGTGGGCAAAGGTCGGAGAACGACTTTCGGGGCCGGTGATCATTCGCGGCTGTCGCAACCACTTTGTTCGCGTGGAGCTTGTTCTTGGGGAGTGTACGAGCAATTCGTGCTGCGACATCACGATCGACGACTGCGCGGAGAACGTGCACCACTGGTATGACCACTTCTACTGCCCGCGCCCGTGCAACGCGCCGCGCCCGTCGGGCACCACAGGAGTGAGAGATGGCTGACGGCCTTGATATGTCAGAGATGATGAAGCGCGCCGTGCAAGCCAACGCGAAGTTTTACAAAGGATGGATGGAGCTCACGCTTGAGTACGTGCGCGGCATGTCAGCAGTTCTTGGCGGTGAGCCGGAGCAGGCGCAGCCAATCGCGGAAATGGACGCGAGCGCCGGCGCGTTGGTGCTCGAGGGGGAGGCGGGGGAGACCGTTCGTGGTGCGTTTCTTGTCACCAACGATATGGGACGCACGCTGGCCTGCGAGTTTGTGTCATCGACGTTCAACGATTCGCTAGGCGCCCGGGTCGCCGCCAAACCGATGTTTGATCCGCCTCGCATCGAACTTGGACCGGGTGAGCAGCGAGTGATTCAGGTGACGATGACGATTGATCCGGCCTTGACCGCAGGTGTGGGATTTGCCGGTGAGTTTTCCGTCGCGGGCATGGACGGATTCGCGGTGCCGGTCGTTCTGCGTCGCCTTCATCGTGCGGATGAGGTGGCGACGGTCGTGGACGACGCGAAGCATCAGCAACGGTCGCCCAAAGCAACAAGCAATAGCGCCGCTCCCTCCGAGCGTGGCGCAGCAGCCAAGTCAGTGAAGAAGGCCAAGGCACGCGGCGGCCGTGGGCGCGCGGCAGAACAGTAGCTCAGGCGTCGTTTCCAGTCGGCATTGCGGCGTTGCGCACGAGGAGCGCGCGCACGATTCCCTCGTTCAATCGCATCAGGCACGCGGGGATTGCGCAAGTCAGCCGCGTGCGTCGCAAACGGGGATGCCGCGTTCGCGACTGGCGTAGTCGATGATGCCGCGATCACATGTGAACAGCGACAAGCCAGACAGCTGCGCCTGCGCAATCAGCATGCGGTCAGCGGGGTCACCGTGCACGGTGCCCGGAAGACGTGTGCTCTGCACGAGCACCTCGCGCGTGAGCGACAGCGGCTGCAGCCCGGGTGCTCTCGTGGCGTGCTCGAGCCAGACCGTCACATCCTGATTGAGCACCAGGCGCCGTTTGGCAACCAGCATCGCGACCTCCCAGTGCGAGATGTCGCTGACGAACAGCTGTGCGTTGGCTGCCGCGCGCTGCAGCAGCGCTGTCGCTGGGTCGGAAAGCGTCCCGTCGGCTGCTTCAAGTGTCCAGATCCAGACGTGCGTGTCGAGTAGCAACGCAGCGTCTCGCAACGGATGATCGCTCGCTTTCCACAGCGCTGTTGCGCCCGAGTACGATGCTTCGGGTTCACGAACGACACGTCGCGCGACGCGTCGATCCGTTCGGCGCTGCGCGGCGATCACTTGTTGTCAGACGGATGATCCGATGCAAACGGAGGGAGCGGATCGGTCGTCGATGTGTCCCACGCGTCTTGAAGCGGTGATACGATGTCGTCGTGATGCACAATCGTTCCACGCATGAAGCCCAGGGGCGAGGGCGGCGCCGTCTCCACCGGACAGATTCGCACGACCGCTTTGCCGTGCTTGGTGACGATGAGTTCCATTCCGCGCGCCGCAACTTCGTCCATGAGCTCAAGGCACGTTGCTTTGAACAGCGTGGCGGAGACGGTCTTCGGGGACGAGCAATTGGCGGGCATACACGTCTCGCTGAATGGTCAGATTCAATATGACCATATTGCTCGCTCCCCGCCAGCCTTGATGGCCGACTGTATCGGGACGCGCTCAGCCATGTGCCCGGGCTGTTTCACGCACTTCGCGTGCTGGACGGACCCGGACGTGCGCACCAGCTCGGCACCATCGCCCGTCCACTAAATCGGGGCGAGCTCACATTGACCCTCCCGTCACCAAACCGTATGCTGGAAGTACAGGCGAGGCATCGCGCCACGTCTCTTCCCATTCCGATGAGTTCATGAGCTCGACCGTCGCGTCAACACACGAATCCGTCGCGTCGCGCTCCCGGGCGATGTCCAGCGCCGCGACGACGTTCTCGATCACTTCGTGGGTGCTCTACGCCGTGATCTTTGCCTCGGCCTGCATCGTGATCGGGCTGATCTGGGATATCTCGTGGCACATGACGGTCGGTCGAGACACGCTCTGGACCGCACCGCACGTGCTCGAGCAGATCGGGGCAAGCGTAGCGGGGCTCGCGTCCGGCGCGCTCGCGCTCAAGACGACGTTCGCCGGCAGTGAGAGCGAACGAGCGCGCTCGGTTCTGTTCTGGGGATTCCGCGCGCCGCTCGGCACCTGGATCTGCATCTGGGGCGCGCTGGCGATGATTGCGTCGGTGCCGTTCGACAACTGGTGGCACAACGCATACGGGCTCGACGTCAAAATCATCTCGCCGCCACACATGGTACTCGCCGCCGGAATGTTTGGAATTCAGATCGGCGCCATGATCATGGCACTCGGGGCACAGAATCGCGCGGCTGCGGACAGCGTTGAGCAGCGCCGACTTGGACTGATGTACGTGTTTGCCGCCGGCATCTTCCTCACGATGCTGTCCATCTTCGTGTCGGAGTACGTCGCGAAACCGAACCTCATGCGCGGCTCGATGTTCTATCAGATCACCGGCGGCGTGTTCCCGCTGCTTCTGCTCGGCGTCGCGCGCGCGTCACGATTGCGTTGGCCGGCCACCACGACCGCTGCCGTGTACATGGGCATCACCGTCGTGATGATCTGGATTCTGCAGCTGTTTCCGGCCGTACCCAAGCTCGCACCGATCTACAATCCGGTCACGCACATGGTGCCGATGGACTTCCCGCTGCTGCTGATCATTCCGGCATTCGCTCTCGACGTGCTGATGCACCGCATGGATAGTCAGAGAAACTGGATGCTTGCCGCGCTTGCGGGCATCTCCTTCGTGCTGATCATGCTGGCGGTTCATTGGGTCTGGTCCGAGTTCATGTTGTCGCCGTATGCACGCAACAACATTTTTGCTGCCGACCGATGGGCGTACATGAACCGCCTCGGTCCGTGGCGCTATGAGTACTGGACACTGGACAGAGATGCGGCCGGGAACTTCAGTCTGCCGCTGCTGGCGAAGGGAGTCGGCATTGCCATGGTGATCGCCATTCTCTCATCCCGCGTAGGACTCGCCTGGGGCAACTGGATGACACGGGTGCAGCGGTGATGGAAGTCTCGGGAAGGCGAAGTGCGCGACGGATTGCATCGAGCATTGCCGTTGCCGCGTTCGCGGTGCTCGCGTCCGGTCACGTAGGCAGCCCGGACACCTGGTTCGAGGGAGATGCGGGTCCGTATCCGGTGCGCATCGTGGTCCGCTCGCCCGGTGTTGTGCCCGGCCTGTCCGACGTCACAATCCGGGTGATGGGAGAGGGCGTGCGTCGCGTGACCGCCGTCCCCGTGCAGGCCGGCGCGGAGAAGGATGCCGTTCCACCGCCTGATGTTGCCACGCCGGTTCCCGGCGATCCGGAGTTGTACAGCGTGCAGCTCTGGCTGATGGCGGTCGGTGCATACAGCATCAACGTACGGGTGGAAGGCACACGCGGAGCAGGCATGGCCTCGGTTCCGGTAACGGCAATCGCCACGCGTCGACTGGAGATGCAGCGGCCGCTGGGAATCACGTTGATCGGTATCGGACTCTTCCTGATCGTTGGTTTGCTTACGCTCGTTGGTGCCGGAGTTCGCGAGAGCGTGCTCCCACCCGGTGAGGCACCAGACCCAAAGCGGACGAACCGTGCGCGCGGCGCCATGGCGGGGACGGGCATCTTCGTCGCCGTGCTGCTTTTTGGTGGGTGGACCTGGTGGCAATCCGAAGACGCCGGCTTCTCGCGCTTGCTGAACTGGACGTTCGCGTCGCAGGCAACGGTCACGCAGATCGGCGCCGACCGGGTGCTCAACCTCGCCATCACCGATTCGGTGTGGCTCATGAGAAACGACGAGGCATGGCTTCGCCGCAACCGTCGCTCGACGCTGAGTCCGCTCATCCCAGATCATGGCAAGCTGATGCACATGTTCGTCGTTCGGGAAGACAAGCAGGCGTTCGCCCATCTCCACCCGGTGCCGCATGATTCGTCGGCGTTCATGGTGACGCTGCCGCCGCTACCTGCCGGCAATTATCGCGTCTACGGAGATATCGTCCGCGAGAATGGCATTACGCATACGCTGGTGAGCGACGTCGATATTCCGCCGCCGGGTGTTGCCTCTATGACCGAGCAGAGCGGCGGCGCCGCGCCCGACCCGGATGACGCCTGGTGGGTGTCGGGCGCACTGGGCAACCGGTTCGACCAGAGCGCCATCCGCCTCAGTGACGGCTCGACGATGTCGTGGGTGCATTCGAAAGATCAGCTCATTGCCAACGAGGAAGCCGACCTGCAGTTCACGGTGCGCGCGCCCGATGGCAACGCGGCGTCGCTGGAGCCGTACATGGGAATGATGAGCCATGCGATGATCGCCCGCGCTGACGACTCGGTGTTCGTGCATCTGCACCCCACCGGCAGTA
>JBBQNT010000146.1:0-9591 GCA_038330215.1 Gemmatimonadales bacterium
GGGAAACGCTTGCGGCGGCGTTGCTCGCGGCGTCGGACTGGCCAGGCGATGTGCCCTTGGTCGATCCCATGTGTGGTGCGGGCACGATTGCGATCGAAGCGGCGCTGCGTGCGCGCAACATCGCGCCGGGGTTGTCGCGGATCTTCTCGTGCGAGTTCTGGCCGGGTGTGGCGTCGTCGATTGCGCGTGATGAACGTGAGGCGGCTCGCAATGCACAACGCGAAGTGGTTGCACCGATCATCGCCGCGGACCGCGACGCTGGTGCTGTTGACGCCACACGTACCAACGCAGAACGCGCGGGTGTGTTGTCGGATATCACGTTGCTGCATCAACCACTGTCCGACACGGATGTGTCTGCGCTCGGTGATCGAGGCTGGATCGTGACCAATCCACCGTATGGCATACGCACGGGCGATCCGCTCACGTTGCCCGCGCTGTGGGGCCGCCTGGGTGCGGTTGCTCGTAGTGCGGGAAAGGGATGGACGCTCGCGGCAGTCGTGCCGGATCCTGCGTTTGCGAAGGAACTGCGATTGCCGCTTGATCGAGTCGTCGTCACCACGACTGGTGGACGACAGGTGGCGTTTATGCGCTCACGCACGCCGCCAGGAGCGGTTCGAGCTGGCAGCTAGGTTGTTGCTGCGGAGGCGCGGTGCGACTTCGCGACGCGAGTTCGTGGCGTTGCGCATACATTTCGCGGCCCGGGATATCTGCTCCCGACATCTCGCCACTCGGAAGGCCATGTGATCGTTCTCACCGCACAGGCAGCCGCACGCATGCGCACGTCTATCATCACCGCGCTCGCTGTGCTCGTGACCGCTGCGATGCCAGCTGCGTTGCACGCGCAGCGGGTCTCCCCGGACGGTGCACAACGACGCGCCAGCATCGACACGTGGCGACGCGCCAACGAACGGCGCATCCTCGACGACGCGTTCGCGCTGTTCTCGCTGCCGAACATCGCCGCCGATTCCGTCGCCATTCGCAAGGTTGCGGCGCATCTCGTGACCGCCTTCAGCGCACGCGGCTTCACGAGCGAGCTGCTCGAGTCGCCCACCGGCGGGCCGCCCGCCGTGTTCGCAGAGCGCATCGTGCCCGGCGCGACGCGCACGGTCGTGCTCTACGCACACTACGATGGCCAACCCGTCGCGGGCGCGCCGTGGGACGGTGATCCGTTCGCGCCCGTGCTGCGCCGAGTGCAAGGCGGGGTGACAGGCGACGCCATCCCGCTTCCTGCAGCCGGCGATACGGTCAATCCGAACGCGCGCATCTTCGCGCGCTCCGCCAGCGATGACAAAGGGCCGATCGTCGCGATGCTCGCCGCGTTTGACGCGCTCACCGCACTCGACCAGCAGCCAACCGTCAACGTCAAGATCTTTCTCGAAGGCGAAGAGGAAGCGGGGTCGCAGCATCTTGGCGATCTGCTGCGCGCACATCGCGACAAGCTGGCCGCAGACGCGTGGTTCTTCATGGACGGGCCGGTGCACGTGAGCGGCGCGCCGCAGATCGTGCTCGGCGTGCGCGGCGTGGTTGGTGTGGAGATCACGCTCTACGGCCCGAATCGTCCGCTGCACTCGGGACATTACGGCAACTGGGCGCCCAATCCCGCCGTGGCAGCCGCACATCTCATCACGAGCATGCGCGACCGCGACGGCAGCATCACAATTGCCGGCTTTCACGATGACGTGCGGTCTGCCACGATGGAGGAACTCACCGCCGCGCGCGCACTATCGATCACCGACGACTCCCTGCGCACCGCACTCGGACTCACGCGCACCGAGGCCGATGGCGCCGCACTCGGCGAACGCATCATGCGCCCCGCACTCAATGTCCGTGGCATTCGCAGCGGCGCTGTGGGCGGCGGCGCAACAAATGCCGTGCCCACGTCCGCCAGTATCTCGCTCGACTTTCGGCTCGTGCCCGACCAGGAACCCGCGCGGCTCCGCGATATCGTGAACGCGCATATTCGTGCGCAGGGTTACGAAGTGCTCACCGACGCGAACGCCGCCGCGCCGCGCGCGGACCGGGAACGCATCGCGCTCGTGCAGTGGGATGACGGCTACCGGAGCGTGCGCGCTCCGTTCAGTGAGCCCGTTGTCGCGGCGCTGCAGCAGGTGATGCGTGGCGTGTACGGACGCGCACCACTCATTGCGCCCACGCTCGGCGGCTCGCTGCCGCTCTTTCACTTCGCCGATGTGTTCAACGCGCCGCTCATCACCATCCCCACCGTCAACAGCGACAACAATCAGCATGCGCCCAATGAGAACCTGCGCGTGGGCAACCTCTGGGATGGTATCGCGCTCGTGGCGGCGTTGGTGACCGAACTGCATGCAGTGTGGCCGCCAGCGCCGGTGGTGCCGTAGCGCCGCACTTCGGTGGTGCCGGCCAACCGACGCGGCCAGGCGCCGCCTTGTTCCAGCGAACCATCGCATCGTCACAGTCGTGGCCGGCCTCCGCGCACCCGCTTCCCTTCCGCTCCGGAAAGCGCCACTCTCCATCTGTGCCCGTCCCCGATCCGCTCCCAGGCCTCGAACCCAACCGGACCACCGGTGAGTTCGACATTCGTGTCCCCGACGACTTGCTCGGGCCGGATCCGCACGCGCCGCCACCCGGTTACCCGGCTGACCTGCGTTATCCGCCCACCGCGCAGCCGTGGGACCGCACCTCCCGGTATGGACACCGCCCCCGCGCGATTCCGGCCGAACGCGTGGGCGAAATCGAGGCCTTCCGCCACATTGCCCACAGCCTGGCTGCCGGCACCGACTCGCCCACCGTGCTGCGCGTGCTGTGTGACGCGGCCATGGACCAGGGCCGCTCCAGCGGCGCGATGGTGGCCGAAGTCACCCCGGACGGCGGGCGCTTCGTGGCCTGCACGGGTGTGGTCGCCGATCTGATCGGCACAGCGTTTCCGCTCGCGGGTTCGGTGACGAGCCGAGTGGTGGCGCAGCGTGAAGCCATCGCCGTGGAGACCATGCGCGAGAGCTCGCCCTTCTTCGAGACGCTTCTGGGCGATCGTGGCGTGGGACCGGCCCTCGTGGTGCCGCTCATTGCGCACGAGTCGTTTCTGGGCGTGCTCATCGTCACCCGTCGTGTGGACACCCCGGTGTTCGACGACGAAGACGAGTCCCGCCTCTCGACGGTCGCCGACCTGGCCGCGCTAGGCTTGTGGAAGGCAACGCTGCTCGAAAACGCCCGTGCCGCCGACGCCGCCAAAACGAGCTTTCTGGCCACGCTCTCGCACGAGCTGCGCACACCCATGGCCGCACTCGAGGGCTATGGCGAACTGCTCGAAGACGAAATCCTGGGTCCGCTCGTGCCCGAGCAGCGCGATGTGCTGCTCAACCTGCGCGCCGTCGGTCGGCATCTGGGCGCACTCATCGAGGAGATGCTCACCTTCGCCTCGCTCGAGGCCGATCGCGTGGTGCCACGCTTGGCGCCCGTTCGCATCGATGAACTCATGGACTCGCTGCACCCATTTCTCTCGCCGCTGGCGCGCGAAAAGGGAATCCAGCTGAGATTCGAGAGTGACGCGGCGTTGCCGGTCATTCTCTCTGACGAGGACCGCGTCCGACAAATCCTGCTCAACCTGAGCGCGAACGCGATCAAGTTCACGGAGTCGGGTGAGGTGCTGGTGCGCGTGAGCAACGGACCGGACGAACCGTGTTCCGAGCCGACGGTGCACTTCTCGGTGAGCGACACGGGCATCGGCATTGCCGCCACCGATCTGGCGCGACTCTTCAAGCCCTTCTCGCAGGTGGACGACGGTCCGACCCGACGGCACAAGGGCACCGGCCTGGGCCTCTACATCTCCCGCCGGCTGGGCGAGTTGCTCGGCGGTCGAATCGACGTGCTCTCGCGAACGGGCGAAGGCTCCACGTTCACGCTCGTGCTGCCGGTGGGCGGCTGACGCCTGCACGCGTCCGTGACGAGCGGCGCATACGTCGGCGCCTGACGCAAAACTCTATACGCAACGCGAGCGGACCCGCGTTAGATTTGCTGGCACTATGCGCTCTCAGCCTACCATCAGCGCGTTCAACGACGGCGTCCTCGCCGAGCAGTTCGAACGCTACCGTCAGGACCCCTCCAGCGTCGACGAAAGCTGGCGCCAGTATTTCCGCACCGCCGAATCGCTTTATGGCGGCAACGGGGTCCAGGCCTCGCCGCCGGCCGACGGAAAGACCAATATCGCGTTCCTGCGCAAGGTCGCGGCGGCGTCGTCGCTGGTGCAGGCCATCCGCAACTACGGTCACCTCGCCGTGCCCATCGACCCGCTCGGCTCGCCGCCCAGCGGCGCAGTCGAACTGACGCCGGAGTTCCACGGCATCACCGACGAGGACCTGCAAACGATCCCGGGGATGGCAATCGACGACGAGCGCTTCGCCAACGTGTCCGCGGCGGAGGTCGTGGCGCGCAAGCGCGAAGTCTACTCGACGCGTGTGGGCCTCGAGGTCTGGCACATTGAGAACGACGACGAGCGCAACTGGTTTCGCGCGCAGTTCCGATCGGGGCATCTCGTGCGTTCGCTCACCCCCGAAGAGAAGCGCGCCGTGCACAAGCGACTCGTCGAGGTGGACGGACTCGAGCGCTTCCTTGGTCGCGCGTACACCGGCTACAAGCGTTTCTCCATCGAGGGAACCGACGCGCTGGTGCCGATCCTCGACGAGATCATCTCGGAATCTGCGCGGGCGGGTGCGCGCGCAGTCGTGATCGGCATGGCCCATCGCGGACGGCTCAATGTGCTCACAAACGTCATGGGCAAGCCGTTCGAATCGCTCTTCGCCGAGTTCGAGGGACGTCACAAGACGGGCGGCGAGGCCGGCACGGGTGACGTGAAGTATCATCTGGGCTTCGAGGGCACCCGCAGCTTGCACGGCCATGAGGTCATGCTGCGGCTCGTGCCGAATCCGTCACATCTCGAGGTCGTCAATCCGGTACTCGAGGGCGTGGCCCGCGCGCATCAGCGTGTGCGCAATGCCGCGCCGGGCACGCGCGATGAGTTGTCGGTGGTACCGGTGTGCATTCACGGTGACGCGGCGTTTCCCGGCGAAGGGGTCGTGGCCGAAACGTTCAACATCTCGGCGCTCAACGCCCACCGCACCGGCGGAACGGTGCATGTCATCGTCAACAATCAGGTCGGCTTCACGACCAACCCGATGGAGGGACGCAGCACATACTACGCGTCCGATCTGGCGAAGGGCTTCGAAGTGCCGATCTTTCACGTCAACGGCGACGATGCGGACGCGTGCATCATGGCCGCTCGACTCGCGTGCGCGTATCGCACGCGCTTCCGCAAGGATGTGCTCATCGATCTCGTGGGCTATCGCCGCCACGGACACAACGAAGGTGACGAGCCCACGTACACGCAGCCCATGCTGTACCAGCGCATCAAGGATCATCCCACCGTGCCCAACGCGTGGGCGCAGCGTCTCGCGAAGGAAGGGGTGCTCAGCGAGGAAAACGCCGCCAAGGTCGAGGCCGATGTGATGGCGGAGTACGCGGAGCGTCATGCCGCATTCAAGGCGTCGCTGGCGGGCGCGGAGTCGCATCAGCCGTGGCCCGAGGAGACGGTGGAAGCGCCGCGTGTGGTGGAAACCGCGGTGCAGGCCGAGCGGCTGCTCGCGATCAATGAGGCGCTGCTTCGCTGGCCCTCCGACTTCACCGCGCATCCGCGGCTTGCAAAGCAGTTGGAGCGCCGCCGCGAAGCCGTGGGTCCGGACGGAGGCATCGACTGGGGACATGCCGAAGCGCTTGCCTTCGGTTCGCTCATCAGCGAAGGCGTCTCCATCCGCCTCACGGGCCAGGATTCGGAACGCGGTACTTTCTCGCACCGCCATTCCGTGCTCCACGATGTGGAAACGGGGCGCAAGTATGCCCCACTCGCGCACTTGCCCGGTGCGACGGCGCTGTTCGAGGTGTACAACTCCGCACTCTCGGAATTGGCGGTGGTCGGATTCGAGTACGGCTACAGCACGGCGGCCCCGGACACGCTCGTGCTGTGGGAAGCGCAGTTTGGCGATTTCGTGAACGTTGCGCAGCCCATCATCGACCAATTCATCATCGCCGACCGCGCAAAGTGGGGACAGGATTCCGGCGTTGTGCTCCTGCTGCCGCATGGCTACGAAGGACAGGGGCCGGAGCACTCGAGCGCGCGTCCCGAACGGTTTCTGCAATCGGCGGCCGAGCACAACATGACCATCGGCTATCTCACCACTCCGGCGCAGTATTTTCACATGTTGCGCCGCCAGGCGCTGCGCAAGCCGCGTCGTCCGCTGGTGCTCATGCAGCCCAAGTCCATGCTGCGTTTGCCGCAGGCCGCCTCGAAGCTGGTCGAACTTTCGTCGGGTGCGTTCCAGCCGGTGATTGATGATCCGATCGCATCGCAGCGCCGCGATGACGTGCGCCGCATCGTATTCTGCACCGGCAAGGTGTACTACGATCTCGCGCTCAACGAAGCGCGTCACGGCGGTGTTGCGATCGTTCGCGTGGAAGAACTGTACCCGTGGCCGCACGAAGAGATTCAGCGTGTGATGGACCTGTATCCCGCGATCGAAGAAGTTGTGTGGGTGCAGGAAGAACCCAGGAACATGGGTGCGTGGACGTTCGTGCAGCCGCGGTTGCGCGTTTCGGCGGGCGCGGCGGTCGGTGTGCGCTACATCGGACGTCAGGAGCGTGCGAGTCCGGCCGAGGGCTACGGCGCGGCGCACAACGAGGAGCAGGCGCGCATCGTCAGCGCGGCGCTGTCGGTGAGTGATGTGGCGCCGGAGCGGGGGAGCGATACCTCAACGGAGCACATGACACAGGCGCGGGCCGCTCAGTGAGGGATGCCGGGTTCACGGCGCGCAGAGTGAATGCAGTGCGAAGCGCCGCGGCCCCTGCCGCGGCGCTCGTCGCACGTACGCTGCGTTCGGCCGCGTTCGCTTTGCCTGTTGCACGGTTCACGTTGGCAGTGGCTGCGAGTGCGCTCGGAACGACTGCGTACACTCAGCCCGTCGCTGCACAATCACCGGCCACCGCAGCAACGCGCATTCTGCCAACTGTGCGCGGTCCCGACGCCGGTCCGCGTCCCGGAGAACCGTCCGACATCATCGTACAGCCGCGCGAACTCGGCGCCGCTGCGCTCGGGTCCGCACTGCAGGCCATCGGCACCACCACGCGCGTGCTCATGATTGCGGCGCACCCCGACGACGAAGACACACCGCTGATCGCGTGGCTCGCGCTCGGCCGGCATGTGGAGACGGCCTATCTCTCGCTGACTCGCGGTGACGGCGGACAGAACCTCATCGGCAACGAACTGGGCGACCAGCTTGGCGTCATTCGTACGGAGGAACTGCTCGCCGCCCGCCGCCTCGACGGCGGCCGCCAATACTTCTCTCGCGCCTTCGACTTCGGATTCTCCAAGAACGAAACCGAGACGTTCGAGGCGTGGCCGCGCGATACGGTGCTCGGCGACGCCGTGCGCGTGGTCCGTGCGTTTCGTCCGCACGTGATCATCTCCGTGTTCAGCGGCACGCCACGCGACGGGCACGGTCATCATCGCGTGGCCGGCATGATCGCGCGCGCCGCGTACGACCAGGCGGGCGATACGATCGCGTTTCCGGTGGCGTCGCACGGACTGCCGTGGACGGTGCAGAAGTTCTACCGCAACTCGCGCTTCTCGCCCGACGAGATGACCCTGCAGGTGAACGTGGGCGAATACTCGCCGCTGTTCGGGCGCAGTTTTTCGGAGATTGCGGCAGAAAGTCGCAGCCAGCACAAGTCGCAGGGATTCGGCGTGCTGCAGCGACGCGGGGTGCAGTGGGGATACCTCCGCCGCGAAGACACGCGTGCGCCCGCGCCCGCCGATCCGCGCGCCGAGTCGTCGATCTTCGATGGCATCGACACCACGTGGACATCGCTCGCGGCGCGCGCGGCCGGCGAGGCGAACGATGTCGCCGTTGCGGCCCTGCTCGACAGCGCGGATCAGGCGTTTTCGGCATCGAGGAATGCGTACCGCGCGTCGAGTCCCGATGCGACGGTGGTGCCACTCGCGCGTGGTGTGCAGTTGCTGCGCAGCGCGCGCGATGCGATGGGCGCGAGACCGCCTCTGCTGCTTTCGGGCCAGCCCGGCTTCACGGCGCGTCTCACCGATGCCACCGGGCGCGCGATCGAGGCGCGCGGTTCGGAATCCACCTTTGCCGATCCGGCTCTGTGGGACGCGCTCACGCTCACGGAGACACGCGCGTCGCTGGCGCTCACACTTGCGGCCGGTGTCGCGGTGGAAGCAACGGCGCCGCGCGGCCTGCTGCCGGCGCTGCAAAGCGGCAAGCCGCGCGCCCAGGATACGATTGGCGTCTCGGTCACCGTGTACAACCGGGGACGGCAAGCGTTGCTGATTGGCGGTGTCGGCATCAACGCGCCGGATACGTCGGCCGCACCATCACTGCTTGCACCAGACAGCGCGCACACGGTGCAACGCATTGCGCGCACGCCCGTGATCACCATGCCGTGGTGGCGAGCGAGCGGACGGCAGGACACGTACTTCCGCACGCCCATCGATGCGCGTGACGACGCCGAACGACAGCGTCAGACGCAAGTCGGCGCGATCACACGCGTCGTCATTGCCGGTGTGCCGGTGCATGTACGTGTGCCTGTGGTCAATCGTTATGCCGATCCGGTCAAGGGCGACCAGCAGATTCCCGTGGCCGTGGTGCCGGGCATAACCGTTGGCCTCGATCGTGTCGTGGAGTACGCACGCGCCGGCGAGCCGATCGAGCGCCGCTTGCGCGTGAACGTCTTGTCGTCGTACCCGTCGCCACAGCCGGTGTCGATCCGGCTCGACTTGCCACCGGGACTCGAAGCCGACTCGGCGGTGCGTGAACGCACGCTCGATCCCGATGTGGGATTGTCCATCGTGTTCACGCTGCGAGGCACGTTGCCGGAGGGCATGCACGAGCTCAAGGCGATCGCGATGCACATGAGTCAGCCCAGCCAAGCGGGCTACTCCACGATTTCGTACGACCACATCACCCCGCAGCGCAGCTACGGCGCGTCCACAATGTACCTCTCGGCCGTGCCGGTGACTGTGCGAGCCGGAACGCGCGTGGGATACATTGCCGGCGTCAGTGATGACGGCATCGCGGCACTGCGCGCGCTCGACATTCCAACGGAAGAGATCGCAGCCGATCGCATCGCGTCCACCGATCTCTCGCGCTTCACCGCGATCGTGATCGGACCGCGTGCGTATCAGGTGAGCAACGCGTTGCGCGCCGCCAACCCGCGCCTGTTCGCCTTCGTGCGCGCCGGTGGTACGCTGGTGGTGCAGTACGGCCAGTATGAAATGCAGGAGCCGGGCGTGATGCCATTGCCGGTGCAGCTGTCTCGTCCTGCCGCGCGCGTGACCAATGAGAATGCCGGCGTACGCATGCTCGACGCCAATGCACCGCTCTTGAGCGTACCCAATCGATTGGGCGGCGACGACTGGAACGCGTGGGTGCAGGAACGCGCCATCTACATGCCGAGCACGTTCGACGACGGATACCGAACATTCCTCGAGATGAACGATCCGGACGAATCGCCCAGTCGTGCGTCGCTGCTTGCCGCGCCATTGGGCCGAGGCGT
>JBBQNT010000147.1:0-9542 GCA_038330215.1 Gemmatimonadales bacterium
AGGCACGGAGGGCAATCTTTCCGTGCGTCTCGCCGACGGCACGCTGCTCGCGACGCCCGCCGGTGCAGACAAGGCCAGGCTGGCGCCGGAGGATCTGATTCGCCTCAATCCCGACGGCTCGACGCATCACGATGTGACAGATGCAGACGAGGTGTGTAACATCCAGCAGGAGTTGCGCGTCCATCGTGCGTCATCGGAGATACGCATGCATCTGCGCGCGTATGCGCGGCGACCGGAGATTATGGCCGTCGTGCACGCACATCCACCGGCCGCGACGGCGTTCGCGACCGCAGGACGCGCGCTTCCGGCTGACGTGTTGCCCGAACTGATCGTCAATGTTGGTCCGATCGCGCTCGTGCCGTACGCGCGGCCCGGAACCGATGCCCTTCCTGATGCCATGACGCCCTGGCTCGATACCCACCACGTGTTTTTGCTCGCCAATCATGGCGTGACGGCGCTGGGGACGTCGATCGAGAGTGCCATGCATCGTCTCGAAAGCTGTGAGCAGGCGGCGCGCATTCTGCTCGGCGCAGCACTGCTGGGTGGGGCGCAGTCGCTCCCGCCCGGTGAGGCGGATGCGCTTCGCCCTTCCGTCTCGTCGTCTGTTGTCGTCCACTCGGAGTCTACCGCATGACCGATTCATCCCCGGTGTCCATCGACGAAGTGCGCGAGCTGGTCGCCGAGCGCCACCGTTTCGACGAGTGGCTGTCTGCGCTCGAGGCGCGCCGCGCTGATACACCCAGCCACGTCTACGAGCGGGTGCATGGCGATTACCTCTCGCGCCGTGATGGCGTGATGACGCAGCTGCACGCGCATGTGGCCGGCCTCGAGCAGCTGCTCGGCGAGCTGGACGGCCGCGCCTCCGATCTGGGGCTGCGTGCGCGGGCCGAGGAAGACGAGCGCGCGGAGGCGATGCTGCGGCACGCTGTCGGCGAGTATGACGACAACAAGTGGAACGAGGTGCGCAGTCGCGTGGAGTCCACGCTCGAGACGCTGGGTGGAGAGCGAGACGAGCTGGATGCCCATCGTGAGGACGTGCGCGGGCTGCTCGCGAGCGCCCGACCGGAAGCGGCGCCGGAAGCCGTTGCCGAAGACTCGGGCGAAACCTCACCTGAGGCGATGTCGGAGGCCGAGGCCGAGCGTGGTGCGTCGGGCGATCGTGCGGCGGGCGATCAGGACGACGGGGATGAACAGTCGTCTGGCGCCGCGTCGTCGGATCGGGCGGACAGCAGCACGCCCGACTGGTTGGGTGCCATGACGCCGGCGAGCGTCCCGTCCCTGCCGAGTGAGGGCGGTGCACACACGCCCGCGTTTCCCGATGACGCGGAGAAGCTGGAGTTCACCTCGCCTGACGATGAGCGGTCGGAGCCGGCGCGCCCGGACTCCCGCTCGAGCATGTGGGGCGACCGGGAAGCGGGAAGCCCGTCCGCCGGACGCGACGCGAGCAGTGGCAGCGAAACGGGCGACGTGTTTGGCGACGCCACCTCGGCCGGAGCCGACGAGAAGGGCGGCGAGAAAGCCGGAGAGAAAGGCGGCTCGGGCGGGCGTGACTCGCGTGACGCGGCGAGCGGCGCCTCGGAATCCGGATCATTCGACGAGTTGGCGTTCCTGCGCTCGGTGATCGATCCCAAGGCGCCGGGATCGTCGGGGTCGACATCGTCCGGCAAGTCAGGCAGCGGCGATGCGCAGAAGACACTGCGCTGCACGGAGTGCGGCACAATGAACCTGCCGACGGAGTGGTACTGCGAGCGGTGCGGGGGAGAGCTGGCGGCGTTCTGAGGGCATGGTGGCGACGCCTGCGCGCGTCCGGGGCGCGTCCTATGGCAGAACCACGCCCACGAGAATGCTCGACCCTCGACGCGCGCCGTCCGGCACATAGTCGAGGCGCTGGCGCAGGGAAAGGCTTTCCGAACGGGCCTGCGCCCAGAACAGTGAACCGTCTCGCGCCCGCCATCTCGCGCCAAGGCTGAAGGCGGTGGCACTCGATGGAGACGTCGCGATGTCCAGCTCCGGCGCGAAGACGCGCTGGTAAAAGGCTCCCATGAACGCCGGATCGGGTATGGTGCCCGTTCCGGAGTAACGTGTGTACGCCGCACCACCGGCGATGCTCCACCCTCGGCCCATCGCGCGCTCGACGTCCAGGGCGAGCCGGTTGGTGAGTCCCTGGGTTTGTGAGCGACGCGCAGCCACTGCGTCGTCGACACGTCTGTCGGCAAGCACGACGTCCGCCTGCGCCACCGCGATCCAGCCATCGACCGCGCTTCGCCAGCGAAGCTCGCTGTTGAGCGCGACCTGCTGCTCCTCGGTGGTGAGCCCGTGCACCGAATCGTTGAAGAACGTCGCCTGTCCGTTCAGCCGCGCAAACCGTCCGTCGATAGCCAGCAGCAGTCGATCATCCTGGAACGGTCGAAGCAGCGACACGCCTGCGTTGTATCCATCGCTGTTCCACAGATCGCTTGTCGGATTATTTGCGCGTTGTGCGGTGAAGCGATCTTCACGTCGCACGCTTCCCGCGGTCGCGGTCCACTGCACGTTGGCCACCGCGCCAGCGAGTGATGCGTTGTGCTGCACGGCGTCTCTGGAGATGCGTCGGTAGAAGGGCTGATCGAACACGGTCGCTCCAGGCACCGACTGATAGCCACGCCAGACGAACACCTGACCCGCCGCGCCAACGGCGCTGAGATTGATGGTCTCGTTTCCTGCGTGCCAGGTGCTGTGCACGCCGATCGAGAGCGACTCACTGATACGGCGTGCGATACCCAAACTCCCTGTTGGCAGCACGGCACGGTTCGATCGCACAAAGCCAGCATTCACGGTCTGAGTGCTCCGAGTGTCGTAGCCCAGCGCCACCCCGAGTCCCCAGTCACCAAGACTCCAGCCGCCCGCTCCATCGAGTTGCACCTGCGTGCGTTCGGTGGCCGAGGATGAACTGTCCATCACGACGAACTGCGGCGTTGCGTACGGAGCGTTCACGTTCGACGTGGTGCCTGGATCGAACAGCGTCTGACCAAAGCGCGCGCCACCGATCCCGCGCCCGCGCGATCCGAGTGAGCGCCAGCCAGAGCCGCGCACCCTCGTCTCGCTGATGCCGGAGCCATCCAGCGGCCGACGCAGCGCACCGCTCTCGTTCCCCCGCGTTGCCGCAAAGTCGAGCCGAGGGTCACCGATATCCCACGCAAGACCCGCCGGATTGCCGGCGCTCCACAGCAAGCCCACTCGTGGTGCGGGCAGTATCGTCATAGGCGTGACAATGCCCGCGGTCGGAAGTGCGCGTGTAATCGCGCCTGTCTCGGCGAGTGGACTCCAGCGCGTCATCCATGCCGGCAGTTCACGCTCCGGCGCGTCGGTTACCGCCTGGCCTTCCACGTCTGCTGGAGCGAGCATCAGCAGTGCCAGCAATACAGCGGCGACGCGGTGATTCATCGCCATGCAGCCAGTCCCCCCAGTGGCATGCTGAGTTCCACGCCGAATCGTGTGCCTGCGAATTGTCGCTGCAGCACCTCTCCCGTGCCGAAACGTCCCAGCCTGTCGAAGGCGTTGAAGGCATAGAACGAAAAGCGACCGTTGAGCGGCAATGTCTTGGCGACCTGCAGGCTGAGCAGCCAATCAGGTTGTCCTCGCCGAGCCGATGTCAGCGTGCCGCGCGAGACCTGAAGATCGGCATACTGTGGATCGCCGCGCTCGCCGCGAGGCACGGGCACGACCGTACCTCCGCGTGTGAGATAGCCTGCAAACGCCAGCGAATCCGTGTCGCCCACGTTCTGCTGCTTCTCGTGTGCGGTGTACTGCACTGTTCCAGTGACGATCAGTCCGATCTCGGGTTGATGATGGATCAGTCGGCCCGTAATGAGTCCGAGTTCGCCAGTGCGGCGAAACGACTCGAAGTATGGGATGCGACTGATCGCTGGCAGCAGCTGAAAGTCGGCGAAACGTGATGTGAACTCCAGCCGGTCCTGTTCCAGACTGCTGCGCGCGAACGCGGCCTGCAGCGCAAGCCGTGTGCGAAGCGGCGCGATCTCGGGCAGATCGGCCGTGAGCTCGATGCCACTGCCACTCGTCTGGATATTGTTTGCGGCGCGCGAGATGATGACAGGAATGGAATCCTGCGACACCGGCGGTTCAACGAGCACAGGTGGCGTGCCGGAGCCCGGATTCACATTTGACAGCTGATAGTTGTCGCGCAGCACGAACGCAGGCTCCGGTTGCACGCCGAGCCCGTTCGTGAGCCGGTCAGTGTACAGCACGAGACTGACCTGTGCACCACCCGCGCGCAGTTCCGCGCCAAGTTCGGCCCGGTCCTGTACCGTGTGGCGCAGCGACGTATTGGTGGGATCGAGAATGTACGTCGTGAGTGCTGCCAGTCGCTCGGTCGGCGCGTTGGCGAAGTAGTTCACGTTCACCACATCGTAATAGTCCGGGATCGGGTTGAGTGATCCCATGGATGGCGCCTTCGCAAGTCGACCGAAACCGGACCGCAGTGAAAGCCACGGTGTCACGGCAAGTTCTGCGTTCAGGCGCGGCTGCCACACAGTACTGCGTGGCGCCGCGGCCCATCGCCCGGGCTCGTGCAGTGCATCCACTCGCAGGCCCGCCTGCACGCTGGCTCGTGAGCCGCCCGGTAGAGAAAAGGACACGCGGTCATCGATATAGGCGCTGGAGAGCGCGTACGATGGCAGCGTATCGAAACTCCTCGGCCGATCGAATCCTCGTGCTCCGACCACTGCCACCTGCGGCGGAAAGAGCAGGTCGAACTGCGTGCCTGCGCCGCTGTTGTTTTCGCGCCGGAGCTCGAGCCCGACACGCGCGTCGTGCGCAAGGCCGAACCAGTTGGGAGCGCTTGACAGTTCGGCGCGGGAGTACATGAAGGAAGGCTGGCCGTCCACCCGGACCGTGGCGTTGTAGATGCCGCCCTCGAACCGCCCGATCTCACGCCCCGGCTCCGTGCGCGTGGTCAGCGCCTGCACGCCACGCACGAGATTGCGTCGTGATTCGTAGCCTTGCGAACCTCGTTCGTAGGCCGCGGTGAGTGACAGGCGGTTCACGTTCCCCAGGCGGAACTGCGCACGTTCCAGTACCCGAAACGCTGCGTCCCGCGCAAAGCGCTCCGATCCCGGCAGTGTCGGTGTCTCGGGACGATCATCAGTCAAACGGAAGCCGTCCACCCGGGTATCGAGGATGATGCGTGCGTCGGGTCCTGCCGCGGCGTCCGAGCTCCATCGATGCGCCAGTTGACCGGAGAGACGCGATGACTGATCACCGCGCACACCGCCGCCCGTTTCCGTGCGCGCAAAGTTCGAGGTGATCGTGACGGCATGGGCGGTGCGCACATCGCGACCCGCCACAAAGCTGACTTCGGTGGTGCGTGCATCGACGCGGGCGAGCAGTTCCGGCTCCACGACTCCCGCTCTCGTATCCACGATCACCGCGCCGTGCGTGAGATCACCCCAGCGAGCCGACGGCACACCGCGCAGTACTTCGACGCGTTCGATGGTGGTTGCGGGAATGCGCCGAAGATCGATGCCCACGCCGGCGGTACCGCCGAAGTTGACTTCAGAACGCGAGCCGAGCGACTGCAGGTTGGCGTTGTTGGAGAGCGGCACGCCATCGACGACGAGCAGGGTGCCGAACGCCGAAAGGTTTCCCGCGTCCGCATCGGTCAGGATCGCGGAACCACCCGAAATGGGTGACGCGCGAAGGGAGAGCTGCTGAATGCCGTCGAGTCCGGGAGGCTGCAGCACGACGCCGGGAATGAGTTCCAGCACGCCGGCGAGACTTGCGGCGACCTGCGACCTGATCGCCTCGCGCTCGATCACGCTGGCGGTTCCGGCTTCGCCTCGTGCACGTCCTGCCGGATCGGCGACCACGCGAATGCCGGCGACCTGCAGTGCGCTGGCCGCCATCCCGACGTCTTGCGAGAGTGTTCCCGTCGCAGGCACCACGAGATCGATACGACGAGGTGCAAAGCCGAGCCGCTGCACGCGCAACACTTGCGGGCCAGCCGGCACGCCCATAAGGCGATAAACGCCAGTGCTGTCCGAAAGCACCCGCAAACGTGTTCCTTCGATACTGACTTGCGCACCAGCGACGGGTTCGCCGCTTGTGCTGTACGTGACACGCCCCGAAATGATCGCACCGTGCTCTGGGGGCAATGCCACAGGTTGCGCGTGCGCAGCGTGCAATGGAGTGCAACACGCCAGAAGCATTCCAATGGTCAGAGTCGACCCTGTCGGCATACGAATGCAGGGGATTGTCGTCACGGCAGGAGAGATGCGCTGGAGTGCAATCTTCAGGGATTACGACGTGCCGCTTGTGTGCGAGGCACGGCGACGGCCGCCGCAAGCAGGGAGTCAATCGCCGCGCGAGTCTCGATCACACGATGGCGTGCGTATTGGACCCGGCCGTCGTGTCCGACAACGACAGTCTGTGGCACGAGGCTCCCTCTGTAGAGCGACAGAAGTCGTAGTTCCGGAAAGGGAACCAATGGGAAAGGGAGCGCGACAGCATTCGCGTAGTTCGACGCGATATGCATGGAGTCGGTTGTCACGGCGATAACATCCACCGACGCAAACCGAGAATCGGTGGCAACCGCGTCGCTGAGTGCACGCCACATCGGCAGTGTTGCCTGGCAGTAGGGGCAGGTGGAAGTAAGTATGATGACTATCTGTGTTCGGCCCGACGGCGCAGAGCCCAGCACCAGCGAGTCTCCGTTAGTCGCAAGCGAAGCAAAGGCGGGCACGAAGTCGCCTCGGCGAAGCCGCTCGTCGTCGGCACGATGGCTGGCGTACTGCGCCTTCACATCGCTTGTACGCTTGAGTAGGCCCGCGATCATCACAACGCACGCAAGTGCGATCAGCCATGGAGTGGCAGCCCCTGCAGGAGTCGACCATGATTTTATCATCGTGAAATCCACCCTGGCGTGCGCTCGGTTCGGTGCCAATCCGCCGCGCTGTTTCGCGTGTGTTGCAGGACCAGCTGCCCACGTTCATCAGTAAACAGCACCTTGCGACTCTTCGAGACAGTGTACTCAAGTACCTGCTCCTGCAACAGGAATCCGTAGGCTCGATCGAACCGCTCAGCGACGAAGCGCGGACAGCGCGTGAAACCGGGCTCCGGGCTCTCGAGATGACGAAGGAGGCTATTCGAAAATACGTCGACTACGGCAACTCCTGGAACACGCATGAAGAGGAAGTTCGTTGTGCGTGTTCGTGGGTACGCCATGGCATTCCCTGGCAGCGCAAGTACGAGCGTCTTTGCACCGCCACCTTCGAACGAGGGACCGTGCACGTGGAGCGGGTTGGCTCGGATGCTGAGATCGATCATGTCCGGCACCGTCGGGTTGTCCGGCCCGCCGCCAAACTCAAAATCAGCACCCCGAAGATCAAGCATGTTGGGGTACAGATCTCGGTGATCAATCGCGTCCATCGCGACCACTACGGTGCCGCCCGGAGGCACGGGATAGGATGTCCCTGAGCCCGGGAATGCCACCAGATATTGCGTCCAGACGCCGAGTGGATCTTCCAGCAGACCGACGGCGTCGGCGCACGACTCCAGCGACTGCGGAAACGCGCCGGCGTAGGAAAGGGCGTCCGCCAGCTGAAGTCCGTCAAGATGTATGATTGCTTCGCTGTTGTTGTAAAGTTCGAGAAAGCCGCCGAAGAAATAGTTGTCGAGGCCAGGCAGCCTGGCGCGTTGGAATGCATCCTCACTGAGCACAAGTCCGCGTCGATAGGCACCCGGGAAGCGGACACTGGCGACAGGGTCGCTCGTACGATCCAGTGTGAGTGTCGTCGTTCCCACGAAGCCGACGAGATCCGAGTGGGCACCCAGTTGCGCGCGTTCGACTGGCGTGAGCAGTCGTCGGCCCGTGATCGTATGTCGACCTAGCGGCAACCCCTGCAGCAGGATCTGCCCCGCGGCGTCGGTACGAACGATTCGTGGGTCCGTCGTGCTGTCCTGCGCGGTTACGATCAAGTCCACACCTGGGAGTCCCGACGTCCAACCCAGCATCGACGCGGAGGTGCTGTCTGTCACGTCTTGCTCTGCATATACGCGAAGCACGACATCCATCGTCGATGCGGCCGCCGGTGCGACGAGCGTACGCTCGGGTAGCTCACACCCGAGCACGGTACTGAGGGTGAGCACCAACGTGGCGCTCGCCCCCGTCCGTGCCCAACTACTCAAACTGCGGACAACCACAGCAGTCACTCGCGCCCACGCTGTAGCAGGTCCAGCCTGCACCCGGTCCCCAATACGCTTCGCACTTGTTGCGACAGTCGAAACACTCGCCCAAAAGGTGCGGAGGGTCTACCGGACACCCTTCGATCACTTCGGCGCGCAGCTCCGCGACTCCTGCGCCGAACGCCGTGAGTGCCATGCCACTGATCATGACGCGTAAACACAAGCCGATGCGTGCGAACATCTCAACCTCCGCGCAGGTGGAAGCAAGACTCGCGACTCTCGCGAGTCTTGTGAATGCATGTCTGTCTCGGGGGGGGTTGTCAAGTACGTGACTGCACCTTCTCGCCAGTGAGCAACGGGAGTTTCGAACTCATCTTTTCCGGATTGAGGCTACGGAGCAATCCTCCTTGGCGTCCGCTCGGTGCGATGCCAGTCTGCCGCGCTCGATCGGGTCTGCTGCAGCACCGCGCGCCCTTGCTCGTCGACAAACAACGTCTTGCGAGTCCTCGAGAAAGTGTATTCGAGTCGACCCTGATCGAACAGGAATCCATACGCCCGGTCAAAACGCGTGGCGACCAGTCGCGGATACTCCATACAATACTCCATACAGCTCAGGACAACGAATTAGCTGTATGACGCTGGCTTCTGCTGCGAGCGGAACGCGTGATGCCGAGCAGCACACTGGTGGTGGGTCCGCTCGTCAGCAGCAAGCATCGTTAGGCCGGCGGCACATGGATGGTGCGTCGAAATAGCCCGTCGCGGAACGGAACGGTGACGGGCCGTGCCCGAGTCGCGCATATGCTCGGCGCTCCCCGGTCTCGGAGCGCGCATGCCCGACGCGTCGCCGGCGACATGTGGCGTCTACAAGCCCCGGCGCCCCCAGGCGTCGCCGCTCTTTCGGTTGGTGTCGGATCATCTGCACCGCCTGCAGACGGTCTACGACGAGCGCTTTGCGCGCGAGTATGGCCCATGGCGCCCCGTCGTCACGCAGGTCGCTGACACGTTCCTCGCGTGCGGCGTGTTGGAGCACGGGTTCGCACGCATCCGCAGCGACGCGTGCACGCACGAGTATCTGCTGGCCTTCTCGTGCAAGTGCCGCTACTTCTGCCCCAGTTGCCACGCCAAGCGGTTGGCGATCTGGACGCAGTGGCTGGACACCACGCTGCTCGCGCCGGTCCCGCACCGGCAGGTGGTGCTCACGATCCCCAAGCGGCTGCGCGCGGACTGTCTCTACCGCCGCCGCCTGCTTGGCGAGATCGCCCGCGTCGCCGCCCGCACCGTTACCGCCGCCATCCGGACGCTCACGGGCGAGCGTGACCTCGCCGTCGGCATCGTGGCGTGCCTGCAAACGCATGGGTCGCGGG
>JBBQNT010000148.1:0-9509 GCA_038330215.1 Gemmatimonadales bacterium
TCCACCGCCGGTCTTCAGGTCAAGTCCATTCGCGACGTCACGCCGATTCCGCATAACGGCTGCCGTCCGCCCAAGCGTCGGAGAGTCTGATCATGGCACGTTATACAGGGCCGTCGTGCCGTCAGTGCCGCCGCGAAGGCACGAAGCTGTTCCTCAAGGGCACCAAGTGCTTCACCGAGAAGTGCCCGGTCGAGCGTCGTCCGTATGCGCCGGGCCAGCACGGTCAGGCCACCGCGCGTCGCCGCAAGATGTCGGAATACGCGAAGCAGTTGCGCGAGAAGCAGAAAATCAAGCGCACCTACGGCTTGAGCGAGAAGCAGTTCCGCAACACGTTCGAGAAGGTGGCCTCGTTGCCCGGCATTACCGGACACAACCTGCTCGCCGCCCTCGAGACGCGTCTCGACAACGTGGTGTACCGCATGGGCTTCGCGCCCAGCCGCAAGGCCGCGCGTCAGCTCATCCGTCACCGTCACGTTGAAGTGAAGCAGCGCAAGCTCGACATCCCGTCGTATCAGGTGCGTCCGGGTGAAGAAGTGCGCATCAAGCAGAGCTCGCGTGAACTCGTGTTGGTGCAGGCGGCCATGGAGCAGGCGTCGCGTGGCGCGCCGATGTCGTGGATCGCCGTCGACCCTGAGTCGTTCAGCGGTCGTGTGCTGGAGAAGCCGATTCGCTCGGCCATCCCGCTCGCGGCGCAGGAACAGCTCGTCGTCGAACTGTACTCCAAGTAAGCAGCACCATCGCCGAGTCGGCGTCACGCTGGCTCGGCGATGCGATGTGTGCAGGGCTTCGCACACATCACCCCAGCGACATGCGAATGTCGCCGGTCGGGACCCGCACTCCCGTACGAGCGTGCCGCGCGGCGGGGCGAGGCACGGCGTCGCGAACACAGCGTGTGCTGTGTTCGTGAGACCACCCTTAGCAACCTTTCTGATATGTCCACCACGATTGACCTGAGCGGGCTGGTTCGTCCGCAGCTTGTCGAAGCGACAAAGCGCGACGACCAACCGATGATGGCGGAGTTTCGTCTGCAGCCGCTGGAGCGCGGTTTCGGGCACACGCTGGGTAACGCGATGCGGCGCTTGCTGCTCTCGTCCCTGCGCGGCTCGGCCGTGTGGGCGTTCCGCATTGATGGCGTGGTGCATGAGCACCAGACCATCGCGGGCGTCATTGAAGACGTGCACCAGATCATTGCGAATCTCAAGACGCTCACGCTCGCGCTCCCCGACGATGTCGAGAGCACGATCCTGCGTCTGAAGAAGGTGGGTCCGGGCGCTGTCACGGCGGCCGATATCGAAGCCACCGGTGGCGTGCGCGTCATGGGCGGCGCGCACCACCTGTTCACCATCACCGACGAGCGCGACCTGTCGGTGGAGCTCTACGTGAACAAGGGCCGCGGCTACGTCGAGGCCGACCAGCATCCGATCGATCGTGCGTTGCCAGTGGACACGGTGCGCATCGATGCGATCTACAACCCGGTGCGCCGCTGCAACTTCACCGTCGCGGAAACGCGCGTTGGACAGCGCACCGACTACGATCGTCTCACGCTCACGGTCGAAACCAACGGCACCATTTCGCCGGAAGAAGCCGTATCGTACGCGGCCGCGCTCGCCCAGACCCACTTCCAGTACTTCGTGGGCTTTGGATCATCGTCGTCGATTTCCATTGGTGCGGCCGATGCCGCGGCCAACAGCGACGCGCTGCGTCTTGCTGAGCTGTTCCGTACCCCGATCGACGACATGGAATTGTCTGTTCGCTCGGTAAATTCACTCAAGAACTCGAACATCCGTTCGCTCGGTGACCTGGTGCGTCAGACCGAAGCGCAGATCCTGCAGGTGAAGAACTTCGGCAAGAAGTCGCTGAATGAAATCGCCGAGCTCCTCGAGCGGCAGGGACTGAACTTCGGGATGCGGTACGAGGAGTCAGCGGCGGAAGGCGTTCGCATTCTCGATATGGGGACGCCCCCCAGCCGTGCTGCTGAAAACGCGCCGGACGACGACGAGGAAGACGAGGACTGATGCCATGCGCCATCGCAATGCCCACCGCCAGCTGAGGCGGACGAGCGAGCAGCGTCTTGCGCTGCTCCGCAATCTCGCCACCTCGCTCATCGAGGCCGGCGCGATTGAAACGACGGAAGCCAAAGCCAAGGAGCTGCGGCCGTTCGTCGAGAAGTTGATCACCAAGGCCCGTTCCGGCACGCTCCATGCGCGCCGGCTCGCGGGTCGCCACGTGCGCAAGCGCGAAGCCGCGGACAAGCTCTTTCAGGAGATCGGTCCGAAGTTCGCCACGCGCCCGGGCGGGTATACCCGCATTCTCAAGACCGGACACCGCAAGGGAGACGGCGCTGAGATGGCACGTATCGAGCTCATTCTCACCTGAGGGCCGACATCATGGCCATCAATCGCAGTCGTTGCTGGACCTGTGACAAGGGCGTCGCCCATGGCAACAGCGTCTCGCACGCAAACAACAAAACGCGCCGTGTCTGGAAGCCGAATCTCCAGGTCATGCGTGTGATGCACGAAGGCACCATCATCAAGGTCAAGGTGTGCACGCGTTGCATGTCCGCCGGCAAGGCGGTTCGTGCGCCGCGCGGTCAGGTCGCCGTCGCGTAAGGCTTCACGCGTGGCGCGCGTGTTTCGGACATGACGCGTACGCGTGACTGCGGGGGGCTCGATACTCGGGCTCCCCGTTGTTGTATCCGATCGGGAACTGCGCGGGTTGTGCAGTGACGGTTCTCGCGTGCAGTCGTGCTCTCCATTTCCCCAGCCACTCGCCATGCCCACCGCGCTGATCACCGGCATCACCGGACAAGACGGTTCCTATCTCGCCGAGCTGTTGCTCGAGAAGGGCTATCGCGTGTGCGGCGTGGTGCGCCGTTCGTCCACCACGCCGTACGAGCGCATCGCGCACCTGATCGACGACATCGAACTGCTCTCGGCCGACCTGCTCGACCAGACGTCGCTGGTGGACGCGGTCGACGCCGTCAAGCCGGATGAGATCTACAATCTCGCCGCGCAGAGTTTCGTGCAGACGTCGTGGACGCAGCCGGTACTCACGGGCGAGTTCACGGCACTCGGCGTCACGCGCGCGCTCGAAGCCATGCGCAAGGCGGCGCCCAAAGCGCGCTTCTACCAGGCGTCATCGAGCGAGCAGTTCGGCAAGGTGGTGGAGACACCGCAGCGCGAGAGCACGCCCTTCTATCCGCGATCACCCTACGGCGTAGCCAAGGTGTACGGGCACTGGATCACGGTGAACTACCGCGAGAGCTTCGACCTGTACGCCGTTTCCGGCATCCTGTTCAATCATGAATCGCCCCGTCGCGGTCTCGAGTTCGTGACGCGCAAGATTTCCGACGGCGTGGCGCGCATCAAGCACGGCCTGGCCACCGAGCTACGGCTCGGCAACCTGGACGCTCGGCGTGATTGGGGCTTTGCCGGTGACTATGTAGACGCGATGTGGCGCATGTTGCAGGCCGACGCGCCCGACGACTACGTGATCGGCACTGGACACACCTACTCGGTGGAACAGTTCTGCAGCGCGGCGTTCAGCGCGGTGGATCTCGACTGGCGCGAGTACGTCAAAAAGGATGAGCGTTTCTTTCGTCCGGCCGAGGTGGACCTGCTCGTTGCGGATGCGTCCAAGGCGAAGACGCAACTGGGATGGACGCCCACCGTGTCGTTCGAGGAACTGGTGCGGCGCATGGTCGAAGCGGATATGGACCGTTGGGCGCAGCACCGGAACTGAGCACGCCGGCCGTCTTCGGCACCGGACGCGCCCTCGTCACGGGCGGCGCGGGTTTTGTCGGTCGCCACTTGATCCGGGCGCTGCTTCGCGACGGGTGGCAGGTGACTGCTACCGCGCTGCACTTGCCCACCGAGACGAGTTCGTCGTCGCGGTCCGTCGCAGCCGTGCACGTTGCCCGGCCGATGGACGCCATCGACGCCGCGGTGCACTGGTGCATCGGTGACCTGCGCGATCAGGCGCACGTTACCGACGCGGTGGAGCACGCGAAGCCGGATCTCGTGGTGCATCTCGCGGCGATCTCGCACCTGCCCACGGCGGCCGCCGATCCGGGCATGGCCTGGGACGTCAACGTCACGGCAAGTGTGCGCCTGCTTGATACGCTCGCGCGTGCACATACTGCCGGCACGCTGGCGCCGCGCGTGCTGATCGTGGGTAGCGCCGAGCAGTATGGCCGCCACGAACTCGACGGCGGTCGGCTGACGGAGCAGCACGCGCTTGAACCGCGCACCGTTTACGCCGCGACCAAGGTGGCGCAAGAGGTCGCGGCGCTGCAGGCGTGGCGATCGACGGGGCTGCCGGTGATCGTGGCGCGTCCGTTCAATCACAGCGGGCGTGGGCAGGAACCGCGCTTTCTGCTGCCCGCGCTCGTGGCTCGCGCGGTAGCGCTGCGTGGCCGCCCGGCGCAGGAGCCGCTGGTGGTGGGCAATACCACGCCGATTCGCGATTTCCTGCATGTCAGTGACGTCGTCGCTGCCTATATTGCATTGCTGCGGCATGGCACGCCGGGGGTGGCGTACAACGTCGCCAGCGGGGTGGGGAGGTCGGTGCAGGAGGTGGCCGAACGCATTCTCGCCCGTGTCGGTCGCACCCCCGTCATGCGTGCGGATCCGGCGCTGGTTCGACCGGTCGATGTTCCCGCGCTCGTCGGTGACCCTACGCGCTTGCAGTCGGCCACCGGGTGGCTGCCGCAGCACTCCTTTGACGATCTTCTGGACGACCTACTACATGCCGCGACGCAATGACCTGCACCGGATTCTCGTGATCGGCTCTGGCCCGATCGTCATTGGGCAGGGGGCCGAGTTCGACTATTCCGGAACGCAGGCGCTGAAGGCGTTGCGTGAAGAGGGCTATGAGATAGTGCTCGTCAACTCGAATCCGGCAACGATCATGACGGATCCGGTGTTCGCGGACCGCACGTACATTGAACCGGTGACGCCCGAGTTCGTCGAAAAGGTGATTGCGCGCGAACGACCGGACGCCGTGCTGCCCACGATGGGCGGACAGACGGCGCTGAACGTGGCGCTGGCGCTCTACGATTCGGGTGTGCTCGACCGGTACGGTGTGGAGCTCATTGGCGCCAACTCGCGCGCGATTCGTGTGGCCGAGGATCGCAAGCTCTTCGCCGAAGCGATGACGCGCATCGGGTTGCAGTGCCCGCCCGGCCGCACCGTTACGACGTTCGAAGAGGCGCTCGTCGCGGTCGAGCAGCACGGATTCCCGTCCATCATCCGCCCGTCGTTCACGCTGGGCGGATCCGGCGGCGGTGTGGCGTACAATCGCGACGAGTTCGAAGCGATCGTACGCCGCGGCCTCGACATGTCGCCCGTGCACTCGGTGCTCGTGGAAAAGTCGCTGCTCGGCTGGAAGGAGTACGAACTCGAAGTTATGCGCGATTGCGCCGACAACGTGGTGATCGTGTGCGCGATCGAGAACTTCGATCCCATGGGTGTGCACACCGGCGATTCCATCACCGTGGCGCCGGCCATGACGCTCACCGACCGTGAGTACCAGACCATGCGCGACGCGGCCGTCAAGATCATCCGCGAGATCGGCGTGGACGCTGGTGGGTGCAACATCCAGTTTGCGGTGAATCCCGCCGACGGTGAACTCATCGTGATCGAGATGAATCCGCGCGTCTCGCGGTCATCGGCGCTCGCGTCCAAGGCCACCGGATTCCCCATCGCGCGAATCGGCGCCAAGCTCGCCGTTGGCTACACGCTCGACGAGATCCCCAACGACATCACCAAAACCACGCCGGCCTCGTTCGAGCCGGTGCTCGACTATGTCGTCGTCAAGTGTCCGCGATTCGCCTTCGAGAAGTTCGTCGCGGCCGATGCCACGCTCACCACGCAGATGAAATCCGTGGGCGAGTCGATGGCGATGGGACGCACATTCAAGGAGGCGTTCCAGAAGGCCCTGCGCGCGCTCGAAACCGGGCGTCCCGGCTGGCAGGCCGCCGATCGCCTCAGTGATGATCGCCTGCCGGATGACAGCATCGAGTCGCTGCGGCGCGCGCTGCGCACGCCGACGCCGGAACGCGTATTTCAGCTCAAGCGTGCGATGCGCGCGGGAATGCCGGTGGCGGAAGTCGCCGCGCTGACGGGCATCGATCCGTGGTTCCTCTCGCAGCTCGAGGAGCTGCTGGTCGCCGAAGACGAGTATGCGGCGCTTCCAGCCGCCGACATCGATGCGGCGGCAATGCGTCGCATGAAGCAGTTCGGATTCTCGGATCGTCAGCTCGCGCGACTGCGCGGTGATACCGAAGACGCGGTGCGCGCGCAGCGATGGGAGTTGGGTGTGCGCCCCTCGTACCGCATGGTGGATACGTGTGCCGGTGAGTTTCCGTCCACCACGCCGTACCTGTATTCGTGCTATGAGGAGGGCGATGAAGCGCCAGCGACCGACCGGCGCAAGGTGGTGATTCTGGGGTCGGGGCCGAACCGCATCGGCCAGGGGGTGGAGTTCGATTACTGCTGCGTACGCGCCGTGCTTGCGCTGCGTGAGCGTGGATTCGAGACGATCATGATCAACTCGAATCCCGAGACGGTATCCACCGACTTCGACATCTCCGACAAGCTCTTCTTCGAGCCGCTCACGTTCGAGGATGTGTTCGAAATTGTCATGCGCGAGAACCCCGAAGGCGTGATCGTGCAGCTGGGCGGCCAGACGCCGCTCAAGCTCACGCGCGCACTCGAGGCGGCCGGTGTGCGTATCCTCGGCACCTCGCCCGATGCGATCGACATGGCCGAAGACCGCCGCCGCTTCGAGAAGATCGCGACGGAGCTTGGTATCGCGCAGCCGCCCAACGGCACTGCCACGTCGGTGGATGAGGCTGTGGAGATTGCCAACCGCATCGGCTATCCGGTGCTCGTGCGTCCGTCGTACGTGCTCGGCGGCCGCGCCATGGAAATCGTGTACGATGACGCGTCGCTGCGTGACTATTTCGATCGCGCCGCGCGCGTGAGCGAAGACCGGCCCGTGCTCGTGGACTGCTTCCTCGAAGACGCCTTCGAAGCCGACGTGGATGCGTTGAGCGACGGCAAGGATGTCGTCATTGGCGCCGTGATGGAGCACATCGAGGAAGCCGGTATTCACTCCGGCGACTCGGCGTGCGTGCTGCCGCCGTACCTGATTCCCGCGCATGCCGTGGACACGATGAAGCAGCATGCCATCGCGCTGGCCAAGGCGCTTGGCGTGGTGGGACTCATGAACGCGCAGTTCGCGTACAAGGATGGACAGGTGTACGTGATCGAGGTGAATCCGCGCGCGAGTCGCACCGTGCCGTTCGTCTCCAAGGCGATCGGTGTGCCGCTCGCATCGGTGGCGGCGCGGCTCATGGTGGGGGAGTCGCTCGCGGAGATCGGGTTCACGAAGGAGATCGTGCCTCCGTTCGTGAGCGTAAAGGAAGCGGTGTTTCCGTTCACCAAGTTCCGCGAAGCCGATCCGGTGCTCGGCCCCGAGATGCGTTCCACGGGCGAGGTCATGGGCATCGATGACGACTTCGGCACGGCGTTCCTCAAGTCGCAGCTGGCGGCCGACAATCCGCTGCCGCGCGAGGGCGCCGTATTCCTCACCGTCAATGACAGCGACAAGCCGGCCGCGGCCGTGCTTGCGGCGCGCCTGCACGAACTCGGTTTCAAGCTCTACGCCACTGCCGGAACGGCCGCGTTCCTCGAAGCCCGGGACGTGCCGGTTACGCGTGTGCTCAAGGTCAACGAGGGCCGCCCTCACGGCGTGGATCTCATCGTCAACGGCGACGTACAACTGTTGGTGAATACGCCGCTCGGCAAGCATGCGCAGCAGGACGACGAGAAGCTTCGCATGGCGGCGCTGGCGAATCGTGTGCCGTACACCACCACACTCACCGCCGCGAGTGCGGCGTGCGATGCGATTGCCGCACGTCGGTCGCATGATCCCGGTGTGCGCTCGCTGCAGGAATGGCACGCGCTGCTGTCGGCGGATGCGGGCACGGTGGCCTCATCGAATAACGCCTCGGTGGCTGAGGCAGAGGCCACGTGAGCGCCGGACCAGCGCGCGCGCCTTCCGAGACGGTGGTCAAGAGTGCGAATCCCGAGCTCGTGCGCACCCCCGGTGCCGGTCACGTGTCCCGTGGGGCCTCACTCGGCGCGGGTGCGCTGGTGCACGAGTCGGCCTACGTGGATGATGGCGCGGAGATCGGTGCCCTCACGACGGTGTGGCATTTCGCGCATGTGATGGGTGGCGCTGTGATCGGTGAGCGCTGTTCGCTTGGGCAGAACGTCGTGGTCATGAACGGCGTGCGCGTGGGCAACAACTGCAAGATCCAGAACAACGTTTCGATCTATGAAGGCGTGACGCTCGATGACGACGTATTCTGCGGTCCGTCCATGGTATTCACCAACGTGCACAACCCGCGCAGTGCGGTGTCGCGGAAATCGGAGTATCGCCCCACGCCGGTGGGGCGCGGTGCGACGATCGGTGCCAATGCGACAATCGTGTGCGGCGTGCGGCTGGGCGAGTATGCGTTTGTGGGTGCGGGCGCAGTGGTCGTGAGCGATGTGCCTGCGTACGCACTTGTCGCGGGCGTTCCGGCCAGGCAAATGGGCTGGGTCTCCGCCGCGGGCCATCGCCTCGTGAGCGACGGCGCCGCCGACGCCGACGGCGAGATGCTGCATTGCCCGGAAACGGGAGAACGCTATCGTCGTGTGGGCGATCGCGTGACGCGTGTCGGCGAGGATGCAGCGTGAGCGCACCAATCACGGAATCGGTTCGCGTTGCGTTGGTCGGCTGCGGGCGCATTAGTCGCAACCACTTCGATGCCATCGCGCGCATCGACGGGCTCGAGCTCGTGGCTGTGTGCGATTCCGTGACGGAGCGCGCGCAGGCTGCGGGCGCGTCCCAGCAGGTGCCCTGGTTCGAGCAGATTGAAGACATGCTCGCCGCGGTGCCCTGTGATGTCGTCGTGATCGCGACCCCGTCGGCATTGCATCCGCAGCACGGCATCACGGCGGCGCGCGCCGGCAAGCATGTGATCACCGAAAAGCCCATGGCCATCACGCTGCATGCGGCCGACGCGCTGGTGCAGGCGTGTGACGACGCCGGTGTGCGGCTGTTCGTGGTCAAGCAGAACCGGCTCAACCCGCCGGTACAGTTGCTCAAGCGTGCGCTCGACAAGGGACGTTTCGGTCGCCTGTACATGGCCAACTGTACGGTGCGCTGGACGCGTCCGCAGGAGTACTACGACCAGGCGCCCTGGCGTGGCACATGGGAGTTCGACGGCGGCGCGTTCATGAATCAGGCGTCGCACTATGTCGATCTCGTGCAGTGGCTCATGGGGCCCGTTGAGAGCGTGATCGCGAAGACGGCTACGCTCGCCAGGCGCATCGAGGCCGAGGACACCGGTGCCGCCGTGCTGCGCTTTCGCAGCGGCGCGCTCGGCGTGCTCGAGGTGACGAAGCTCACCTATCCGCGCAACCTCGAGGGGTCCATTACCCTGCTGGGCGAGAAGG
>JBBQNT010000149.1:0-9429 GCA_038330215.1 Gemmatimonadales bacterium
CCGACGTTCCGCTTCGTCGGCCGTGATGTCACCCACGAGCACGAGCGTGGCGATGTTGGGCCGATACCATGTGCGATAGAACGTGAGCACATCGTCTCGGCTGATCGCCTCTACGGTTTGCTCTGTGCCACTGGCGGGCCGGCCGTACGGATGGTCCTCACCATATACAAGTGCGGCGAATGCTCGGTCGGCGATGGCCGGCGCGCGATCACACAGCTGCAGCAGTCCTGTGAGTGTTTCGTTCTTGACGCGCGAGAACTCCGCCTCGGGAAACGTGGGACGCAACGCGAGGTCGGCCATCAGCGCAAGCGCGCTGTCGAGCACGGCGGTTGGCGTGTGCAGCGAGATGGTGGTTTGCTCGAGTGTGGAACCACTCCCGATGCGAATGCCAAGGAATGCCTGCTGATCCGCGATCTCTGGTGAGGAGCGGGTCGTGGTGCCCTCACGCAGCAGTGCGGCCGTGAGCGATGCGACGCCAGCCTTGCCGGCAGGGTCCGTCTCGCTGCCGTGCCGCAGCACGAGCACAGCGTCGAGCAACGGCAGCTTGGACTGCTTCACCACGACGAGGCGAAGACCGTTGGGCAGCATGCGCTCCACCATAGGCGGCATCGTCACCTTGGTGGGAGCGGTCAGCGCCGGGGGCGTGCTGCGGTCAATGGTCTGCGCGAACAGCGTGCCGTGCGATGACGCGAGTGGCACTGCGATACCAAGGAGTGCACACAGGACGATCCGAGTTGTGCGGATCATCGTGCTGCTCCCGTATGCGCGAGTTCGGCGCGTCCTTGTGGCACCACGGTGAGAATCACCTTCGGTTGCTGCAGCCACCGTGCGGCGGCGCGCTGCACATCGGCAGTGGTGAGTTTCTCCCAGCGCGCGAGGTCCTTTGCCGCGTAGTCCGGATCGCCGGCCATGTAGTTGTAGTAGTTGAGTTGTTCAGCCTTGCCCAGCACCGACGACAGGTCGTCGAGCATGCCGGCGCGAACACCGTTCTTGACGCGCTCGAGCTCACGCGCGGTGATGCCATCCTGCGCTATGCTCGCGAGCTCGGCGTCGAACGCTGCCGCCGCGACGCGCGGATGCTGGTTGGGCTTGGCGGTGGATTGCAGCATGAACATGCCGTCCAGCTTGTTGCTCATCTGGAATGCGCCCACGTCCTGCATCACCTGCTGTTCGTACACGAGCGAGCGATACAGCCGCGAGCTGCGTCCGCCCGCGAGGATCTGCGCGAGTGCCTGCAGCGCGGCGTCGTCTTCATGAAACGCCTTCACCGTGGGCCAGATGTGATACACGCGCGGCAACTGCACGCGATCTTCTAGCACGAGCGTTGTGTCACGCGTGCGGCGCACCGTTGGTGCCACGGGCCGCGCGAGGGCTGTCGCGCGCGGGATGCCGGCGAAATACCGGTTCACCCACGCCTTCGCCGAGTCCGCGTGAAAGTCGCCAGCGATGGCGATGGACGCGTTGTTCGGTGCGTAGTACGTGCGGAAGAATCCGTTGACGTCGTCGAGGCTCGCCGCGCTGAGGTCGGCCATTGAGCCAATCACTTCCCACGAGTACGGATGGCCGGCCGGATACAGCACCGGCAGGATCGTCTCGAACACGCGGCCGTACGGTACGTTCTCCACGTTCTGACGCCGCTCGTTCTTCACGACGTCGCGCTGAAGATCGAGCTTCTCCTGGTCCATGGTGGGGAGCAGGAATCCCATGCGATCGGCGTCGAGCCAGAGCATGAGCGGCAGCGCGTTGCTCGGACCGGTTTCGTAGTAGTTGGTGCGATCGAAGTTCGTGGAGCCATTGTTGTTGGCGCCGGCGGCTTCGAGCCACTGGTCAAACTTGCCAACGGGCACGTGTTCCGAGCCCATGAACATGATGTGTTCGAACAGATGCGCGAAGCCCGTGCGACCCGGCTTCTCGTCACCAGATCCCACCTTGTACCAGGTGTTCACGGCCACGATGGGAACGGACCGGTCAACGTGCAGGATGACCTCGAGCCCGTTGGGCAGCGTGTACTTCTCGAACGGAATGGACGGTGCCGCGGCCGCAGTGCGAGCTTGTGCGTCGGCGACGGCCTGCGGCACGAGCGTTGCGAGACCGAGGGCGCCGAGGAGCGCCGCGACCGCGCGACGGGAGGGCGAGCGGAAAATGAACGGCACGTGTGGTGTCTCCTGAAGCAGGAACGTCAGTTGCGCGTGGACGGCGGAATGGGCGGACGCCCCAGTGTGTCACCGACCGGCGGCTTGACCGTTGGCGGCGGGGCATTGAGCAACGTGGGCACGCTGGCGTCCTGAGTTGTGGTACCCGCGGTGGCCGCAGTCGGATTGGCAGGGTCAGCGGGCGCGTTCCCGGCGTTCGTCGCTGCTTTGCTTGCCGGCCGAGGTGGCGACGCGCCGTTGCTCCGCGTGGCTGCTGGGCCGCCCCCCTGTTCCGCACCGCTCACGCTGCTGCTCGTGCGGATCAGTCCTCGCACGTTGGAAATGACCCCGTCGAGTTTGGCCTTTGCGGCGCCGGTCTGGTTCGTGAGCACCAGGTAGCCCCAACCCGCGATGGCGAGCAGCACGATCCAGGGGAGCACGCGCGGGCGACGGCGCAGCAAGGGTGCCGCGCTGTCGCTCGTCGACGCCTGCGTTGTGAAGCCGGCGGGCGGATACGGGGCGCTGCCTATGCCGGGGTACGCGCCATACGGGCCCTGCGACTGCGCTGGCGAGGGATAGGGAGCCGGCGGGTACGGCGAGGGCGGGTAGCCCGGTCCCGGGTAGCCGGGTCCCGGGTAGCCCGGTCCCGGGTAGCCCGCGGGGTAACCGGTGGGGTAGGGGGTGGGATAACCCGGCGGCTGAGCCTGCGTGACCGGACCGGGGACGGGTACCGGCGCGTCCAGCGTGGCACCTCCGGACTCCGCCGCGGCCGACGCTGCGCCGGCGCGGGACGCGGTGCGCGAGGGGACGGTCTCCGCAGGCACTGCCCTGGGATTGGAAATCGCGCCCAGGTCACTGTGGGGCGTGCGCGACGCCACGCGGACCACGCGCTGATCGAGCGCCTTTCGATACAGCGCCGATGTTTCCGACGGCGTCATTTCGCTGATCGCAGCCGACAGCTCTTCGGCGAAGCGACCAATCGTTTCGTAGCGTTCGTCCGGATCGGGTGCGAGCGCCCAGTCGAAGACCTGCTGCAGCGCTTCCGACCACGGCATGTCCTCGCGCACTTCGGCCAGCGTGCGAGGCCGACTGGTGAGTCGGAGAATCAGGTTCTGCTTGGAGTTCGTGGATGGAAACGCATCCTTTCCCGTGAGGCACTGGAAGGCCACGAGCGCGAGCGCATACAGGTCGGAACGCGAATCGAGTTCCTCGCCCGCGATCTGCTCGGGACTCATGAACTCCGGCGTGCCGATGACGAGACCGGTGCGCGTAACGCGCTGCTGATCGCTGGACATCGCGCGAGCGATGCCGAAGTCCACGAGCTTCACCTGGTAGGTGCCGTCGGCGTTCTTGGCCAGCATGATGTTGTCCGGCTTCACATCCCGGTGCAGCACATGACGAGCATGCGCGGCTTCGAGCGCGGCGGCCGACTGCGAAATGATGTCGGCGGCGATATCCGGATGCACCGCGGCCTGTCGCTGCAACAGTCCCGCCAGCGACTCGCCGGCGATGAACTCCATGGCGAGGTACACAAGCCCTTCGTGCTCCCCGAAGTCGTAGATCTGCGCGACGTTCGGATGGCTGAGCTGGCTCGCGTTTTCGGCTTCGCGCTGGAAACGCTGCGTGGCCTCCGGATCACCCGCGAGGTTCGCGCGCAACACCTTGATGGCGCACTGCCGCTTCATGCGGATGTGCTCCGCCTTGTACACATGCCCCATGCCGCCACCGCCGATCGTGCCCGTGATGCGGTATCGATCGGCGATGATGGTACCGATGAGATCGGCTTCGCTGCGGGCGGCCGAGAGCCGCGCTCCGTCCTTGGGACAGAAAGCGACATCATTCTCGAACTGGTCCCCGCAGCGCGGACAGGTGTTCACAACAGCGATGGGGTAGGTAGGCGGGCAGTCCGCGCGACCTGGGTCGCACTGACGCTCAACGGAAGGGCAGGAATCCCTCGGTGCAACATGCGCGGTCTGGCGGCCGACTGGAAGAGGCTGCCGGTGGTCGCGCAGCAGATGGCGACACACGCAAACGGGGCGCTCGCCACGGCGAACGCCCCGATCAGGAGTGGCGTAGCGGGCGTTTGCCCGCTGACGACAAGGTGCATACGGTGCTGTGAACCACGATAAAAGCTCCCGAGGACGGACTCGAACCGCCGACCCGGTGATTAACAGTCACCTGCTCTACCAGCTGAGCTACTCGGGAAGATCCCGAATAGTCACCAGCTGACCTCCCTCAGTCAAGCGTCTCCGCGTGACCTGGTGCGCCGTGGCGATGCAGGCCGGCGCACGCTGCCGCTGTTGGCCGCCGTCGGCTCGGGCACCCCGCCGCTCGGCAGCACGGTGTGCAGCCATCGGCCGGTGTGCGACCTCGCGTCCGCCATTACCGCTTCCGGGCGTCCCATCACCACGAGCTCGCCTCCGCCCGTGCCGCCATCAGGGCCCATGTCCACGATCCAGTCGGCCAGCTTGATCACGTCGAGGTTGTGCTCAACCAGCACCAGCGTGTGCCCTTGGTGAAGCAGCCGTTCGAATACCCCGGCGAGCCGCCGGATATCCTCGAGATGCAGCCCCGTTGTCGGTTCGTCCATGATGTACAGGCGCTTGCCACCACCTTTGGCGGTGAGCGCGAGTTCTCGCGCGATCTTGAGCCGCTGCGCCTCGCCGCCGGACAGCGTCGTTGCCGGCTGGCCAAGACGCAGATAGCCGAGCCCCACCTGCTGCACATGCCACAGCGCCTGGGCGAGCTTGTCGTCCTTCGGGAACGCGCGGATGGCTTCGTCGACGGTGAGTTGCAGGACATCGTGGATGTTGCGGCCACGCACCGTCACCTCCAGCACCTCCGACTTGAAGCGCTTCCCCCCGCATGCGTCACAGGGCACGAACACGTCGGCCATGAACACCATCTCGACTTCCAGCGCGCCTGCCCCTTCGCACTGCTCGCAGCGGCCGCCGGCCACGTTGAACGAGAAGTGGCCGGGTCCGAAACCGCGCTGCCGGGCGAGCGGTGCATCGGCAAACAGTTTGCGAATGGCATCATACGCTTTCACATACGTGACGGGATTCGAGCGCGGGGAGCGGCCGATCGGGCTCTGGTCCACGAGCACAACGGCGTCGAGCGCTTCCACGCCCTCGAGCGCGTCAAACGTGCCCACGGTCTCGCCAAGGTGCTCCTTGGCCGAGTGCTCGCCGTCGAATCGAGCTTCGAGCGCGCGATAGAGCACGTCGTGCACGAGCGTGCTCTTGCCAGAACCGCTCACGCCCGTGACCACCGTGAGCGCGCCCAGCGGAATGCGTACGTCCACGCCATTCACGTTGTGCGCGCGTGCGCCGCGCAACGACAGCCAGCGCGGGCCGAGCACTCGGCGCGCGGCAGGTAGCGGGATCGTGCGCGCCCCGGTGAGATACTGGCCCGTGAGCGGACTTTCAGCCGCCGCCGAGAGTGGCCCGCTGAATACGATTCGTCCGCCGTTCTCGCCGGCGCCCGGCCCGATTTCGATCATGTGATCGGCGGCGCGGATGGCGTCGAGATCGTGTTCCACCATGACGACCGTGTTGCCGCCGTCGCGCAGCCGGTGCAGCAGGCCAAGCAATCGTTCCATGTCGCGCGGATGCAGTCCGATGGATGGTTCATCGAGCACGTAGAGCGCATCCACCAGCGCCGCGCCGAGCGCGTTGGCCAGGCTGATGCGCTGCGCCTCGCCGCCCGAAAGCGTACGCGTCGCACGATCGAGCGTGAGATAGGTAAGACCCACATCACACAGGAATCGCGTTCGCGCGCGCGCTTCGCGCAGCACGGTCTCGGCGATGCGCTGTTCGCCCTCGCCAAGCGACAGCGACTCGATCCAGTCGCGCAGCGCATCTATCGGCAGCGTGGTCACGTCGCTGATGCGACGGCCGTCCACGCGCACGGCCAGTGCATCGGGTTGCAGGCGCGCACCGCCGCAGTCCGCGCACGTTGTCGCGCGCTGATACTGACGCAGGAAGACGCGAATGTACTGCTTGTACCGCTTCTCTTCGAGCGCGACGAGAAACGGAAAAATTCCCACGTACGGACGCTTGCTGCCGCGCAGCAACTGTTCGCGCGCGGCGGGTGCGATGCGATGCCACGGCACATCGGGATCAACGCCGAGCGCGCGCGCCTGATCGAGCACGAGGCGTCGCTGCTTTTCGTAGCGTGGTTTCGTCCACGGATCGATGGCCCCTTCGCGCAGCGAACGCGATGGATCGGGCACGATGAGCGATTCGTCGTAGGCGAGCACCGCACCGAAGCCGTTGCACGTGACACAGGCGCCGCGCGGATTGTTGAACGAGAAGAGCTGCGGCGTTGGCTGCGGCGCGCGGGTGCCGTCGTCAGGGCACTCGAAGCGTTCCGTGTAGCGCAGACGCGATACGATCTGGTCCGCATCCTTGCCGGTGTGTGCGGCAGGTGCAGTGACCTCATCGGCGAGCAGCACGGTCACTTCGCCGTCGCCTTCACGGAATGCGGTCTGCACCGCATCGGCCAGTCGCGACGTGTCGGCGGGGTCCACGCGCAGCCGGTCGATGACTACGAGCACATCGCGCGAAGCGGCGAGGTTGCGCTCGCCGATGTCGTCGAGGTGCAGCACGTCGCCGTCAACGGAGACACGCACGAATCCACGCGCGCGCAGATTCTCCACAAGCACATCGTGCGTGACCAGGCGGGAGCGCACGAGCGGTGCCGTCACCAGGAAACGCGTGCCTGCCGGAAGTGACGAAATCGCGTCGGTGACAGACTCCACGGAATCAGGGCGCAGTTCGCGTCCACACACGCGGCAGGATGTGCGACCCACCCGCGCCCACAACAGCCGCAGGTAATCGTAGATCTCCGTGCCGGTGCCCACGGTCGAGCGCGAGGATCGCACCGGGTTGCTCTGCTCGATCGCCACCGCGGGCGAGATGCCTTCAATGTGATCAACGTCCGGCTTTTCCATGCGCTCGAGAAACTGACGCGCGTATGCCGACAGCGACTCGACATAGCGCCGCTGTCCCTCGGCGTACAGCGTATCGAACGCGAGTGAGGACTTGCCGGAGCCCGAGGGTCCGGTGATGACGGTGAGCGCCGCGCGCGGAATGTCGACATCGACGTTCTGCAGGTTGTGCTGGCGCGCGCCGCGAATACGGATGAAGTCTTTCATTGAGCGATATCCACTCCACAAAACTATCGGAGCCGCGCGCTAGATTGTCGTCCATGGCCGCCGCTGCATCCCCCGACGACACACCCGCCACCCGCACCTACGACGCCCGGCTCATCCGCCGACTGTTTGCGTACGTGCGACCATGGCGACCCCTCGTCGCGGCGGCGCTGCTGCTGATCGTGCTGCAGTCGGGGCTGCAACTGGTCGGACCGCTGCTCACGCGCTGGGTGATCGACACCGCGCTTCCAGCGCGTGACATCGGTGTCGTGACGATGGCGGCAGTTGCGTTTGCCGGAGTCCTGCTGGTGCAGTTCGCCGCCACCTATGGCGAGACGCTGCTCACCGCGCTGCTTGGCCAGCGCGTCATGCGCGACCTTCGGCTGGAGCTCTACGCCCACCTGCAGCGGCTGCCGGTATCGTTCTTTGATCGGACGCCGGTAGGGCGCCTGGTGACGCGCAGTACAAGCGATGTCGAGGCGCTGAACGAGCTGTTCACATCCGGAGTGGTCGCGGGACTGGGCGACCTGTTCACGCTCGGCGCGATCAGTGTGGTCATGCTGGTGATCGACTGGCGCCTCGCACTGGCTGCGTTCGTGGTCATTCCGCTCGTCTTCGGCGTGTCGCGGCTGTTCCAGACGTACGTTCGAACCGCCTACCGCGAGATTCGCACACGCCTGGCCGCACTCACGGCTTTCCTGCAGGAGCGCATCGCGGGTGTGCGCGTGGTGCAGCTCTTCGGCCGGGAACCCGACGAACGCCAGCGATTCGCGGCACTCAACGCGGCGCATCTCGACGCGCATCTGCGCTCGATCCGCGTGTACGCGCTCTACTTTCCCGTGATCGAGTTCCTCACGACGCTCGCTCTGGCCAGCCTTGTGGTTGCGAGTGGGGGTCGCGTTCAGGACGGCGCGCTCACGGTGGGCACGGTCGCGGCCTTCCTGCAGCTCGTGCGTCGCTTCTTCCAGCCGCTACAGGACCTGTCGGAGAAGTTCAACATCCTGCAGGCGGCGATGGCTGCGGCGGAGCGCATCTTCACGCTGCTCGACACGCCGGCCACGGCCGGTGCAGGCGTGACGCCGGACCGGGAGCAGCGCGTGGCGGCCCTGCGCGCGGCCGCTGTCACCATCACGTTCGACGACGTCTGGTTTCACTACGCACGTGCGCAAGGCGTCGCAGACGACGCCCTGACCGCCGCTGTCGAGCACGCCGACGACAGCGCGCCCAACTGGGTCCTGCGCGGCGTTTCCTTTGTGGTGGCGCCTGGGCAGACGCTCGCGCTGGTCGGGCACACCGGCGCCGGCAAGTCCACGATCGTGAACCTGCTGCTGCGCTTCTACGAGCCGCAGCGCGGACGCATCCTGCTCAACGGAGAGGACATCCGCGGCGTGCCGCTCGATGTATTGCGCGCCGTGATGGGCTACGTGCAGCAGGACATCTTCCTCTTTGCCGGCGACGTGGCGAGCAACATCCGGCTGTCCGCACCGCTCGATCAGGCCGCGTTGGACCTGGCCGCCGCCCGGGTAGGGGCGGACCGCATCATCGCGCGCTTGCCGGGCGGCTGGTCGCACGTGCTCTCCGAGCGCGGGGCAGGGGTGAGTGTGGGCGAGCGGCAGCTGCTGGCCTTCGCCCGCGCCGTCGCTGCCGACCCGGCGCTCCTGATCCTCGATGAGGCCACGAGCGCGGTGGACTCCGAGATCGAAGCCGACATCCAGCGCGCGGTGGCCACGCTGATGCAAGGGCGCACGACGATCGCTATTGCCCACCGCCTCAGTACGATCGCGGACGCCGACCAGATCCTCGTGCTGCATCACGGGGCGGTGGTGGAACGCGGCGCACACCGCCAACTATTGGCTGCCGGGGGGCAATACGAGCGCCTCTTCCGGCTCGAGTCCGGCAACGTCACCGGACACGCCGAGGCCGCGGTCGAGCGGTCGCGCTTGCCAACCCCCGCGACGTCCGCGTAGCTTCGGCGTAGAGCGCGAGCACAGGTTCGGTTCTCCGGGACCAACCGATGTATCGCCACCATCCTTTCCGGGACCCGATAGACCAACCTCGTGCAGCTATCCGTCGCCGCCGGCACAGATGTCGGACGTATTCGCGCAGGCAATGAAGACAGCCTCTACGCTGATGCTGATCAGG
>JBBQNT010000150.1:0-9399 GCA_038330215.1 Gemmatimonadales bacterium
GCTGACCACGATAACCATCCAGCTCGTCCCCTTCGTCGCGCGCACGGTCGGTTGGGCGTGGGCCTTCCCGGTGCTCGCCGTCGGGCCGTTGCTCGGTATAGCCAGCATCAGGGCTCTACGGCGAGCAAGTCGCGAAAACAGCATTTAACTCCCCACCCACGTCCTCACAGCACTTCCCATAGAGCCAGTCGCGAACCGGTGGGCAGAGCCGTTCGCGCTGATCCTTTGCGAATTTGCGCGTTCGCGATTTCGTGCACTCTGCGCCAGCGCTCGCACGAATGTTCGCTCGAGCGGCGAGCATTCTTGCCGGCCCGATGAAGCTGCGCGAATTCGCGAACGCGCAAATACGCGAAGAAAAGCCTGGGAGTGTTTCAGCGAGGTTGGTGCGGGCGTCCTGTCAAACACGCTTCGCGCGTTGCACTAACCGAGGGCGTTCGCGAGTTCGGAAAGGAGGAGGTCGGCTGAGGTGCGCCGCTTGTTCACATAGCGACCGATGAAGCGCGCGATTGGATTTGGCGTGCTGGACTGTTCGGTGTAGGTGAGCAGGGTGCCACCATCTTCGGCCTCCAACACGAAAACGCGTTCGGTTCGGCGCTTTGCTTCATCCCCGAGACTGTGGACGGTGAAGTGGTGGGGTGGTTGCACGTTCGCGGCTTCGAAGCCGACGGAGCCATCGTCGGAGTATTCGCGCCACCGCAGGGGGGCGCGACCGTCGATGTCGACTGACGAGACGGCGTCCTGCCAGGCGGGGTAGCCGGCCGGATCGGCGATCAGTGACCAGACGACATCCGGCGTCGCGCGGAGTCGGACGGTGCGTGTGTGCGCGGTGCGTGCGGGCAGCATGAGGCCGCCGGCGAGCATGGCGAGGAAGACGGCCACGACGCCGCCCATCACGAAGATGACGATGCCCACGATCGCGTCTCAGGCGGTGGAGGGCGTGTTCGGCGCGTCGAGCACCTCGCGCACTCGCCGCGAGAGCTGATCGGGCGTGAAGGGCTTCTGAATGAACGAAAGCTCGTCGACACGAATGCCGCGCAGCAGCACCGTGTCGTCGGTGTAACCGGAGGCAAAGAGCACGCGTGTTTCCGGTCGTGTGGCCACGAGGGCGTCGGCGAGCGCGCGTCCATGCATGCCGGGCATGACCACATCGGTGAGCAGCAGGTGAATCGGTCCGTTGAACTGCCGTGCGATCTCGAGGGCCGCGGGGCCGTTGGGTGCTGGCAGCACGATGTAGCCCTGGCGTTCGAGTGCGGCCGTGGCTACGGCGCGCACCGACGCTTCGTCTTCGGCGAGCAGCACCGTTTCGCTTCCGCGCACGTTCGATACGCGTCGGTTCGACTGCGAGACGTGGAGGTCGTGGCGCGCCTTCGCTCTTGGAAAGAAGAGGCGGAAGGTGGTTCCTACGCCGAGTGTGCTTTCGCATCCGATGACGCCGTGCACCTGCTCGAGCATCGCGTGGGCGAGTGCGAGACCCAGTCCGGTCCCTTTGCCGCGTTCCTTGGTCGTGAAGAAGGGCTCGAATACCCGTTCGCGTACTTCGTCGGTCATGCCGACTCCAGTGTCGCGTACGGTAAGCATGCACCAGTCGCGCGCCGCGAGCCGGTATTGCTGTGCGTGTGTGGCTGATACACTGCGCGTCTCGATGGTGAGCGTGCCGCCCGACGGCATGGCGTCTCGCGCGTTGGCGACAAGGTTGAGCAACACCTGCTCGAGCTGACCCTTGTCGGCCTCGATGGGGCCAAGCGACGCATCGCGCTGCGTGATAACGGTGATGTGTTCGCCCACCACGCGCGCGAACAGGCGTTCGAGTTCCTGCACCATCTCGTTCAGGTCGAACACCGTGGGCTGCAGCACTTGCTTGCGACTCACTGCCAGGATCTGTCGCGTGAGGTCTGCGCCGCGTTCCGCCAGTGCGCGGATCTCCGCGACATCCGCACGCACCGCGTGGTCCGAGGGCAGTGCATCGAGCGCGAGTTCGCAGAAGCCGATCATGCCGGTGAGCAGGTTGTTGAAGTCGTGCGCAATGCCGCCGGCGAACGCCCCCACCGCCTCCATCTTCTGCGACTGCCGCAACTGCGCTTCACTGCGCGCCAGCGCACGCTCCGCCTCGCGACGCGCGGTCACGTTGATGCCGATTGAGAGCCAGCTCGCCGAGCCGAGTCGGCGGGACGAGGTGGTGACGATCTCCATTTCCACGACATCGCCCTGCGAAGTGCGATGCTTCCAGATGCCGGCGCTCTGGCGGTTCTCGGTGAACGGCAGACGTCGCTGTGAAAAACGGTCGTACTCCGACGGGTCGATCAGGAGCGTGATCGGCTGGCCCTCGAACGCCTCGCGCTCATAACCGTAGTGTTCGATCGCCGCATCGTTGACCGCGAGGATCTCCATCGTGTCCGCGTTCCACGCCCACATCGGCAGCGGATTGGACTCGAAGAGAAATCGGTAGCGCTGCTCGTTGTCGGCAAGCACCTCACTGCGTCGTTCGGCGGTCTCCGCCATGCGGTTGACGGCATCGCTGAGCACCTGTACTTCGGTCGGCCCGGACACCTTGGTGCGATAGGCGGTCTCGCCGTCGGCGATGCGCTGTGCGTCACGCGCGAGCTCCACCAGCGGGCGCGTGATGCGACCACCGATGATGTAGGCGCCGGCCAATGCGATGAGCAGCGCAATGAGGGAGAGCGCGATGTTTTCGCGAAGCTGCGTCTGGAACGGCGCCTCGAACGCGTCTACCGAGACGCCCACGTTCACGATCCACGGCGCGCGCCGCGATTTCACACTCGCCGTCAGCCGCATGATGCCGTCAATGCCCGGAAACTGCTGCACCTGCGTGCTGTCGGACCATGCGGGACGTACGCCCGTGGACGCGAACACATTGGTGCCGATATACTGATCGGGCGCGACGGAGCGGGCCACCACGGTGCCGTTGGTGTCGAGCACCGTCACCACAGGACGCTCTCGGAACGCGGCGATGCTGATGAAGTCGGTGAGCGTATCGATGCGCACCGGCGACGCGATGACGCCGTATGACTCGCCGGCGGGCGTACGGAGGGCACGCGCCAGTATCACCACCCACGGACGGCCCGGCAGCACAAACGACTGGCGCGGTGCGCCTGCCACAACACCGTTGGAGGACAACGCAGCGGCGTAGTAGTCACGCTCGAGATAGTTGATCGTGTCCCGATCCGGCGTGGGACGTCCGCTGCCACGATTGATGCCGAGCGTATCAACCACGAAAAAGTTGACATAGCGCTGATTCGACGCGGTCGAAGCGACGCCAAGCAGCGAGTCGAGCGTGGGCCGCGAATCCCAGTTGCGGCGCACCGGATCGGCCAGCGAGAGAAATGCGGCATTCGCACTCTCGATCCAGTCGTCCGTGCGATTGGCCATTACCTCGGCCGCTTGTTCGACACGCTCACGGGCCGCTGCACGGCTGTCCCGCAGTTGGCCGGCCGAATGCAGGATGTGTGCGGCCGCCAGCGGCAACGCCACTACCACCAGCAGCGCAATCACCTGCGCGCGCACGCCATGTCGGGGACGAGAAGTCATCGAGAGGGTGTGCGCGGCCGGGCGGGTGTCGCTTTGCTCAGGCGGAGGGCGTCACGCCGGCCGATGCCGGATCGACGGCCATGCCCATCGAGTGATAACCCTTGTCGACATAGAGCGTGGTGCCTGTGATGCCCGACGCCAGAGGACTGGCCAGGAACGCCGCCGTATTACCGACGTCCATCGCCTCGAGCGGCTCGGCGAGCGGAGAGTTCGCGGTACAGTAATCCACCATGCGTTCAATGATGCCGATCGCTTTGGCCGCGCGTGACGCGAATGGGCCGGCCGAGATGGTGTTCACGCGTATTCCCCACTTGCGTCCGGCTTCGAAGGCGAGCGTGCGCGTATCGCTCTCGAGTGCGGCCTTGGCCGACGACATCCCGCCGCCGTAGCCCGGAATCGCGCGCTCACTCGCCATGTACGTGAGCGAACACATCGAGCCGCCCGGACGCATGATCGGGCCGAGATGCTGCATCAGAGCGACGGCGGAGTACGCACTCACGCTCACCGCCTCGAGGTAGCCCTTCCGGCTCACCTCGAGCATCGGCTTTTTGACTTCCGGCCCATTGGCCAGCGCGTGAAAGACGATATCGAGCGGCTGTGCACCGAAGTCTTCCACGAGTTGCGCGGCAAGTCCGCTCACGGTGAAGTCGCCAACGCCCGCGTAGCGCTTGGACTCGCGCACGTCGGCGGGCACGGTGTCGAGCGTGTCGTAGCCAGCGTCCAGCGGGTAGATGCGCTCGAACGAGAAGAGCGTGCCGTCAGCCAGACGACGCGAGTCGTCGAGCTTGCCGCGCTCGAGCAGGTTGCGGAAGATGTTGAGCGCGGGTGGCCAAGTGGCGACGCACACCGATGCCCCCGCCTGCGCGAGGGCCTTCGCAATGGCGAAGCCGAAGCCGCCATCATCAGCGACGCCCGCAACGAGGGCGCGCTTGCCGGAGAGATCGATCGGAAGCATTGGCCAATCTATAGTCCGAGCCGCATCATCGGGTACTGCGCAGCAGACGGTCGTGGATCGCGGCCCAGGGCGGCGTTGCTGGGGGGCGCTCCACCACGATGAGCGTGCAGCGGTCGTCGTCGAGCGCGTGCAGCGCTGCGTAGAGCGCGCGCGCGTAGCCGGCGGGGTCGTCGGGCAGCACGATCGTACGCTGCGCGCCCGCGAGCTGGAGTCGCCGTTCGATCGCCAGCACGCCCAGGCGTGCGTCCGGGGTGTGCGCCAGGCGGTCGACCGCATCCTGCGCCTCGCCCTGCTCGCTGCGCGAGACGAGCCACACCTCAGCGCGCGGTGCGTAGTGGCGCGCGGACATTCCGGGGGAGCGATGGGGCGTCGCGTTGTCTGGCGTGTCGTCCGACGCGCCGGCCCGCGAGTCGGCCGTCGCGTCGGCCCGGACGCGAACGGTCTGCCCGAGTACCTCTGAGAGTACATCTGCTCCTACAAGTCCGGGTCGGAGCAGCGTCGGAGGATCTGTGGTCAGGTCGAGCACGGTGCTCTCGATGCCGATGTCGCACGCACCGCCATCCAGAATGAGCGAGACACGGTCGCCGAGCGCATGCTCCACATGCTGCGCGGTGGTGGGCGAGAGCTGCGTGAAGCGATTGGCACTCGGCGCCGCCAACGGCAGTTCCGAGACGCGCAGCAGCGCGAGCGCAGCCGGATGCGCCGGCACGCGAAGCGCGATGGTATCAGCGCCAGCGGTGACAATGTCCGGAACATGCGGCTGCTTGCGAAGCACGAGCGTGAGCGGACCGGGCCAGAAGGCGTCGGCCAGCCGCTGAGCGCTCGCGGGCCATTCTCGCGCCAGCTCGCGTGCCCCCGGCGTGTCCGCGACGTGCACGATGAGCGGGTTCCACGCCGGACGCCCTTTGGCCGCGTAGATTCGCGCCACGGCGGCCGGGTCAAGCGCGTGCGCCGCCAGTCCGTAGACGGTTTCGGTGGGCATGCCCACCAGTTCACCGCGACGCAGGCGGATGGCGGCGTCGGCCAAAGAGTCGGGGGTGACGGCGACGATGGGAATGGCTACTGCTTTCCTTCGATGGCGCGCTTGGCGAGCCGGTCCACCAGCGCGGGCGAGATGAGTTTGAGCACGCGTCCGACTTTGCCGCGCCACGTCATCACGATATCGCGGTCACGCCGGGCGGCCGCTCTGAGAATAAGACGACAGCATTCGTCGGTGGCCATCGTTTCACCTGGGCGTCGCTTGTAGCCCCGGTCGCCCCACGGCGTGCCGTCGGGGCCGAGCGCATGGCGGTTGATCTCGCTAAAAACGAAGCCGGGATAGGCAACGGTCACGCTGACGCCACTGCCATCGAGCTCCACCCGCAGCGAGTCGAAGAATCCGGCCATGGCGTGCTTGCTCGCACCGTACGCTGTTCGCTTGGGCACGCCCGTGAGGCCGGCCAGCGACGAGACGGCAACAATGCGGCCGCGCGCACGCTCAAGGTGCGGCAGCGCATATGACGTGCACCACACGCTGCCCAGGAAGTTCACGCGCATCACGCGTTCGAAGGTCGAACGATCGGTGACATCGCGAAACAGGCCGCTCGCGCCCAGACCGGCGTTGTTGATCAGGACATCGAGCTGCCCATAGTGCGCGATGGTCTGCTCGATCAGGGCGGCACAGTCGGCCTCCACGCCCACATCGGTGCGCACGATCAGCGCCTGGGCGCCGATGGCGTCGCACTCCGCCGCAACCTGCTCGAGACGGACCATGTCGCGCGCGGCAAGCACCAGCCGGGCACCCTGTGCAGCGCACTGTCGGGCAAGTTCGGCGCCGATACCACTCGACGCGCCGGTGATGCAGACGACGGCGTCCGTGAACGGGCCGCGGGTCATGCCGTCAGCGAGGGGGGGCGGGGAAATCGTCCATGGGAAACGTGTCGTCGTTCTCGATGAATGGGGCGTCGAGAATGTCGAGCGCGCGTGCGATATCGGCGTCGCGCACCGCGAGCCGCACAGGGAAAATGATGTGCATGGACGGCAGCATGCCGCCCGCGCTATCGCGCAGCACGGCGGCCGGGATGTCGTGCGCTTCGAGCACGCTGCGTGCGACGTGCGCCTCGGACTCACTCGCGTATTCACGGATCACTGCCATGGCTTCACCCATCAGGTCAAGTTACAGCGTGGGTGCGAGCGGCGTGAGGGTCCGGATGTCCGGTCTCGGCTGCCAACTCGCGCTGCTCCCTTCAAGGCTCTGCTACCCCGAATCGCATGCTCCAGTCCCACCGCCGCTGCCTTCGCGTGATGCGCTGACGTGGCCGCCTCGTTCGGAATATTCGTGCTCGTCGAACTGCCCGGCGAGGCGGGCCGCATCGTGCGCGACATCCAGGAGCGCTATGACCAGAAGCTCGCGCGCCTGACGCCGCCGCATGTGACACTTGTGGGCTCGTCCGGAGTTGGGGCGATTCCGAGCGACACGCCCACCGAGCAGGTGGAGCGTGCGCTGGCCCCGATCGCCGCGTCTATCGCACCGATGACGCTCTCGTTCGGCGCGCCCGTACGATTCATGCAGACCGACATCATCTCACTGCCGCTCGATCCGCACGGACCGCTGCGCACGCTGCACGAGCGCATTGCCACCAGCGGCCTGCCGTTCAAGCCGGCGAGGTTTCTGTTCACGCCGCACTGCACGCTCAACTTCTATCGCACACTGACGCGCGAAACGGAGCGCGAGCTGCTCGCACTCCGTGTGACTGCGCCGGTGCTCGTGGAACGACTGCAGGTGTACCTCACGCGCGATCCGCAGCCGGCTCGCAAGCTGCTGGAACTCACGCTCACCGGACCGATAACAGGCTGAGCGGCCCCGTCCTCAGCGTCCCCAGCGATCGAAACCGAGCGTGAGGCCCGCGCGCACGCCCCAGCTGGAGCCCGTCGTGCGGCCGGCCAGCGGGAAGATCGACACGTCGTCGGTGGCGCTGAAACGAAGGTCCGTCCACCCCACCGTGGTGTTGAGCTGCACGTTGGGCGCCAACCAGACATAGGTGCCCACACCCGCGCCCAGTCCGGTGCCATTGGTGTTCACTCGGCCGAGACTGTTGTCGATGGTGCGCTCCAGTCGCGACACGCGTCCGTACACAAATGGCGTGAAATTGCGCGCCGCGAAGGGCAGGGCCACTCTCGGCTCGAAGAAGACGCCCTGCACGACCGCGTCATCGCCGCCGAGCGAGTGAGTACTGCGCTGGTAGCCGGCGCCGAGGGAAAGCACACTCACGCCGATGGAAGCGAGCACGTCGAAGCCCGTACCGTCAGAGGCGGAGCCGACGGCATTGCCGGAAAGCGACGAGAGGGCGCCGGCACCTTCAAGGGCCAGCTGCGGCCGATCGCGTCGCAGTTGCGGTGGCCAGGATCGGTCCTGCGCCTGGGCGATCGCCGGCAGGACGGAGGTGAGAATCGTGAGCAGCGCGACCGTGAGGCAGGTAGTGCGGGAGAACACGCGGGGGACGAAAGCATGTGGCATGAAAGGCTCGCAGGAAGAAGGGCGGTCGGGACACCAACGAACTCCTTCAATGGCAAGCGCGATGCCAGCAGTGCGACGTCGACAACTGTTTGCAATACAACGTGTTACGAGACAAGTTGCGCCCTCTTTCGGCGAGCGTGTCCACCCGCACGGACAGCAGGTGTCCCGCTAACGGGCCACCACGCGCACCGAATCGGTCCCGAGCCGTGAGCGCACGAGCGATTGGGCGCGGGAGAGCACATCGGTCCGGATGGCCGGACGGACCGCAGCACCGAACTCGACGAACAGCGTGGCAGGCGGGGAGAGCGAGTCGGCGGCGAGCAGGTTCGTCTGTGGTGCGTAGGCAACGGATAGCACCTCCGGAAATGCGCTCGCCATCTCCCGCGCCACCCGGCGCATCTGCGCCGTATCGAGCGCCGAAAGACTCACCGGCGTGAGACGCGCCAATGCCGCCGCCGCTGCCGCAGCCGCCGAATCCCGCGCGGCCTGCGCAATCTCGATCGCCTGCAACGTGCGCAGCTGTACATCCGTCTCCAGACGCTCCAGGTCGCGCGATGAGATGTCGCTCTGGATGACCTCGAGTCCGTGCTCCGTGAGTCCGTAGGTGGGCAGGCGTTCGCGCAGAGAGTCGACGGTCTCCGATTCGAACGGCTGACCGGCGAGGTACAGCTTCACGCGCGAGGAATCGTTGACATCCACCAGCGTCCACCGCAGCACCTCGCCGCCGCGGGCGTTGACTTCCCCCGTCACGAACTGCTCCACGCGGCGCCGTTCGCGGGCGGACTCCACGGTGGAGTAGAGGAATCCCAGGCTGGGTAGGATGGCGATGCCGGCGACGGACGTGACCAGACGGATCTCACGCTTGCGTGCTCGGGCGTCCGCAAAGCTGCGCAGCGGAAAGTGCAGCGCGCGCGCCACCACGAACGTCGCAAGCGCGATGAAGATCGCGTTGATCACGTACAGGTAAAGCGCGCCAAGAAAAAACGCGGGACGTCCGGTTGCCAGGCCGAAGCCGGCCGTGCAAAGCGGCGGCATGAGCGCGGTCGCAATGGCCACACCAGGCAGCGCGAAGCTCTGGTCACGCCGTGAACCGGCCACGATACCGGCGATGCCACCAAAGAGTGCCACGCCGACGTCGAGCAGGGTGGGCTGCGTGCGCGAGATCAGTTCGGCCGTGGGCTCCGCCAGTGGCGAGAGCATGAAGTACAGGGTGCTGACGAGCAATGTCACGATCGTCGCGAGCGCGAGTTCGCGCAGTGCAAGCGCGAGCAGCGCCCGGTCGGCGATGGCGGTGCCCAGTCCCACGCCGAGAATGGGCGACATGAGCGGCGAGATGAGCATCGCGCCAATGACGACGGCGGCCGAGCCGGTGTCGAGACCGATGCTGGCGAGCAGGCAGGAA
>JBBQNT010000151.1:0-9374 GCA_038330215.1 Gemmatimonadales bacterium
GCCATCGACGTGCGCGGCGACTATCCGCGCGGCTACCGGCTGCTCGAAGACGCGATTCAGCTCGACACCACATTCGCGATGGCCATGCGCAAGCTCTCGGTCGCGCTGAACAACCGCGGACAGCAGCCCGAGCGCGCGCAGCAGTTGCTGGAGCAGGCCATGCGTCACCGCGACCGACTCACTCCGATCGAGCGATACCTGCTCGAGGGCAGCTACTACTCCGGCGTCGGCGACCAGCGCGACCTGCGTCGTGCCGTCGCAGCGTACGAGAGCGTGCTGGCGATCGACTCGAGCGACACGCGTGCGCTGAACAACCTTGCGATCACGTACATGGATCGCGCGGAGCCGGCGCGCGCCGAGACGCTATTGCTGCGCGCGGTGCGAGGCACGGCAACGGCGCTGCAATATTCCAATCTCGTCGACGCGCAAATCGCCCTGCGCAAGCACGATGCGGCGCGGTCCAGCGCGGTGCAGTTCCTGCGGCGCTTCCCCACGCATCCGCTGGCGCACACCGCTGCCGCGGGCGTCTCGTATTCTGCCGGCGACTTCGATGGCGCCGAGTCGGCGCTTCTGCAGCTTCGTCGGCTCGGCGCTGATGACATCGGCGTGCGACGCATGGCCGACGGCGCACTCTCGGCGTTGATGATGCTGCGAGGCCGTCTCGTCGAGGCCGATTCCATCGTGATGGCGTATCTGCGTGCCGATCCCGATGTAGAGCCGCAAACGGCACTGGCGGTGCAGACACGTCGCGCGATTGCGCGCGTGTGGTTCACCGGTGACCGGAACGGTGCCGCGCGTGAGCTCGACCTCGTGTCCGGATCGCTGAAGGCGAGCCGGGCCAACTCCGACATGAATCTCACGCCCATCCTGATGCTCGCTCGTGGTTATGCGCTGAGCGGACGCGTGGATCGCGCGCGGGAACTGCTGGCCGAGTATCGGCGTCGTGCGACTGCCGCCGGTGTGACCGATACGGTGCCGCTCGCATTTACTGAAGCCGAGATCGCACTGCAGGCACAGAACTACGACTACGCAGTCACCACCATTCAAAATCTGCCCACCTACAGCAAGTGTCCCGAGTGCCTGTCGGGTGAGCAGGGTCGCGTGTACGATCTGGCGGGCGCTCCCGATTCGGCAATCGTGCGCTACGGTGCGTTCGTTCAGCAGCTGCGATGGTCACGACTCGAGGACGACGCGTTTCTTCTCGCCCCTGCGCTCAAGCGGCTCGGTGAGCTGCACGAGCAGCGCGGACAGACGGAGCAGGCGGCCGGCTACTATGTGCGCTTTCTCGATGTCTACGATCGCGCCGACGAGGAGCTGCAGCCGCAGGTGCAACTCGTGCGCCAGCGGCTCGCGCGACTCAAGCCCGTGTAGCGCGGCCGTGTAGCGCGACCGTGTAGCGCGACCGTGGGTGATATCGTGTGTGTGGCGCCGTCCCGATTAGCGCGAGCGCACCGTGGCCAGTCCGCCGTCCACGCCAATTACCTGTCCCGTCACCCATGATGCATCCGCGCCCAGCAACCACGCGATTGCAGGCGCGACGTCATCCGGCTCGCCGATGCGTCCGAGCGCGTGGATGGCGGCCGACGCAGCTTCCGCCGCGGCGTTGGACGTGATGCGCGAAGCCATTGGCGTGCGCACAAGGCCGGGCGCAACCACGTTCACGCGCAGTCCATTGCTCGCATACGTGGCTGCGGCGCTGCGCGAGAGCGCGATCACGCCGCCCTTGGCCGCCGCGATCGCCTCGTGGTTGGCCAGGCCGTGTCGCGCGGCGGCGGTGGCGACGAGCACCACGCTGCCGCCCGCGGTCATGCTCCGCGCCGCCGCGCGCACGGTGGCGAAGCTGCTGGTGAGGTTTTGCGCAATCGTCGCGTGATACTCGTCTTCGCGGGTGAGGTGCGCAGGCTTGAGTACGATCGAGCCGACGAGATTGGCGACGCCGGAAAGTGCGCCGATTGATTGGATGGCCGCAGCGAACGCCGCATCAACAGCGTCGAAGGTCGTCAGGTCGCCCACGTGATAGGCTGCGTCGAGTTCCGCGCCGAGCGCGGCCAGCGGCTCTTCGGTGCGGCCGGCGAGAAATATGCGCGCGCCGCTGGCGACGAGTCGTCGGGCGGTTGCCGCGCCGATTCCACCGGCGCCACCGAGCAACAGGAATGCGGGAGCAGTGTCATTCGTCATGCGCGACCAAGCCACTCGGGAGGCGCCAGGTTCCCGCGTGACCGCTACCGCAATGCGCCTACTGCACGCCGATCAGACTCGCGGCGTCAATCGTGATGTTGCCGTAGCGGGCGATGAAGTGCAGGTGTGGGCCGGTGACTCGTCCGGTGGCGCCGACATGGCCAATCACGGCGCCGCGTGACACTGTGTCGCCTTCCACGACCAGTCGCTTGCTCAGATGCAAATAAGCGGTGACGAAGCCAGCGCCGTGATCCAGATAAATCACGTTGCCGCCGAGATAGAACGCATCAACAAGTCGCACGACCCCGCGGTTGGCGGCGCGCACGGGGGTGCCCACCGCGCCGGCGTAGTCGGTGCCCATGTGCCGACTCGTCACCGCGCCATTGAATGTGCGACCGCCGCCGAATCCGCTCGTGATGCGCGAGTCGCGTGGCTTGAGAAACGCGTCGGTCCAGAGTCGCGGCGTGTCGTGCGATGCGCGGGACACGGCAGCCGCGCGCTGCGCTTCGCGACGCTGACGTGCGGCGAGCGCAGAATCGGGTCGGGCCCCAAAGCGTGGTGCCACGCGCAGCCGCTCGAGTGGATACTCGGCGACCGATGTCGGCACGCGAAGCGCTGCGCGTGTGCCGTCTGCGCACAGCAGGTCGAGCGAGAGTCCGCTGCCTGAGTCCACCGGGGCAGCCGCGAATGCGGTGGCGGTGCCATCTTGCACACGGAAGTGCAGCGGCTCGCCAGCCATGCGCGCGGTGATGATCTGTGCGACGTCCTCGGCCGTCACCGGCGCGATGCGCAACTGGAAGAGCGAGCCCGCAACCGGCGTGTCAGGTTGCCACGTCACTGCGGTGATCGCGGGGCACGCGCGCGTGGGAGCTGTCGCCGCCAGCTGCGAAGACTCGACGTCTGTCGCGCCGGCGTTCGGCGAATCCGCGCAGTGCACGAGCGGTACACTGAAACTGCCAACCAGCAAAGCGCGCGGCGCGAAAGTTTTCGCGAGACGCATCGCCCGAGGCAGTGTCGTACGTGCGAAACGCCAGCTCGCGATCATGGACTCAGCCTCCGCGTCACCCACCGACCGCCGGAGCGTGTGTACGCGATGCGATCGTGCAGGCGACTCTCGCGTCCCTGCCAGAACTCGATCTCGTCAGGAATCACGCGAAATCCGCCCCAGTGCTCGGGCAGCGGCACCTGGTCGTCCGCGAAGCGCGCCGATACCTCGGCAACCTGTTGCTCCAGCACCTCGCGCGAGGCAATCACCTGCGACTGATGCGACACCCAGGCCCCGATGCGGGAACCATGAGGACGCGACGAAAAGTACGCCAGCGATTCGCCGCGCGCGATGCGCTGCACCGCGCCACTCACTCGCACCTGTCGTTCGAGCTCGTGCCAGAAAAAACACAGCGCGGCGTGCGGATTGTCCGACAGCTCCTGACCCTTGCGGCTGCGATAGTCCGTGAAGAAGACGAAGCCGCGCGCATCCACGCCCTTGAGCAGCACCATGCGTGCCGACGGATACGCGTCGGGCGTACACGTGGCAAGCGTCATGGCGTTGGGCTCGTTGCAATCGGCGTCACGTGCGTCGGCGAACCAGCGCTCGAACTGCACGATCGGGTCAGCGTCGACATCGTGCTCGCCAAGGGCAGCGAGCCGGTATTCCTTGCGAAGGCCGGCAATGCTCATACCGCAAGTTAGTGGAGGTGCGCGCCCTGCACCGCGGATGCGCTGAGGCACGGCGAACGGCCTCTACCGCAGAGCCGCGGAGGCGCAGAGTGGAGCTGCAGTGGGGAGGGAACACGATTCGTACGCGCGACTCGCTTCGTACCAATCCCATGACGGTTGCAGTTGCCGTTGCGGTACTCTCCGCGCCCCCGCGCCTCCGCGGTAAAGGCGGTTTCAGTGCCGCGCCTGCCCTGACGGGTGCACGGGCCGGTGAGATGTCGCGAAGACGCGCGGCTTCGCTCCTCACCGCGCGCGCGCCGCCACGAATCAGGGTTCAGACTTCCACGAGCGGCAGCTTCGCGCGCGGATATTCAGCCGGCACGCCGTCCATCGGATCACCGGTGAACGCGTCGCCATCCGCCGTTTCCAGCACAAAGCCAGCGTCCTCGATCATGCGAAGATCGTCCTGCGCCGTTTGACCCTGCGTGGTGAGATAGTCGCCGATGAAGATGGAGTTCGCGGCGTACAGCCCGAGAGGCTGCAAGCTGCGCAGGTGCACCTCTCGGCCGCCCGATATGCGAATCTCCTGTGACGGCAAGAGCAAGCGGTACAGCACGAGAATACGCAGGCACCGGCGCGGATCGAGCTGGCGCACGTTGGCGAGCGGCGTGCCTTCCACAGGAATAAGGAAGTTGACCGGCACCGACTTGACGTCGATCGCGCGCAACGACAACGCAAGATCGATCACGTCGTCGTCCGTTTCGCCCATGCCAAGAATGCCGCCCGAGCACGTCTTCACACCGGCCGCCTTCACCGCCTCCACCGTGGCGACACGATCATCATACGTGTGCGACGAGACGATCTCGCTGGTGAACCGCGCGGACGCGTTCAGGTTGTGATTGATCGTCTCCACACCGGCATCCTTGAGGCGGCCCACCTGCTCCGCATTGAGCAGCCCGAGGCACGCGCAGATCTTGAGATCGTGCTTCTCGCGCACCGCGCGCACCGCATCGAGCACCTTGCCGAACACGCGTTCGCCGGGCGCGCGGCCCGAGATCACCATGCACAGCGTGCCCGCCTTGAGCTGTGCCGCGCGGTCGGCCGCTTCCATGATGCGCTCCTGCGCCATCATCGGATACTTCTCGATATCCGCCGTGGAGATGGACGACTGCGAGCAGTACCCGCAATCTTCTGGACACAAACCACTCTGCGCGTTGAGCAAAAAATGCAGGCGCACGCGATTGCCCCAGTGCGCCCGACGCACCCGATACGCGGCGGCCAACTGGTCAAGCAACTCCTCATCCGGTGCATTCAACACCGCATGCGCCTGCTCCCTTGTAATCGTTCCCCCCGCCAGCGCCACATCCGCCATCTGGCTCCAATTCGCCAACGCATCATCGTGCCGCATTCACCACTCCCCAAAAGAAGGAACACAATAAATCCCCTTCGCGCGTTTGCGCCTTCGCGAGTTCGCGCTCACTGCACTTCTGGTAAACAAATGGCCGCGAGCGAAGATTCCTGGAACTACGATCGCAGCGAGCGCAAAAACGCGAAGGCGCAAACGCGCAAAAGTTTCTTGTAGTCGCGTGGAAGCCAAGTCCGTTAGTCGGTTCGTGAGTTGCTATACAGAAGGTCGGCGAGACCGGTGCCCTCGGCGGCAGCGCAGAGGGCGTCGGCGTCTTCCCAGCGGTCCACCCACGGGAAGCGCAGGCATCGAATGTGGGGCATGAGCTCGACCAGCGCATCGAAGTTGGTGGCTTCAGCGATGGAGGCATCGCGTCCGGTGAGTGAGGTGAGCACGATCGCGCGCACGGGGATGCGAAGCGACTCGGCCGCGAGCACGCTGAGCCGCGTGTGATTGAGCACACCCAGTCGATTGCCCGCAACGATCACAAGCTCACAGCTCCAGCGCGCGAACAGGTCGGCGTACGAGATCGAGCGCGTGATGGGCACGAGCAAGCCACCAGCGCCCTCCACCAACACGAACTCTCGGCCACTGGAGAGCCTCTCGAAAGCGCGGTCGAGCTGTGCAATGTCTATCGTGACGCCGGCGCGCTTGGCGGCGACCATGGGCGCGAGCGGCTCGACGAGTGCGATGGGCCGAATGAGTTCGAGCGCGTCCTCGACACCGGCGGCGGAGCGCAGGCGCTCGGCGTCCGAGCGCATGGACGGTCCATCCACGCGTGTGCGCGCGAACACCCCGGTCTCGAGCGGCTTCATCGTGCCGATCGACATGCCGCGCGCGCGTGCCAACGCGAGAAGGGCGCACGAGACGACCGTCTTGCCGATCTCGGTGTCCGTGCCAGTCACTCCCAATCGCACTGGTGCTTCAGTCGACATCGTGATTCCCCGCGTGCGTGGCTCGCTCTCCGTCAAGGAAACGTGCGATGACCGAGTACACTTGCGCCAGCTCGTCAGTCGTGAGACAGTAGGGCGGCAGTATGTAGGCGACGTTGCCGAGCGGGCGCAGCAGCACGCCCTGGTGCAGCGAGAACGCGGAAAGTTCGCCGCCGATCCCGCTCAGATAGCCGCTGGTCCCCGCGAGTTCGACTGCCGCGACCGTACCGATCTGACGTACCGCGCGTACGCCCGGATGCGACGCGAGCGCTGCCAGGTGGCCCGCCTGCGCGACTTCGAGCGCGATGCGCGAATCTTCGGAGTCGTCGTCGTACAGCGACAGGGCAGCGCGGGCCGCCGCACACACGATCGGATTGGCTGTGTACGAATGGCCGTGAAAGAACGTGCGCGTACGGTCACCCAGGAACGCGTCGAAGATGCGTTCGGTGGCCACGGTTGCGCCCAGCGGCATGAAGCCGCCGGTGATGCCCTTCGAGAGGCACATGAGGTCGGGCGACACATCGGCGCGTTCGCACGCCCACATCGGGCCCGTGCGTCCGAAGCCGGTGAGCACTTCGTCGGCAATGAGATGCACGTTGGCCGCCATGGTGCGCTCGCGAATGCCCTGCAGCACACGCTCGTCCCACACGCGCATGCCGCCGGCACCAAGCAGCAGCGGTTCCACGATCACGGCCGCCAGCTCATGTCCGCGCGCGTCGATGAGCGCATCGAGCGCGGCCAGCGTATCGCCTTCGCTGGGATCCGGCAGGCGCGCCACCTCGAAGAGCAGCGATTCGAACGGTGTGGTGAACAAGCCGCGACCGCTGGCCGCCATCGCGCCGAATGTGTCGCCATGATACGCGTGGTCAAGCGCCGCGATCAGGCGGCGCGGCGTACCGTTGTTCGCGAACGCCTGCAGCGACATCTTGATCGCGACTTCAACCGCCGTCGAGCCGTTGTCCGAAAAGAAGACACGCGACAATCCGCGAGGCATGCGCGCAACCAGTGCCGATGCCAGTTCCACCGCCGGTTCGTGCGTGAAGCCCGCGAACATCACATGGTCGAGCGTGCGCGCCTGCTCCGCGATCGCGTGCGCGATCTCCGGCTGACAGTGCCCGTGCGTGGTCACCCACCATGAGGAGATCGCATCGAGCACGGGACGACCGTTGGTTTCGTACAGCCAGGCGCCCTTCGCGCGAGCAATGGGCAGCGGCAACGCCATGCCCTGATGCTGCGTGTACGGATGCCACGTATGCGCCTGATCGAGCACGAGCAACTGCTGCTCCTCAGCGCTGTATTCCCGACCGGCGATGGCCACGCCGAGCGAAACGTCTTCGCCGACGGGATCGGCCTCGTCGAACGAATCGGTCTCGGCCAGCACGTCACCGTCGTCGTCGTCCGACATCCAGTCTTCGTCGGAGCGAAGCTCGGCCGGGCCGTCGAACGACTCGTCGGTCAGGTCTTCGTACTCGTCGTCTTCGTAGGTCACGACGTCTCTCCTGTACGCAGCGCGTCGAGCAGGTTGGCCGCGAGCGCGTCGACGAGTTCGTTGGGATGCAGCGCGCTCACGCTGATGCGCAGCCGCGACGTGCCAGCCGGCACCGTGGGCGGACGCACGCCGCCGATGAGGAAGCCGCGCCGGCGCATGTCGGCCGCGACCTGCATGGTGCGCACCGGATCGCCGACGAGCACGGGAATGATGTGACCATCGGCGGCTCCCGCCAGTTCGTGTCCGCCCTGTTGCAGACGTTGGCGAAGTCGCCTCGCACGGTCGCGCACGGTGCTGCGTCGCCACGGCTCCGTCTCGCTGATACGCAGGGCCTCGAGCGTCGCGGCCGACAAGGCGGGCGGCGTCCCGGTGGTAAACACGAAGGAGCGTGCGCGATTGAGCAGGAACTCGATCAACCGTGACGATCCGGCCGCGTACGCGCCGATGGTGCCCAGCGCCTTGCCGAGCGTGCCGACGACGACGTCTATCTGGCCAAGCACGCCACACTGCTCGAGCGCGCCGCGACCAGTTGCGCCGAGCACGCCGGTGCCGTGCGCGTCATCTACATACGTGAACGCACCGAACTCACGCGCGAGCGGCACGAGCCTGTCCAGCGGGAACATGTCGCCGTCCATCGAGAACACGCCTTCCACCACAATCATCGCACGACGGAACTGGCCTGCGTCCGCGGTCAGCATTGCGCGAAGCGCGTCAAGATCCACGTGCGGAAACACGCGCACCGTCGCGCGCGAGAGCCGGCAGCCGTCCACCAGCGACGCGTGGTTGAGCGAATCGCTGTACACCACATCGTGCTTGTTCACGAGCGCCGGAATGGCGCCCAGGTTCACCATGTACCCGCTGGGGAAAAGCAGCGCGCGAGCGCAGTGCTTGAACGACGCCAGTTCGCGCTCGAGCGCTTCATGAATCGGATGATTACCGGAAATGAGGCGGGCAGCGCCGGCTCCCGTGCCCTCCGACTCGAGCACCGCCGCGGCCGCGCGCGCCAGACGCGGATCGGCGGCGAGGCCGAGATAGTCGTTCGATGCGAAATCCGCGATGCGCTCCCCATCGAACAGCACGGTGCCAGCACGCCGCTGCCGTACCGCGCGCAGCGAGCGGCGCAGGCCCGCCTCAGCGAGCTCATGCAACTCGGCGTCGAGCAGCTCATCGAGCGAAGCCATGGGCGCCGCTGTCAACGCGGGCGTTGGCTCGGATCGTGATGCAGGGGGGGCGTCGGACATCGCTGCAAAGTAACTCCCGGCGCGCCGCGACCAACCGCTTGCCTGACGTTGGGAACGATGCCCGCCACGCGGCCCGTGCGCTACCAGCCAGCCCCCGTCACGCGCACCACGACGAGCTCCTGCAGGTCCGTGTCCGCGTCCGTCTCGTGAAACACCACGCGTCCGCCGCTGAGGAAGCCTAGCGGTGCGCCACGACCTGTCACGGTGCCGAGAAAGCGTCCGTCTGGTGCCACCACATCCACCCGCTGCGTATCGGCGAGCGGCTCGAAACGCTCGGCCCATACCGTTCCGTCCGGCGCAATGGCGATGCGGCGGAGCGCCGGCAGCGCCGCAGCGATACCGATGAACTTCGCGATCTCGTCGTTGGGCACCTTGCACGTGGTGCCGTTGAATCGAATCTGGAAGCCGTTGACCAGTTCACGCTCGAGCAACTCGACGGACGCGGGTCGCACCGGCACGTCGCGCGTCCATAC